>JACVJH010000350.1 GCA_015711895.1 Candidatus Solincola tengchongensis | reverse complement strand
CGCCATACTGGAGGAAGCGCGGGCACGGTGGCCGGAGAACACCTTCTCCATGCGAGCCGCGGACGGCCTGCCCGCCGTACGGGCGGATGAGGAGAAGCTGCGCCAGGTGGTGGTGATACTGCTGGAGAACGCGGTCAAGTACTCGCCGCCCGGCTCCCCGGTGGAGGTGGAGGTATCCCACGGCGATGAGGGAGGGGTGGTCCTCTCCGTCCTGGACCGTGGTCCGGGAATAGCGGAAGGGGAAAGGGAGAAGGTCTTCGAGCGCTTCTACCAAGCCGACGGACCGGGACGCCGGCCATCGCACGGCCTGGGGCTGGGCCTGTACATAGCCCGCCGCATAGTGGAAGCGCATGGGGGGAGGCTATGGCACGAGCCCCGGGAGGGGGGCGGCTCCGCCTTCCGCTTCACGATAAAGGCGGCTATGCGATAGGCGGTGCACGAAAACCCTCCGTCACGACATGCGGTCCCGGAGGCCGTCTTTGCTCCGCTGTTGAACGTCCTCCCCGGCTGCGCGCAAAACTCTTCGTCACACTAAGCGGTCCAGCCCAACCCATCGCCCCGGAGATCACCTCGTCCCCACCTGACAACTGAGCCCCGGGCTCATATCCGAGACATCCCGGAGGCATCAGGAAGACTTTTCCTCCAGCAAGCGAAGGCCACGGGTATGTGCTATCCCGGACGCAAACCCACGGTCATGTGCTACCCAGGGACATAAACGCCGCGGACATGCCCCACTCCGGAAATGAAAGGCACTACGTCCGCGGCCGTCCCCCGGGTCAACATCGGCATGAAACCTCTCCGGCCTTTTCGGCCTCCTGAAGTGTCCGAAGCCGCCGACGGCAGCAGGGGATCACTTGAGCCCGCTTATCCTGAGGACCAGCTGGTAATCCTGAGGGTAATAGCCCTGCCGGGTGGTGATGTTCAGGTTCAGGTCCTGATAGACGTCGCTTCCTGCCTTGAAAGGCGGCCAGGCAGGCTCGCTTCCCCCGTTGGGGTCCCCCGTCGCCGCGAAGCGGGTCCAGTAGTTCATGACCGACGCGCAGAGCGCCTTGACCTCGCTCCCCGCGAAGTCCAGCAGCGAGCTACCGAAGACGAAGGCTATCTCCGAACCGTGATAGGCCCCCATAGCCGCCCGGACCGGATCGGTGGTGGAGACATAGCTGAACCGGTACACGTAGACGGGCATGCCGTCCCGGGCCATGCACTCCGCGGCATGCCGGGAGGGGCCCGCGAACCCGAGGCCGGTGAACATCTTCACGTAAGCGTCCCTGGCGCTCGCTCCCGCCGGGTAGAGTGCGGCCACCTCCCCGGCATGAGCCCCGAAGATGCCCTTGAGCATCTCGTCATACTGGGCGGGGGTCATCTCCTGCTTCCCCACGAAAAGGGTCCCCTCGTCCGCCACCGTGCCGATGAGCAGGGGCACTTTGTGCTGCTTTCCCTGGGCGAAGACGTTCTGCGGCTTGTCCGGCAGGACGTACCCGTCGACCATCGGTCCCGTGGATAGGGCACCGGGCGTCTCCGCTTCCACTTTCTGGAAAGCAGTAAGCAGGTCCTGGGCGCTTTTCTCCCGCAGCGCCGCAAGCTCGTCCCCTGCCTTGTCGCAACCGAGTTCAGCGGAGATCCTCTGGCCGAACCTCTCCGCGTCCTGCAGGGTATCCCCGCTCTTGGTGGTGAGGAATCCCATGGAGAAGAAGCCGCCGCTCTCCACGATGGCCCGGTGGAAGAGTCCCTTTGCCAGGGGGCTGGCCAGAAGACAACACACGCTGGCACCGCCCGCGGACTGTCCGAAGACGGTCACGTTGCCGGGATCCCCGCCGAAGCCCTCGATGTTCCTCTGCACCCACTTCAGGGCCTCTATCATGTCCAGCAGCCCGTAGTTCCCGGACACCCCGTGGGGTGATTCGGCGGAGAGCAGGGGATGGGCCATGAATCCCAGCGGCCCCAGGCGGTAGTTGAAGGTCACAACCACCACGCCCTTCCCCGCCAGCTTCCGGCCGTCGTACAGGCTCTGGGAGCCTGCGCCCAGGACGAAGGCACCGCCGTGGATCCAGACCATCACCGGGAGTTTCTCGCCCGCCTCTTTTGCCGGGGTCCAGACGTTGAGGTACAGGCAGTCCTCGCTCTGGTTGGGGAAGTTGTAGAACTCCTTGGCGAACTCGTAGGGCCAGGGTACCTGGGTGCAGACGGGTCCTTCCTGGAGGCAAGGCCTTATCTCCGTCCATGGCTCCACCGGTTGCGGCTCCTTCCACCGGAGGTCCCCCACCGGCGGAGCCGCGTAAGGTATGCCTTTAAACACGGCGATACCGTCATTCCCCACCACGCCCCGCACGGGCCCGCTGTCCAGCTGGACCACCTCCATGGGGGCGTATTCTTCCTCCACCGCTCTTTCCGCCTTCCCCCCGCAGGAGGAGAGGACGGCCATCGACAGCAGCACGAGGATAACCAGTACCGCGCCGAGCTTCACTTTCTTCATCACTCCACCCCCTCTACCGGGTCTCACGCTCGCCTCTTCGCCGACCAACCGTAAAGCCCCCGCGCCCCTCCCAGAGGGGACGGTCTCTCACCTAGGGGAAAGCGGGGACGATCCCACACAAGGAGCGCTGCGCTGTTCCCCCAGGGAGCCCACGGGACTTCCAGCATACTATTTACCCCTGAACGTATATGTTTACACCGTGTCGTGCGGGATATATCACAAGAAGCCGCTGGAGACCGCGGAGGCGCTGCGCGACGGCTGGGTGTACACGGGGAACATCGGTTATTTCGACGACGAAGGCTACCTCTCCGTGGTGGACCGCAAGAAGGACATGATCATCGCCGGCGGGTACAACATCTACCCGGTGGAGATAGACAACGTGCTCTTCGAGCACCCCAAGATACTGGAGGCCTGCGCCGTGGGCGCACCCGACCCCTACCGGGGGGAGAAGGTAAAGGCCTTCGTGGTGGTCAAGCCCGGGGAGTCCCTGACCGAGGAGGAGGTCATCGCCTATTGCCGGGAGAACCTGGCCCCTCACAAGGGTCCCAAGGCCATCGAGTTCGTGGAGGAACTGCCCAAGAGTACCGTGGGCAAGATACTCCGCCGCGAGCTGCGCGAGAGGGAGCTGAAGAAATCCCCAGGCCAGTGTTGATCAGGCCCCCGCGGAAGACTCCCTAAACCGAGGCGGAACTTGTCGAAGATAGGCCCGCATACTCCGCGTTTTCATGACCATCTCCCAAGGACCGGGGCCTCCCGCCAGGGGCCGAAGCCTCGGCATGCAGGTCTTGACGTCGCCGTTCTCCCGTCGCACACACCGGTTGAAAACCATCAGGCGAAGTAGCGGCCGGGGAGATAGGGGACCTGCTTCAACAGGTGGAGCACGAACCTCTTTCGCGATTCGTCCATGCGGGCGAACTGCAGGGCGATCGCCACGGCGACTCCCAGGGGCAAGAGCCTCTTGAGCAAGCCGCGGAGCTTACCCCTGGCATTTTCTTCCTCCACTATGATGGGAATGCGGGCCAACACTTCTCACCTCCTTACCGATCGTCCGATGCGACGGTTTTTCCTTTCCCGGATACCCAGCGGCGCCGGCGCGCCCCAGCTTGCCCCCGTGCGCTTAAAACGTCGTGGCTCCGATCGGCGGAGTCGATCCGCGACTCACGCCTTTGGCGCACATCCACCGGGCCGGGTCCCTCACCCTAAGGCGAGACCCCTTTTTCGTCCTCCGATATCCACGCTCCACGAGTACCGTAAGCCGGCCCGCCCGGCAGCGACTGCGGCTTCCGTTCCTCCGCTGACCCGGTGGCGCCTCACCATCGGCGCGGCTGCCTGTCGTCCCCGGCGCCGATTTCGATCCTCCGCGCCGGTAACGGCCCGAACACCCTCTCTGGGTAAGCCGGGGCCGCGCCCTGTCTTTTCGTGTTCACCGCCGGACAAGACCCCTCCTCCAGGTCCGTCCATGCCCCTCCGCTCCCCCCTCATCGCCCAATGGAATCCCCGTGCTGGACCGTCCATGCCCCAAACGGAAGTGGGTCACTCGTACCTGTCCACCAGGTCGGCGGCGATGATGCCCGAGCCGATGGGGGTAGGGGCCCCACCCCCGGGATGGGTGGAGGCCCCCGCCAGATAGAGCCCCCTCACAGCCCGCGACCGGGAGCGGGGGCGGAAGACGATCTGCGCCGAGAGGTCCTGCTGCAACCCGTAGATGGCCCCTCCGGGATTGCGCAACCGCCTCTCGTAGTCCAGTGGTGTGAGGATCTCCGCCACCTCCACGTGTTCCTCCAGCCCGGGGACCGCCTTCCGCGAGAGCCAGGACACGGCCTCCTCGAGGAAGCCCCGCTTCTCGCGGTCCCAGTCCGTCCCCTCCAGGCGGTAGGGGCCCATGAGGATGACGTTCAGGACGTGGTGGCCCTCCGGGGCCAACGAGGGGTCGGACATGGTGGGCCAGCACAGCAGGCCGAACTGCTCCCGCGGCGGCAGCCCCTTGAGACAGCGGTTCCACCAGTAATCGTTCATCTCCTCGAAGGGAGCGGTGATGATTGTGTGGTGGGCGGAAAGCGGCGGCTCGTAGTCCACTCCCAGGCAGAGCATGACCGCGGAGATGGAGGGCTGGTAGCTGCTGATGCCGTAACGCACCAGCGGGGGAAGGTGCTCCTCGCCCACCAGCTCTAGGTACAGGGTCCTGGCGTTGATGTCCGAGACCACCGCGTGGCAGGTCACCTCCGTCCCGTCCTCCAGCACCACCCCGCGCACGCGTCCCCCGCTCACCAGCACCCTCCTCACCGCCGCTCCCAGCTGGAGCTCCATCCCCCGCTCCCTTCCGCACCGCGCCAGGGCCTCGGGTATGGAGACCATGCCTCCCCGCGGGTACCAGACCCCCTCGTGCTCGCTGTAGCCCAGGATGGAGAAGACCCCGGGGGCCAGCTCCGGGGGGAGGCCCACGTACCAGCTCTGGAAGGACATGGTCTCCAGGACCCGCGAGTCCTTGAAGTAGCGGCCGAGCACGCTCTGGTAAGAGCCCGTGAAGAGCTCCCGGTATCTAAGGAGCCCGGGAGTGCGCGCGAAGACGCGCAGCAGGTCCCCGAAGCCGTTCATGGGGCTGGTGAAGAACCCCTTGCGGGTCTCGGCCAGGAAGCCGCCCATGCGCCCGGCGAACTCATGGTAATTCTTACCATCTGTCTCCGAGAGGCGGGAGAGGGCTTCCGCCGTGCCCTCCAGCGAAAGGGGGACGTCCACACGGGTCCCGTCCCGGAGGACGCAGGAATATACCGGGTCGCAGGGTATGAGCTCCACCTCATCCTGGAAGGTGGGGCCCAGCCGCCGGAAGG
>JACVJH010000349.1 GCA_015711895.1 Candidatus Solincola tengchongensis | reverse complement strand
AGATAATCCTCCCCCTCGAGGACAAGAGGGCGGTCGAGCTGGCCCGGAGAATGCGCGCCATGGGGGTGGAGGCCGCGGCCGTGTGCCTGCTCTTTTCCTTCCTGCGGCCGGATCACGAGTTGAGGGTGGGGGAAGCCCTGGCCTCGGCGGGCCTTGACGTCCACCTCTCCTGCCGGATCCTTCCCGAATACCGGGAATACGAGAGGGCCAGCACGGTGGTTCTCAACGCCTACCTGGCGGGAAGGGTGGCCGGCTACATCGCTGCGCTGCGGCGGGGGGTGGGAGAGGGACGCCTGGAGGTCATGCACTCGGGTGGAGGGACCATGGACCCCGAGGAGGCGCGGGAGGCGGCGGCCAGGACCCTCATGTCCGGTCCCGCCGGAGGGGTGACCGCCGCGGCCAGGATGTGCGAGCTTGCGGGCCTGCAGCGCGCCGTGGCCCTGGACATGGGAGGGACCAGCACGGACGTCTCTCTGCTGGACGGAGGGATAACCCTCACCCCCGAAGGGGAGGTGGAGGGCTTCCCTCTACGTTTCCCCATGATCGACATCCATTCCATAGGGGCGGGAGGCGGGAGCATCGCCCGCCTGGACGAGGGAGGAGCCCTGAAGGTGGGTCCGGAGAGCGCCGGTGCCCATCCTGGCCCGGCCTGCTACGGAAAGAGCGACCTCCCCACCGTGACCGACGCCAACATGGTCCTGGGCAGGCTGCCCGTGGACCGGTTCCTGGGGGGCAGGATGCGCCTCTACCCCGAACGCTCCCATGCCGTCATGCGGGCACTGGGGAGCTCCCTGGGATGGGATGCCCGGAGGACGGCGGCGGGAGTCCTCTGCGTGGCCCTCAACCACATGGCCAGGGCGGTGCGGCTCATGACCGTGGACCGGGGCCATGACCCCCGGGATTTCACCCTCCTCGCCTACGGGGGAGCCGGCCCCATGCACGGTTGCGAACTGGCCGAGCTGCTCGGGATGCGTCGGGTACTGGTGCCCCTCTTTCCGGGAACCTTCTCCGCCTGCGGCCTGGCCATGGCCGACCGGGTGCGCGATTCCTCCCTGACCGTCATGCTTCCCCTGGGAGCGGAGGCCATGGAGCGGGCCAGGGAGGGGTGGAGGAGGATGAGGGGGGCGCTTCCCGACAAATGGAAGGATATGGAAGATTGCCTCCAGCGTCCGGCGCTGGACCTGCGCTACCGGGGCCAGGCGTATGAGCTCCGGATAGAGGTGGAGGAGGGATGGGATGCCGCGGAGGTGGCGGAGGCCTTCCACCAGGCGCACCAGAGGCGCTACGGCTTCCACCTGGAGGGAGCGGAGGTGGAAGTGGTGAACCTCAGGCTGCGCTCGGTAAGGCCCTCGGAGGCGTGTTTCCCGGCCTGGAGAAGAAGAGGAGCGGGCAGGGGACACGGGAGGGCCAGGGTGGTATTCGGCATCCTGGAAGGGGAGCTGGCGGAGGTGGAATGCCCGGTTCTGGAGCGGGAGTCGTTGGGCAGCGGGGAGAGCGTGGAGGGGCCTTGTCTTGTCTGCGAGGAGGACGCCACGGTAGTGGTGCCGCCGGGTTGGCAGGGCCGGGTGGACGGGTACGGGAGCCTGGTGCTGGAGAGGACCGGGAGTTGACCCGGGCGCGTGGAGGGGAAGGGCGATGGAGGTGGAATTGGACGCCGCGAGACTGGAGATCTTCAACAACCTCCTGGCGGAGGTGGCCGAGGAGATGGGAGTGGTCCTGCAGCGTTCCGCCCACTCGGCGAACATCAAGGAGAGAAGGGATTTCTCCTGCGCCGTCTTCGACGCCCGGGGGCGGCTGGTCTCCCAAGCGGCCCACATCCCCGTCCATCTGGGGGCTCTCCCCGTTTCCATGCAGGCCCTGGTGGAATGGCTGGACGGGCGGGGCGAGGTCCTGAGGGAGGGGGACGTGGCGCTCTGGAACGACCCTTTCCGGGGAGGCACCCATCTTCCCGACCTGACCATGGTCTCCGCGGTGTGGTGTGAGGGTCGGCAGGTGGGGTATGTTGTCAGCCGGGCTCACCATGCCGACGTGGGCGGGAGGGCTCCGGGCTCCATGCCCCTGGGCAGCGAGGTCTACCAGGAGGGCCTCATCATCCCCATGCTCCGCTACGCGCGGGAAGGCCGGGTGGTGGAGGACGTGGAGAGCCTCATACTGGCCAATGTGCGGACCCCGGAGGAGAGGAAGGGCGACCTGCGCGCGCAGCTCGGCTCCCTGCGGGTCGGCGAGCGCAGGCTGCTGGACATCGTGACCCGCCACGGCCCGGAAGCGGTGACGCGCTGGATGGAGGAGTTGCAGCGCTATGCGGGTAGAATGGCCGGCGAGGCCCTCTCCCTTCTTCCGGAGGGAGAGTACGCCTTCACCGACTACCTGGACGACGACGGGTGGGGGAACGAGGACATCCCCATCGCGGTGAGAATATCCATATCCGGCGGCAGCTTGAAGGTGGACTTCACCGGTTCCAGTGGGGAGGTTACCGGGCCCATAAACTGTCCCCGCTCGGTGACCCTCTCCGCGGTTTATTACGTCCTCCGCTGCCTGCTCCCGCCTGGGGCTCCCTTCAACCACGGGTCCCTCGAAAGGGTAGAGGTGATAGTCCCCGAGCGCTCACTCCTGGATGCTTCTCCCCCGCGGGCGGTGGCCGGAGGGAACGTGGAGACCTCCCAGCGGGTGGTGGACGCCTTGCTGGGTGCCCTGGCCCAGGCCCTGCCGGAGAGGATACCTGCCGCCAGCTACGGCACCATGACCAACTTGGCCCTGGGAGGGGAGAAGCCACGCCCCTTCGCCTATTACGAGACCATCGCCGGGGGTTGCGGCGCCCGCCCGTACAAGGACGGCATGGACGCCACCCACAACCACATGACCAACACCATGAATACCCCCGTGGAGGCGCTGGAGTTCGAGTATCCGTTACGCGTGCTCAGATATTCCGTGGCCAGGGGAACAGGAGGGGAAGGGCGATTCCGGGGAGGGGACGGGCTGGAGCGCCACATCCAGTTCCTGGAGTCGGCCCGCCTCACCCTCATAGCCGACAGGAGGCGGCGCGGCCCTTACGGGCTGGGAGGCGGAAGGCCGGGCAAGCCGGGCGAGGACCTCATCTTAAAGAAGGACGGTCGTATAGAGCGCCTGCCCTCCAAGACCGAGATCTGGGTGGAAAGCGGGGACGTGATCATGATCCGGACCCCCGGAGGAGGTGGGTTCGGCAATCCCGAAGACTCCTCTTGAAACCGTGGGCACCACCGAGGGCCAGCCGATACCGCCGATGGAGCGTACACATGACCCGTAAGGGGTAGATTACTTGTTTCTCCTCTGCCAGCGGGTCCTCTTGAGGAGTTTCTTGTGCTTCTTCTTCCGCATCTTCTTGCGGCGTTTCTTGATGACCGAACTCAACCGCGCTCACCTCGTAGCTCGCTTTGCTCTGAAAACCGCACTAATTATATAACAGGACAAAGGGAGACCAACAACCTGTAGGCGCGCAAGACATCTTCCTCAGATCCTCATGTCCACAGGAAGAGAAGGTGGATGTCTCGTTGTGTCGCCGCCGGGGACGCGCCGGTGGACTTCTCGAGTGCGGGTAGCCGAAAAAGGAGTCGAATTTTCAAGACCCCCAATTGCCGGAGGACGCGTCCCCTTTGAGCGGACGGTGGACTCCTGATGAGGAGGGGGTTGATGGGGATTGGCGCTTGGGTGAGGTTCCCGTGCCCCTTATCCGTATCATTTCATGGATCCCGTTGCCTCTGGCGAACGAAAACATGGATATAACCTCCCGATTGGTGGGGTTTTGGGTTTATTAAAGGACAAGGGTTCGCGGGGAAGATCAGAAGGGGAGGCACGTCTGCCCACCATTCGCCATACCCGCGCCTCCGATGCCCTGTCTTTCGCGTCGCACATCCGGATTCCGCTGGACCTCGGTATATCCTGGGCTCATCTCGCCTACCATGGTTAGGGGGCGCGATTCCGGTGGCCCTGAAAGGCCGGGAGCGCCTTCACCTCGCTCGCGCAAAGCGAGGTGGAAGCGGCGCAGCCTTCGACGTGCGGCCTCCCTCTCGCTCCTGTCCGCCCTTGAAGCGCGCAGGGCGCTGTCCAGGAGATCGATGGAGGAGTCGTAGGTCTCCCGGTCCACGGGGTAGGGATGGCCGTCCTTTCCCCCGTGGGCGAAGCTGTACCGCGCCGGGTCCCGCCAGCTCAGCGGAGTGCCGTAGACCAGCTCGGCGATCAGGGCCAGGGCGCGGAGCGTCTTGGCTCCCACGCCGGGCATCCCGAGCAGGGTGGCGAAGTCCTCGGGTTGGCGTTCATAGGTCCTCAGGAGGACCTTGTACAGGGAATCGGGATGCAGGTCGCGCAGCAGCAGCCGGTGCCTTGGGGGAAGGGAAAGGGCACGCAGGCGGTCCAGCTCCCGCAGGGTGCGCTCCGGCTTGAGGGAGGAAAGGGGCCCCAGGATCTCCCTGGCC
>JACVJH010000348.1 GCA_015711895.1 Candidatus Solincola tengchongensis | reverse complement strand
AGCGCAGCCATCGCCCCCGGCTTTGCGCCCCTCGTGGCAAACCGTCTCTCTACCGACTCCAGGACACCCGCCTTCAACGGATCTTTTCCTCCTATGATAATATCTGCTTGAAATGGGGCCGCCGAAAGCGGGGTGACCGGGAGAAGCAGGCAGGAGGGAGCGGGATGCGGGCGTTTCGGGAGACCGGATTCGAGGAGCTGTTGACGGCGTTCTTGGGCCGATCCTCAATCCTCCCTCCCCCCGACCCTGGGGGGCAGAGGGAGTTCCTGGAAGAATATCTACGGGCCGGCGCTCCGGAGTTCCCCTTCCTCTACCGCGCCTGCCTGCTCGCGCTTCGCGCCCTGTCCCTCATCATGAAGGGCAGGCCGTTCTCGCGCCTCGAGGAGCGCGAGAGAGAGGATTTCCTGAACCGCCTCCTCTCCTCGCGCAACCCTCTCCTGCGTGGCACGGCCCTCTTGGCGGGCATGCCCCTGTACATGTCCTACTACAGGCGCCCGGAGGTCTCCGTCCCCCTGGGCTTCGACCCACAGGCCCTGCGGGATGAGGCCGACCTGCGCGTGGTGACCCGTGACCGCTCTCTTCCGCCCCGAGAGGAGGGAAAGCCATGATTCTCACCCCCGAAGAGGTGGCCTCCGACCTCCGCCTGGAGGCCGACGTGGCCATCATCGGCTCCGGCGCCGGCGGCGGTCCTTTGGCCAGGGAGTTGGCCTCGGAGGGCCACAGGGTGGTGGTCATCGAGGAGGGCGGGTATTTCACCCGCCGGGATTTCAACCTCCGGCCCTCCGAGGCCTACATGCGCATGTACCGGGACGCCGGGCAGACGGTGACCCTGGGCATGCCCTTCATCCTCCTCCCTCTGGGCAAGACCGTGGGCGGTACAACCACGGTGAACTCAGGGACCGCGCTGCGCATGCACCGTCCCGTGCTCAAGAAGTGGCAGTTGGCCCACGGCCTCCGCGAGATAACCGAGGGCGAACTCGACCTGATATACGCCCATCTGGAGGAATACCTGTTCGTGAAGAGGGCAGACCCGGAGGTGGCCGGAAAAGTAGCCCGGACTTTCCTTGCCGGGGCGGAGAGGTTGGGCCTCTCCTGCGGGTGGCTGCCGCGTAACGCCAAGGAATGCGAGGGCTTCGGTTCCTGCGTCTTCGGCTGCCCGTCCGGTTCCAAGCAGAGCGTTGACGTTTCGTTCATACCCGATGCCGTGGCCTTCGGCGCCGACATCTACACGCGCTGCCGGGCCGAACGAATACTGCTGCGGGAGGGGCGCGCCGTCGGCGTCTCCGCCTCCTTTCTGGACCCCGTGAGCGGCAGGCCCAACGGCCGCCGCCTGGAGGTGGGGGCCAAGGTGGTGGTCCTCTCCGCCGGCGCCGTTTCCTCTCCCTTCCTCCTCCTGCGCCAGGGCCTGGCCAACTCCAGCGGCCAGGTGGGGAAGAACCTGCAGATCCATCCCGCCGTGCAGACGGTGGCCCTCTTCGACGAGGTCCTGGGGCCTCCCCGCGGCATCCCCCAGGCCTGCTACGTGGACGAGTTCCAGGGGGAGGGAATCATGCTCGAAGGCGGCACCGTGCCCCCTGAGGTGCACGCATTGGCCCTGCCCTTCGCCGGCAGGCGGCACGCCAGTCTTATGGAAAAATATCCCAACATGGGCATCTTCGGCGGGATGGTCTCGGAGAGCGACTCCCGCGGAAGGGTGGTGGACCTCCGCAGGGCCGGGGGCCGTCCGGCCATGCTCTACAACCTGCGCGGGCGTGACGTGGAGAAGGCCAAGGCCGCGGTGGTGCTCATGGCTGAGATCTGGTTCGCCGCCGGCGCCCGCAGGGTTTTCACCCCCATCGCCGGACATTACGAGTTGTGCGGCCCAAGGGACCTCCGCCGCCTGGAGCGCTCCCGGGTGAGGGCCTCGGACTTCTACGGCATGAGCGCCTACCATCCTCTGGGTACCTGTCGCATGGGGGGAGACCCGGAATGGTCGGTGGTGCGCCACACCGGGGAGACCTGGGACGTGGAGAACCTGTTCATCTGCGACGGGAGCATCCTCCCCTCCTCCCCGGGCGTAAACCCCCAGCTGACCATCATGGCCATGGCCATGCGCATCGCCGGTTTCGTCGACGAGAAGCTCTCCGCGTAGAGGGAAAGGGGGCGGGAATGGGCCAGCAGTCGGGCAATGATTTCCTGGAAACCTTCAGGGAGCTGACGGGAGGCGCACCTCATCACAACATTCAGGACCTCAACCGGCTGGAAGATGCTGCTAAGGAGAGGCTTTACGGCCTGCTCATCCCGGAAAAGATATTCGACCTCTTCGGCATCGACCGCCGCACCTTCACCAATCCCCGGGGAGAAAAAGTGGTGGAGATCAAGGCATTTCCACGTTCCACCTTCGCCGTCATCGTGGTACGGGAGAATCCCGGAGACAGGGACTGCATCTTCTATCTGGAGATCGAGGACACCCCCCTGTACAAGATAGAGATCAATTTCCTGATCATCAACGACCCCCGCAGCCCGCGCTTCAACACCGACGTGGACGAGACGGGCCGGCGGACCAAGTTCGCCACCGTGCGCCGCAACATCCCGGAGGAGATACGGGCCATGGAGGCCGGGCTGTCTCCCGGCCAGGTCCGGCGAGGCCTGCGCCTGCTGCGGGATTTCGTCTCCCTTGCGGAGAAGTTCATAACCGCCATGGGCCAGGACATGGTCATCGCCGAGCCCCTGACCTACAACACGGCCATCCTATTCGAATACTACGGGTTCAACTACATCCGGGGCAGGCGCAGGATGGAGGAGATCAACGCCGGGTTCCAACCCGGCGGCGAGCTGTTCGAGAAGCTGGACGGGAGCACCCCGTTCCGGAGGCCGGGCATGGAGAAGACGGTACGCGGGCGTGCCTGGGCCATCCACGACGGCATCCTGGGGGAACCGTGGCGAGGGATCGAGATGTACCGCACGCGCGAGCCGGCCAACGTGTGCACCTTCCCCGGCTGGGTGTATTGAATCACCGCCCCGGGAAGCGGTAACCCCTGACGCCTTCCACCTTGACGCCCTTCAGCCTGGCGTCCGTCAGGTCCACATCCTCCATGTACGCCCCGGTGAAATCGGAGTTCTCCAGGTTGGTGCCCAGCATCATGGCCGACCTCAAGTCCGCCCCGCTGAAATCGACCCCCACGGCCAGGGCCTTATTGAGCACCGCTCCCACCAGGCGGGCGCCGCGCAGGCGGGCCTCGCTCAGGTGGCAGCCGCGCATGTCCGCCCCTTCCAGGTCGCACCCCGAGAGGTCGGCGCCGTGGAGGTAAGCCCCCACCAAGAAAGACTTGCGGAGGTTGCACCCGGCCAGATTGGCCTCGCCGAGGTTGGTGCGCATAAAGTGCACGTACTGCAGGTCCATTCCTCGCAGGTCGGCCCCGTAGAGGTCGGGGATCAGGTAAACGTTGTCCCTTCTCCACTCGTTCCAGGCCTTGACGCCCCGCTTGAGCATCTCCAGATGTTCGGGATCCGCCATTTCATCTCCCTCCCGCAATCGAAATGCCCTTCTTCAAGCCGGAAGCGGGCAAGGTTTCACGATATTCGGGCCACCGTGCCGAACCCGCGGCCAACAGGTGGCTTAAGAGGTCCCTCCAATGGTCCCGGTCTCCGGCTGCATACACCTTGTCCGGATGGCGATACGACCGGTAAGAGCCCCGCGGGATTCCCAGGAGCTTTACCTCCGGGGGCCGCCGCCCATTCCGCCAGGATGCTTCGAAGGGAAATTATGTTTTCGCGCCGCACGGACTGTCAACCCAAAGACACTGCATGGATAGGCCACCACCCTTTCCAACGACATCCGAAGGTCTTTGAGCTCATCTTGAACGGTTGATTTTTCAAACCCTCAAGCAAATGGGCGTTCTTGCCTCAGAAATGGGTAATGCATTGGGTTCGGCCTCTTTGACAGATGGCGGTAATTCGACGTCGACGGCTTTGAAGGCCTTGCCGGCAACGCCCTTCGAGGGACTTCCAATAAATCGATGTCTGCGAAGAGGGAAAGCCCTTGGACGATCCAGCGAGGCTTGGCCAAAAGCCCGTGGGTGCCCTCCCTCGGAAATAAATGCTCTCCTTATCCACCTCGGCACGAAGGTACACCGATCAAAACCCTAAGGTGTGCCCTTATCCGACGAAAGGACAGGCTCGGGGAAGCTCCGGCGAGGATTTGCCGAAACCCCAGGGAAACCTTCCCCCTACATGGTGGACACACGGGGAGCGTCAAGGGCACGGTCAGGTCCATAGGGAGCCCCAAGGACGCCTCCCTTCAGCAACGAAGACGATCAGGGTAGCCCAGACCCTTGAAAGGTTGTTGGTCGGACTATTATTGTCGCGAGGTCACGGACTCGCGGCCACCGTAGGATGGATGATCCTCGCTTCACCAAGGCTTTCGGCAAGGTTGGGCCAGAGACGAAAACCGATAGCCGCCCCCAGGTGCATTCCCCCCCGCGCTTCCACGAGCGGATAGCCCTTCCGCGACCTTCCCCGCATTTCCCTCCCCCGCCGCTCCGCCCGCCTTCTCCTCAGGCGCAGGGTGAAGAAGAGACCCCCCGCCCACAGAATAAGCCCGGCGGGCACCGCGAGCCACACCGGCAGCGGGATACGCCAGTGCAGGAGATAACCTGCGATCGCGCTTCCCAAGACCAGCAGGGACTCGATGAGTAAAATGTGGCGTATTCGGCGCACCGCGTCAGACCCCACGCCTGACTGTGTTCTCATTCCCCGCCTCCAGGATAGCTGTCGGGCAAGGTGAGGATGTAGAGATAGGAATTGAGGGAGAGAGCCGATTCCAGAGGGCTCCGGGTCGGCCGGCAACGCCCGAAGACCAGCCTCCTTCCGTCCGGCCCGAAGCAGATCTCCGTAACCTGAGTCCCTGATGGGCGGTACTCGTATCGGTCTACCTCGTCCATCTCGTACACCGGGTCGTACTCCGGGTATCCCGGCTCGGTAAAGTGAGTGAGCCTCACCTTTCCGCTGCCGTCTGCGCGCATCAGGTACACCTCGTCCTCATGGCCCACAATGCCCTTGGTCTCCTTGAAGGCGATGAGTGACCCGTCGGGGGAGAAACAGGGATCCTCGTCGTGGAGCCACACGGTATCCGTAAGCCTCTCCGCCAGCCTCCCGTCCAGCCCGCAGGTGAAGAGCTCGCCGGCCACAGCCCTGCCCCGGGTCTCCGAAAGAACTGAATAACAACCTATGAAACCGTCCCCTCCGGGAAGGAACCCGTTTCCCTCGTTTAGGGTATATCCCTCTGGCGGCTCCAGCTTCCTGAGGTTGGAGATCGCCGGGCCTTCCGGACCGAATGAGATATCCGCGCAGACCATCCTCCAGGCCAGCATCTCCTCCCCAACGCGGTAGGTGAACTGCAGGGATGAGTGGTAGGCGCCGGGGTGGCCGTAAGGTGGGCCGGAGGGGCGGTCCCCCGGGAGCAGGAGGTCCCCTTCCTTACCGTTGGGATATTTTTCCATGGAATATTCCTCGCACCAGAAGACCTTACCGCCGTCGGGGGAGAAGGAAGGTTCTATGACCGCCCAGTTCTCCGGGTAATCGGTGAGCCTCCAGAAACGGGATCCGTCCTCGGTCATCACCCACACGTCGTGGTTCCTTCCCCAGCCCGGACGTGCGGACGCCCCGTGTCCCAGCCGTGGATAGGCGGCGTTCTCCGCGGTGAAGACGATGTACTCCCCGCTGGGGTGCCATGCCGACTGGCCGCGATGGCCACATCCCCGCAGAGCCTCCTTTCCCGCCGTGAGGCATACCGCCTCGCTCCCGTCCGGGCGGCAAACGAAGACCTCGTACTGCCCGTCCACCAGGTCGGTGTAGGTGATGAGGTCCCGCGTCCATGACCAGCGGGGGAAAGACCCGCTCCCGATACATTCCACGACCACGCCGGCAGAGCTCTCCTGCCGTGGCGCCTCGCCGCATCCAGCGAGCGGTTGAACCAAGATCAAGGACAGGATGACGGCCACGTTGAGCGCAACCCAACGCCTCCATGCCAAAGCGGATGGAGAGCGATTTATCGACGACCTTCGCATGACCCCCAACATCTTTCTGGCTTGACCTCAAAGCCTATTCCGAACCGAGTCATCACTTCAACTTCTCCGGTTCTTTCTCCGCACATGGCTCTGGGTCATTTAAACAATACTCCCAATGATCGAGGAAGTCCCGTCACGGAAAACCCGCTTCCATGCGGCGAGCCGGCTCAGAACAACCTGTCGTTGATTCGAAAGGCGGCTATTTCCCGGGGAGGGGCGACAGATCTCCGGCAACAACGGAGATCGTATTCTTGCCCACCTCGAGCAACAGGTTTCCGCTTTCGTCCACGCCGGCAAGGATGCCCTCAAGGCGCGTGCCGTCCCTTGCAAGCGACGCTTCCCGCGCCTCCTGCCTATCTCCGCCCGGGTCTTTTATGACATAATCTTCCACCACTACCCGGTGCCCTAGATAGGCCATGTTGACACGGTACTCCTCCATAAAGTCCTTCCCTCCCTCCCGCATCCGACCCTCCAATTCGTGGAGTAAGGTTTGCAGAATCTCACCCGGGCTCCACAACTTGCCTTCCTCTATGAGTAGCGAAGTAGGGGGGAGCCTGGCGGGGAAGTTCAGATCCTCCGGTAAATACCCTACATTCAAGCCGAGGCCCACGATTAGAAAATCGGCACCCTCACGGCGGAAGGACTCGGTGAGCAATCCTCCCACCTTCCTCTCCCCGTATACCAGGTCGTTGGGCCACTTGCAGAGCGGCCCCTCGCCTCCCAGACTCCTCACAGCCGCCCGCGCAGAGACGGCCACCAGCGCGGCAGCGGTGAAGGGCTCCTTCATACAAAACACCAGGCTCGCTAGGAGGCTCTTTCCCGGGCGGTCCAGCCAGTTCCTGTCCATCCTCCCACGCCCCGCCGTCTGGTGAGCCGCGGTCACCACCAGCCCCTCATGGGCTCCCCGCGCCAGAAGCCTCCTCGCCTCCAGGTTGGTGGAATCCAGCACCTCGTACCTGCGTACCTTCCAGCGATGTTCGATGCCCATGTCCTTCATGCCACCCGGACCATAAATTCCAGATCGCGGCCGCCGTGGCCGCGCTCGGCAAGAACGGTCTAGTCATCCCTTTCCGCTTCCCCAGGTCCCGCTCATCATGGGAACCGGAGAGCGCGCCGCTCAAGACGATGCCTTATATTCAAAGTTCACATTTACTTAACTTATAATAACGGTAACCTGTTGACATCACCTGGGTTTTACTTTATGAATATAGCAAACTCCCAAAGGAGGGAAATCCATGCGGACAGCTCAACACGTAAAGTTTACCCTAAAAATGGAGTCATGGGCCTGGGAATCCGCGGCCAGGGCCCTGCTCTTCGCCGCCCTC
>JACVJH010000347.1 GCA_015711895.1 Candidatus Solincola tengchongensis | reverse complement strand
CGGGGCGATCATGAAGGTGTGCACTGGGAGAAAGACGTTCTGGACAGCAAAACGGACCTGGAGGCCCTCGCACCCTTGCCCGGCGGGGAGCTGCTGGCGGTGGGATCGAGGGGGTCGGTGTACAGGATAAGCGCCTGAACGGGGCGAGCCGACGCTCCTGAATCGAGATGCAATCGTCCGCTTCGGAAGGTCCCTTTAGATGTGCAGGGCATGTTGTTGGTGATTTTTCTTGGACTCCATCCGAGGGGAATTTGGGGCGAAATACGCCGGATGAAGATGATGAAATTTAAGCTGAATACGCTCTTCCAATCCTGGAAGCATTCGTGAACCCTCGAGGTTCGCTTGTTGGACATTTATTCCACAATATGCCACTTCTATCGAAACCTCACATGGACGAAACGGCAAAGACGCGAGGAGTAGAGGAAAAATACTCCTACCCACCAGCTTTTCACGCGCGGACTCCTGATTGCGCCCGGTGCTCCTCCCGCTTAAAATAAGCGCAGGCCCAAAAGAAGGAGGTGCGAAATGACGAGAAAAGGGAAGGGCGCACTTTACGTCGGAATCACCGGTATCCTGGTCATCCTCCTACTTCTGTTGGCCGCTGCCGGCTGCGGGTCCAAGAAGGAAGCCGGGGAGAAGGGCGCGCCTGAGGATGCCCAGACGAGCGAAAAGGCCGGCCCCGAGCAGCAGGAGACGCAGGGCCAGAATATCGTCTTCTCCACCACGGTAAGCGCCGATACCAAGACCGACACCTTCCAGGTCAAGACCTCCTCGCAGACGCTCTACTACAACCTGATCGGCGGAGACAAGGCAACTGTGACCATAACCATATATTCCCATCCGGACGGCAAGATGCAGGCGGGGGCCAATGCCTTCGAGCCCGGGCCACATCAGAAAACCATCTACCTCGCGCCCGGCACCTATTACATGGAGATCCTCCCCGAGGACTGCACCGTGGAGGTGAAGGTCCAGGACTGAGTCAGACCGTCGGGGGGAGGCTGCGCCTCCGCGGCTCTTCGGCTCAATCGGGGCCTCTCAAATCGGGGTACCGCCATTTAGAGGGGCGGCAAGCTTCAGACCATCGACAGCGGCCTGAGATCGAAGGGGTTGCGATCACCACTAACCACGATTTCGCCTCCATGGCATCTTGGCCGGGAGAACGAGGTCTCCCGGCCACGTTTTCTTCCGGGTTCCAACGCCTGACGAACAAACTTTTTCCATCAATTACCACGCCGACCAGCACTGCCGGCCGGCTGCATACCCCAGATTTTGTCACTGGCAGGTGCTACAAATGCCCTGTAAAGGGGGTGTGCGAGATGGAAAAGCTGGTAACCGATTACCTGACCTCCTCGAGCTGGGTGACCTGCAGGTCTTCGAGAACATGGGGGTAATCCCTCTCTTCTCCCCGGTCAAGGGGGGCCCGGCCTACCTGACCCTCAAGGAGGCTCTGGAGGAAGGGGTCCTCAGGGTGGGCGAGGTGGACGAGGGGGGAAGCGTCCCCGAGCTCAAGGTGGAGAACCGGGGCGAGAAACCGGTGCTGCTCCTGGACGGGGAGGAGCTGGTCGGGGCCAAGCAGAACCGGGTGCTCAACACATCGATCCTGGTCCCCGCCAAGTCCCAGCTGGTAATCCCCGTGAGCTGCACCGAGGCCGGCCGCTGGCACTACGAGAGCCGCTACTTCGAGGATTCCGACAACGTGCTGGTCCACTCGGTGAGGAGCCGGAAGGCTCAAACGGTGACCGAGAGCCTGGAGCGGTACGCGGAATTCGAATCCGACCAGGCCCTGGTGTGGGACGAGATAGACCGGGTGGCGGAAAGGGCCGGGGTCCATTCCCCCACCGGTGCCATCCGGGACGTGATCCAGGCCCGGGGCAAGGAGCTCGAGGAGTAC
This sequence comes from Candidatus Solincola tengchongensis, assembly GCA_015711895.1. GTDB lineage: Bacteria > Actinomycetota > Geothermincolia > Geothermincolales > RBG-13-55-18 > Solincola_A > Solincola_A tengchongensis. Next base: position 4,255 of record JACVJH010000347.1, on the reverse strand, counting down.
CTCGAGGCCTTCCCCTGCCGGAAGGGGCAGCGGGGCCTCCTGGTCCTCATCAACGGCAGGGCGGCGGGGATGGACGTCCTTTCCAGGGCGACGGCCTACAAGGTCCTCCACCCCAAGCTGCTCAAGAGTTACGCCATGGAGGCCTTCCTCACCCAGGGGAGGAAGCCGCCCAAGCCCACCCCGGAGAGGGCCAGGGAGTTCCTCTCCCGCGCCGTTAGCTGCGAGGAGAGGAAATACCGGTCGGTGGGCCTGGGTTGGGACTACCGTTTCCTGGGCAAGAGGATGTTGGGCTCCGCCCTCGTCTACCGCAAGGCGGTCGTCCACGCTGCCTTCTTCGAGATGGCGCAGGTGGAGAGGACGGGGAGGATGGCCGGCCTCAGCTCCAGGCGAGGCTTCCGCGGGGAATACGTACTATAGAAACGGCGTGGTAAGCCAAGCCGTCGAAGACGTATTGCCCCGGGAATCGCAGTACGAAAGACGTTGGGGCCCCGCTCTCCGGGGCCCCAATCGTTCCCATCAATTTACTATTCGAATCCGCGTGGTCCGTATCCGTGGATCTCCTTGCTCATCGCCTTCTCCCTGCAGTCGCCGTCCGTGCCTCACGGCGTGTACCCCATGACCACGTGGCCCCCGTCCAGGCCCCCGCGTAGTTGAAGTACATGGGGCGCTCGCAGACGATGGGAAGGTCCGAGGTGACCTTCACGGAGACGTCCCGGTCCTCTCCCACCGCTGCCTTCACGTTCACCGTGGCCCGGGAGGTCTTGCCCACCGGGAGGTCCTGCTCCTTGGTGGAGCCGTCCGCGAACATGTAGGTGATGTGCGCCGTGGTTTGCTCCTCGTTGGGGTTCATGAGGCAGAGGTACTCCTCGAAGGTGTCCTTTCCCGTGTAGCCCTCGGCGAAGTAGAAGGTGGTCTGGGGGGACACCTCCTGCTCGAAAACGGCCACCAGGGTCCTACTTGCGGTGGCCGTGAACTGGTAGGGGTTGGAAGTGGATACCTGGACTCCGTTCTCCGTCCACCTCACGAAGTGGTAGCCGGTGCTGGCGTCGGCGGTGAGGGTGACCTGCTGGCCGTGGGAGTAAGTACCGGCCCCGGTGACCGAACCCGCGCCCTGGGGGGAGACGGAGCAGGCGACGGTGTAGGTGTTGAGCTCGAAGGTCACCTCCACCAGATGGTTCTCGGTGACGTTCTCAAGGGTGTAGGTCATGCCCGAGGGATCGGCAACCGTCACCGGGTTTCCATTGTCGGTTATCCCAGCGATGTGCCAGCCCGCATCCGGGGTTATCTCAACCTGGGCGCTCTCCCCGTGGGTCACCTTCTGGGAGGTCGGGTTGACCGCCCCCTGACCCGATAGGACCGAGGCGTTGACGAGGTAGCACCTGCAAAGGGACAGACTGAAAGAATCTCCGGCGGATATGGCCACGAAGTCGTTGCCCGCGGGGACGTCGCACTGCCCTTCGTCGTTTCTCCCCCAGGCGACCAGGGAGCCGTCGGATTTGAGGGCTACGTTGTGGTAGCTCCCTGCGGAGACGGCCACGAAGTCGTTTCCCGCGGGGACGTCGCACTGGTTATAAGTGTTGGACCCCCAGCCCTGCCCGGAGCAAGTCCCCACGAGGAAGGCGGCCCTAAGAACGGCGCTCTTTCCGTCCGCGTTTGTGACCACCACGTCCCAGGCTCCCCAGGAGGCTTCGGAAAGGTCGAGGTCGCAGATGATCTGGTTGGCGGAGATCACGTTCTCGTTGCTGGCCTCGATGTCCGGCTGTCCGGCCCGGGAGAGCTTCACCTGGGCCCCGGCCTGGAAGCCCGCGCCGTGGAGGTCGGTCACGTGCACGGCGGTGGCCTCCCCCGAGAAACGGGGGAGGACGGAGTTCACCGCGGGGGCCCCGGAGCCGTTATCCGGTGCCCAGCCGGTTTCCGGCGTCAAGGCAGCCGTGGGCGCGCCGCCTTCCGTGCCCCGCATTTCCGCTCGTGCGAAATGAAAGGCCAGCAAGAGAAGCGCCGCAGCCAGCAAGGAGGTAACGAGAAAGCCTTCCTTAACTTTCGAGGATCTTTGCGGTGAGCTTTTCCCTCCGGAATGCAATTCCTTCACCTCCCAACGCTCTCGCGCCCTATTCCTGAGCGTTTGGGGAGGTAAGGAATTAACCCCTGAGAACTAATCCCCTAACTTGATGCCCTTGCGCTCAGGGAGAAGCCCAAAGGGAACTAAGCTTCCGATATGAATATACCACCGTTAATGGCTCGTTTCATCTGCTACCGAAGGCCGGAGGACCTTGGGCTTTTTCCCTTTGAATCACCTTCCGAAACCAAATGGCAATATAAGGTAATCTCTTGATCTTTACCTTGGAGCGCTTGCCGAAACGACGAGGCATCGAAGCGGCGCCTTCGAGAAACTCTCTCCTTGCGCATCAAATCACGTCCCTCCAATACGGCACAGGAAAAAGTTGGGATTGAGGGCATCGACCGCGAAACTGATCTTCGGGAATTGCGGATTCCCATCCACTTTTCAGATCAGGCCCCGCTTCTCCATGAGGTTGATGACCGGGCCTGCCAGGTGGAGGCGGTGCAGGACTCTCCACGTACCCATGAAGAGGGGCAGCGGGGTGCGGTCCATGACCTTCTCCATCTTCCCCAGGGGGAGGCCCCGCTCCCCGGCCACCCGGGCGAACATGCCCAGGTAGGTGTCGGAGGGCTCGCGCGCGCCCTCCCGCTCCACCAGCACGACCGCCCCCTCGGGGCAGGCGGATACGCACAGGCCGCAACCTATGCACCGCCCCTCGTCCACGGCCATAGCCCCGTCCACCTCCGCGATGGCCTCCATGTGGCAGCGCTCGATGCATGAGCCACAGGCGGTGCAGGAGTCCTGGTCGATCCTCGCCCGGTAAGAGGACTGCACGTGGTCCGCGGGCCTATCGTGCAGACGCAGCCCCTGCAGCCAGTGGCAGCAGCAGGCGGCGCACATGCACATCCCGACGGGCTCCTTGGTGTTGGTGGGGGCCAGAAGAAGCCCAGCCCTCTCCGCCTCGTCCATGATGCGCAGGGCTTCCTCGGTGCTTATCCGCTTCCCGAAGCCGTTGGCGATGCGCCACTGGGCCACGAACCCGAAACTGAGCTCGTTCTCCACGGGGTGCCCGCAGCCCACTCCCGCCTTTCGGTTGGAAACCCGGCAGGGGCAGGGGGTGACGGCGATGACCTCCTGGGCGGCCACCATGTCCCGGATGCGGTCGTAGGGGGCCACGGCGGGGAGGCTCTCCACCGCCTCTCCCACGGGGACCACGCGCATCTGCCTCTGGCCGGCGAAACCGGCCTTGAAGCCGGACTTGAGGTGATAGTCCAGGCACAGCCTCGCCGAGTCCTCGTCCAGGCCGAAGGCCAGCACCTGCTCCCCGAAGCCGGTCATGTACTGCAGGGCCATGTAGAGCCTCTTCCCGGCGGGCTTGTCCGGAGGGACGGGGAGCACCAGCCCCTTGCGCACCATGCCCTCGAGTATCCGCTCCGTCTCTTCCGGCGGCTTCCCGCAGCGGCGGGCGATTGCCGAGGCCGGCTCGGGCACCGGCCTCACCGCCAGCTCCACCTCCGCCTCCTCAGGTGTGAAGATGCGTTTGAGGTACTCGACGTCCAGCCCCCCGCTCTCCGGCGGGAATCCCCCCGGCAGGCGGTCCAGGTACTCCCGCAGCCTCACGTAGACGCCTTCGCTCATTCTCTCTCCGCTCATCCCCGCAGCCCCCTTTCCCCTGTTTTCACGTCCCCTGCCGCATTGAGCATTGCCCTTGTCCCTGTTCCCAAACCTTCGGAATTACCTGCACTCAATGATCTATGTTATCCACGGTTCCTCCTCCCCGGCACCTCTCCTGTAGCGCTAACTGCCTTCCCTTCCTTTAGATTCGCCCGCCTGTGTTCCTGACATCCTTATCCGTAATTAAATTTCCTGTTCTCACGAGCAAGACGCCACTTCACATATTCCCTGAAGTGGTAAGCCTTAAAACTCTACACAGGCCTTTCCCCTCACATTGACGCGGACCTCGCTAACGTATACCCTTCGGATAATCTGGAACAAGGTAACGTCACCAGCCACCAGGCGCAATCCGACCGATCGATGTCTTAACCTTAGGTAGGCGTCAATAATCTTTAAGCTCATCTTGAACAGTTAACCCCCGATTTTGACCCGCTCCGGACATAAAACACCAGGTAGATGGATTGCGGCTCGAAAAACGAGCTTGAAACTAGTGCCACGGACTGGGAAATTAATAAGGCCAAT
>JACVJH010000346.1 GCA_015711895.1 Candidatus Solincola tengchongensis | reverse complement strand
GGAAGGGGAGACGGACAGCCTCATGGTCCGGCTGAACGTGGAGGGGAGCGGGGCCCTCCTGGCCGACGACCTGGAGGCCGTGTTCTTCCCCGCAGGGGAATAGGTCGCGGCGCGCCGCTGGCTGGGCCCCATATCCTTGTCCGGTCTCGTGCCTCTTGGGAAGGAAGAGGCGAGGCGCCGTCTCGAGGCAGCGCGGATGATCAGCGCCGCGAGGCGCTCATGTTCTCCAGGTTGGAGAGGTCGCGGGGCGTCCCTAGGGCGATGAGCAGGTCGCCGGCGTCCAGGCGGGTGTCCTTGTCCGGCCGGGTATCGAACCTCCCGTCGGCAGCCTTGCGCACGGCCACGACGAGGGCCCCGGTCCGGACCCGGATGTCCATCTCCCCGATGGTCCTGCCCGCCAGCTCGGATCCCTCCTCCACCTCCAGCTCCTCCAGCCGGTAGTCCAGGGAGATGCCGTGGGCCACCAAGTCGAGGTAATCGAAGACGCTCGGCTTGAGGAGGAAGGAGGCCATGCGCTTTCCGCTCAATGTATAGGGTGATATGACCCGGTCGGCGCCGGCGTAGAGGAGCTTGTCCACCGAATCCCGGCTCACGCAGCGCGTAACTATGATCACCTCCTGGTTGAGGCTCCTCGCCGAGAGGGTGGTGAAGAGGTTGTCGGCGTCGTTCTCCAGGGCGCATACCACCCCGCGGGCTCTCCCGACCCCGGCGTTTACCAGGGTCTCCGTGGAGGTGGCGTCACCCTCCAGGCAAAGGTAACCCTTCTCCTGGGCCAGTACCAACCGCGCCGGGTCCCTCTCGATGACCACGAAATCTGCTCCCGCTTCCGCCAGGGTGTCGCAGACCACCTCCCCCACGCGGCCGAACCCGCAGACCACGTGGTGATCGCGCAGCTTTCTTATCCTCAGGTCCATCCTTCTCCTCCCGAAGATCTCCCGCAGGGCCTCGCCGAAGGTGTAGCTTATCAGGCCGGATATTATGAAGAAGAGGTTGAACACCCCGGTTAATATCACCAGGATGGTGAAGTACATTCCAGCCGTGGAGAGAGGGCGTACCTCGCGGAAGCCCACCGTGGTGATGGTGATCACCGTCATGTAGAGCGCCTCCGTGTAGCTCATGTGCTCTATGGTCATGTAGCCAACGGGGGCAAGAGCGAGGAGCAGGACCAGGAGGGTCACGGAGATCACTATCCTGCGGTGCAATTCGTCCTCCCGCGAGATCGTCCCCCTATGGGGTTTCCGCCCTCACGCGTCGGTGAGGTGAGGGCCGACGGACTTTCTTTCCGCATAATTCATTAAACGGCGCCCCCCTGCTGTCCTTCCGGCACCGGAGCCTCGCCCTGCGAAACTTCTCCTGGTATGCCGTGAAAACCCGACCGGGGGACCTAACCCCGGTCGTGTCCACGCGGGCACCAATGTACAATCGCTTCTTTGGTCTCATCTGCCGTGCCTTCCCGCGCCCCCGGAGAATGAAGACGGAGCAGTGGGAACGAAACGCCGTCGGGGCTTTTGGTGCGCATCAAGGACATCATTTCCGAAACGGAGAATGAAGGCGGGGCTTGAATCATGGAATGCCGCGGCGCGTGCCATTTGGGCTCGAGGCGGCTGAGAGGTTACCGGAGACGGAGAGGATCTCGGGACTCGGGTCGGCGGCCTCAGATCCCGATGAGAAAGGGGTTGGTGCGCTTCTCCCAACCCACCACCGTGGAATCCAGGTGGCCCGGATATATCCGGGTCTCGCTGGGCAGGGTGAAGATCTTCTCCTTGACCGAGCGCAGCAGGGTCTGCATGGAGCCGCCGGGAAAGTCGGTGCGGCCTATGGAGCCCCGGAAGACCAGGTCGCCGTCGAATAGGACGCCGTCGGTGAGGAAACAGACGCTGCCCTCGGAATGCCCCGGCGTGTGCAGGACCTTGAACCTCATCCCGCCCAGCTCCAGCTCCTGGCCGTCCTCGAGGGGCAGGAACTCCTCCGGCAGCTCCAGGTCGTCCAGCCCCAGCATCCTCAAGAAAAGGGGAGGGATGGACTTCACCATCTCCGCGTCGGCGGGGTGCATGTAAGCCGGTGCCCCGGTGGCATCCACGATCTCCTTGAGGCCCATGAGGTGATCGGGATGCCCGTGGGTGAGCAGCACGGCCTCCAGCTGCAGGCCGTGGTCCTCGAGGTACTTCAATACCTGGGAGGGGGAGACGCCGGCGTCGATGAGCACCGCCTTTCCCTCCTCCTCGTTGACCGCCAGGTAGGTGTTGCTGCCGAAAGAGTAATCGGTGAAGGTTATTATCTCCACTGGAATCCTCCTCTTTTCATCCCGCTCCCGCCGGTCCTCCGGGGTTCCTAGCCGGGCTTTTGGGTCCTCCCCGGCGGGACGGTTGCCGTTTTCGCTCGCTGGTCGTCGCTCCTCGCAAGGTGTGGCACTTCCCGTGCCCTCAAGACCTTATGGAATTATAAAACACCTCCCACTGGCGGGAAATGACCGGGTTTCTCCCCTAGAGGATGTGGATCGGACGAAGAACCGGATTATCCCTCGCGCCATCCTGGCCTCTTACGATCGGGGGTGGTGTAGTGGCCTCCAGGCCGAGTCCCCGGAGCCGGAAGCCTCCACGGGGACCATGCCCCGCCCCGAACCGGGAGCCTCGGCCCTCCACCCTCGCCCGCCGCCGAAGGGGAGGGGGGCAGGCGTCCTCGGCATAGCAAAGGCGGAAAGGAGGGAAGAGATTGAGCCGGCGTTCGAGATGTCCGTGAACCTTCCCGAGGGGCGAGATGCGCCGGGCGGAGCTGGAGAACAGGCCGCCCCCCTCTCTGTTTTGAAAGATGAATGTTTGAGTGTCGAAAAGAGGGGGACATTGCCCCTTACCTTTTCACGGTGGGTTACCGAAACATAATTACTGGAGAAGGAGGTGCCGGCCTCATGCCAGTGGTTCTGTACATAGACGACAGCGCCGTGGAGCGCAGCATAGTGAGGCGGCTGCTCGAAGGCGGCGGCTTCCAGGTCTTTACCGCCGAGAAACCGGAAGAGGGGCTGGAGATA
>JACVJH010000345.1 GCA_015711895.1 Candidatus Solincola tengchongensis | reverse complement strand
GAGCTCGGCCACGCTCACTTTGGTGGGATCGATGTTGTTGTTGCGGATGTAGCGGGTTAGCAGGTAGAGCAAGAATTCGACCTCCGGAGTTTCCATCCTCGCTTCCTCCTTTCATGCAGACCCCGGTACCCGGCCTATCCCATCATATTTCCCCCGTTGGAATACCGCGAATACCGATCGTCCTGCCTACATCCCCGAGTTCTCCGTTCAATAATAATTATTCCCCTTCCGGAGGCACACAAACTCGGACCCTTCCCGTCCGCTCCCATCCATGGAACGGCAGGCCCCTGTAAACAACCGTCGTCGGTATGCTCCCGAGATCAGCCCTCCCCGTGCTCCTGTGTCCTCCCCGTATTCTTGTGGCGCACCTAGCAAGGTATTGGGGATAGTGAAAGAATCTGCGGTCATGCTCCTGGATCCTCCCCTTATTCTTGTGGCCCACCTCCGCCGCTGAAAGCGCGGCCCTCGCGGTAGGCCCTCGGCGGGCCCGTGCGGCTCCGTCCTTTATACTTCCGAGCCGCGGCGGCCGAGGTTCAAGGCGTGCCCTTGAGGTGCCGGTCCCGGGGGGAATCGGCGGAACAGGAGAGAGCATCGCGTTTTGCCGAGGTAGGGGATTGGGGTTCGATGGGGTCCCGTGACCGTGAATTAGGCCGCCACCTTCAGTTCCTCGACACCAGTCCGTATATCCCCTCGGCCAGTTCGATTATCTCCCGGGCGGCCTCCACGCCTTGCCTCCACCTCTCGGGAATCCCCTCCAGTCCGTTGAAGGCGCCGCTGATGGCCCCGGCCACCGCGCCCGTGGTATCGGCGTCCAGGCCGCCCTCCACGGCTCGGGACACCGTCTCCTCGAAGTCTCCCGGGGTGCGCAGGAAGCAGAAGAAGGCGCTGGCCACCGTCTCCACGACGTAACCGCTGGTTCCCAGCCGGGCCAGCGCCTCCTCCGGTTCCATGCCTTCGGCGAGGAACCTCTCCGCCAGAAGGAGGCGCTCGGAAACCGCGCAGGGCCCTATGAAGCGCACCGTTTCCGCTATCAGTGAAGGGGGGTCCAGGTCTCCCCGCGTCGCCAGGGCCACGGCGAAGGCCACGGCCTGGGCCCCGGCCACCGCCTCCGGGTTGGCATGGGTGATCACGGAGACCTCGCGTACCTCTCTATGCAGCCTCTCCAGGTCGAGGCAGTCCACGAGGCCCACGGGGGCGATGCGCATGGCCGCCCCGTTTCCCGCCGCCATCTCCCCCCGAGCCCCGCTCTCCCCGGGTCGGACTCCGGCACGCAGCCTCTGGATGGATTGGTAGGTTGAATTACCTATTCCCCGCCAGTCTCCGGATTCGAACCACTCCACGAACTTGTGGGCCGTGTCCTCGACATCCACCCCTTTTCGTTCCAGGATGCTCCGCGCGTGGCAGAGCATCATCTTCGTGTCGTCCGTCCACTGGCCGGCCTTGAGCATCCTCCAGGGGGCGTCCATGAACTCTCGGACGCGGCCCAGGCGCCTCCTGATAGTCGAAGCCCTCATGCCCTCCAGGGGCATGCCCAGAGCATCCCCGATGGCCAGGCCAAGAAGGCATCCGGAGAAACGGGATGGGTTAAGCTCGGTCATGACCGGCACTCCGTTGCGCTCGCCTGATGACGATCCCGATACGGGAATAGGATAGCAGAAGAGATGGATTGGACCCAGGCGCCTGAGGAAGAGATTAGGGCGGTGAGGCGAGGGGACGGTGATCGGAGGAGGCGGCATCTTAAAACGCCGAAGGAGAAGCGTCTGGCCTGGGGGTACTTGAAGCTTAGGCTGTAAGCGAGGGGGCGGTGATCCGCGGGGACGGCGTCCTCCGGGTGGCCTGTGGGGGTCGTGAGGGAAGCCGGCTCATGCCCCGCTACCGGCGTGGGCTTCCCGTCAAGCCCGGAGATTTGCGGTTCTCGCACCGTGACCCGCCTTTTCTTTCGAAGGTCCTCCTTCCGGGGAATAACCCGGGAGGTGTTCCCGGAAGCAAGGATTGTGCGGGTTGTGCGGGGAATAACGGTGTGAGAACGGGCGGAAGCGGTCTGTCCTGCACGACGGCATGTCCGTGGCCGGCGCTTCAGGGATACCGAATGGGATTAGTGAAAGCGACATAAATGTTTTACTATTTCATAAGCCGGATAGAGAGAGGAGACCAGGGGTAAAGACGGTGGAAGCGTTGGACCTGGGGACCACCTTGGGCGGGGGAGACACGCCCGGCCGCAGGCAGGTGCGCCTCTTCGACCTGCAGGGCAACCATTATGAGATGGGTTATCAGCAGGGCCTCCAGATGAGGGAGATAATCCGCCATTTTTTCTCCCATCTTCGGCATTGCGAGAGCCTGCGCAGGAAGAAGCCCTTCCTGCTTCCCTTCAGGACTTACGAGGCCCTGGCCTCCCGGAGGGCCTTCCGTGAGACGGCGCAGGAGCTCTCCGAGTATTATCCGCGCCAGAAAGCACGAATGGAGGGCATCGCCAAGGGAGCGGGGATCGGTGAGCCGCTCCTTTTCCTGGCCCTGGCGATGGAGACCTTCGTGGCCGAGGCCGATTACCGCCTTGGTGCCTGTACCGCTGTGGGGATCACCTCGGAAAGGAGCGCCATCGGGGAGCCGGTGGTGATCAAGAACCTGGACCGTCCGGCGTTTTTCCGACCCTATTACGTGACCCGCCTTAACCGCTCCACCGAGACAGCCTCCACACTGGACGTCACCATTGCTCCCCTGGCGGGATGCCACGACGGCCTAAACGAGCACGGCCTGTGCATCACCAGCAATTACGGGCATGGAACGGATCTCCCGACCTGCAGCATACCGGTCAGTGTGCTGGTTCAGGAGGCACTGGAGAACTGCGCCACCACGCAGGAAGCGGTGTCCTTCCTGTGTGCGGGCAAGCGGTCCACGGGGGCCATACTCCTGGTGGCGGACGCGGGAGGGGAGCTGGCGACGGTGGAGCTCTCCCCTAACTTCAGCGGGGTGCGTCAACCCGAGGAGGGCATCCTGATCAACGCCAACCACTACCGTTGCCGGGAGATGATCTCTTACGACGTTCCGCATAACGCCTTTTACACCAGCCGGAACATCCAGGCCTTCCGGGGGGTGCGTGTACGCGAGTCCAGTGAGTTGCGTTATACCCGTGTGGAGCAGCTTCTCTCCGAGAGGGAAGCATTCTCTCTCGGGGATCTTCTGCGGGTCTTCTCCGATCACGGGGAGAGCGGACGCGGCGACGACAACACCGTCTGCCGGCACGGCCCCTACCTGACCACCAGCTGTTCCCTGATCATGCTGCCCCGGAGCCGTAGGATGCTGGTGGCCTACGGCCACCCCTGCGATTCGGTGTTCACCGATTTCCTGAACCCCTTCGTGGTCGAGGAGAGCGGCGGCGAAGGCGGGGCGGCGGGGTGAAGAGGAAGCGAAGGGGGAAGAATATGAAGCATCCAGAAGAGGGCGGGGATAACGTTGCCGGTTTTACGCGCAACGTATTCGTACTTGGCTTGGTGAGCTTTTTCAACGACCTCTCCAGCGAGATGGTCTATCCCCTCTTTCCCACCTTCCTCACCGAATTCCTGGGGGCCGGGGCATGGTTCCTGGGTCTGGTGGAGGGCCTGGCCGATTCCGTTGCCAGCCTTTTAAACCTCGTCTCCGGGTGGGTCTCCGACCGCCTGGGACACAGAAAAGGGCTGGTCGCCGGCGGTTACTCCCTTTCCGCGCTCTCGCGCGGCTCCCTGGCCCTGGTCGTGGCGCCCTGGCAGGCCCTTGTGGGGTGGTTCTTCAACCGGGTGGGAAAAGGAGTGCGCACGGCTCCCCGCGATGCCCTGATCGCCGATTCCTGCCACCCCCGGGAAAGGGGCCGCGCTTTCGGATATCAACGTTCCATGGACCATAGTGGGGCGCTGATGGGGGCGGCGGCCTCCTCCTTCCTCCTGGCAACTTTTTCCATGGGCTATCGCACCATCTTCGCCCTGGCCCTCATCCCCATAGCCTTGGGTATCTTTCTTCTCCTGTTGCAGGTAAGAGAGGGGGAGGCCGCCTGCCCTCTGGAGGAGGGCACCGGGTTTCCGCGCCTGGACCTCCGCCCCTTCGGCCGCCGCTTCAAATGGCTTCTGGCGGCGGTATTCGTCTTCACCCTCGGAAATTCGAGCGACGCGTTCCTCCTCCTGCGGGCCCGTCAGGCGGGCGGTTTCTCCCTTGCCCTGCTCCCCGGCCTGTGGGGCGTATTGCACGTGGTCAAGGCGGGTGTTTCCATCCCCGGCGGCAGCCTCTCCGACCGCTTCGGCCGCCGTAGGGTGGTCTTCCTCGGGTGGGGAATATATTGCCTCGCCTACACCGGTTTCGCTTTTCTGAACGGGGCCGCCTGGACCTGGCTGCTCTTCGCCTTCTACGGCCTCTACTATCTCACCGAAGGAGTGCTCAAGGCCTTTGTGGCCGACATGGTGCCGCCGGAGCTCAGGGGGAGCGCCTACGGCATCTACAATTTCACCGTGAGCATCACCGTCCTCCCCGCCTCCCTGATGATGGGGCTTCTGTGGAGCACTGTGGGGCCCAGGGTCGCTTTCCTCGCCGGCGCGGGCCTGGCCCTGGCGGCGTCCCTCATCCTTGCCGCCGTGCCGCGGCAGGGCTAGAGATGCCGGCGAGCGCCGAAGCGGGGGTCCTGGAAGAGGATGTCGTGGGCCGTGCACGTCCCTTCCGGACCGAGAGATGGCGGGAAAGGGCGGTGGGCGGGGAGGGCGCCGGGCATCACCTTCCACCCCCGAGGTGCGTGGAGGCCGTGAATCTCCTTTCCTGACATATGGGAAGCGCTGTGTGTCTTCTCTTTCCCCCGCTTGCTTCCTTTCATCCTGAAGGCCCGTGCATCCCTTCCGGGGGTAAGGTCGTCGATTCACGGATGAGACGTGCAGCCGAAGTTTAACCCGCAAGTACATACATCCCTTACGCTGCGGAATGGACCGAACAGGCCCTCGTTGTGCGGCCAGCGGACCGGAACAGAGGTCCGTCCTTGTCATCCGAGGCGGGACGGTTACCTTCATGGAATCGGGATGCACGCTCACCTTCGCCATCGAATGCCAGGCGCGAGGCTGGATAGTATGGTTTCATCCACTGCGGGTGGAAGCGGGGATTAAAAGGATGAAAAGGGATACCGATAAGGACCATAGAAATCAGGATTGGGTTCCTGGAACGGCAGGCACGCCCTCAAGCGCCAGGAAGGCGGGGTTCCTGGGACCCCGCTATGCACTCGATTGACGGAGCGGCACATGGAAGGCTCGAGACAATCAGACCTGGCCGAGCGGTCATTGAACATCCTGAGCTCCCTGCACGCGGCGATGGTCAATTACCATCTTTATCCGGAGACTTCGGAGATCGTCAGGGAATCGGTGCAGCGGGCCAAGCAGGACCTGGACCAGGCCCTGAGCCAGTGGGAGAGCATAACCTTCTGCGAGCTGGAGGGAAAGCTCCTGATAAACGATTATTGCCTGGACGAGAGGGACCAGGCACGCCCCAACACGGTCTCCTTCCTCCGCGAGCTGGCCCGGTGGGAAGTCAGGAGCATCACCTTCGAGCGGGGCCTGAGCGACGAGGACCTGCGCGGCTTTCTGGAGGTCTTCAGTCGCAAGCGTGAAGCGGGTGTCGAGGGGGGCCTTTCCTCTCTCCTTTCCCGGGAGGGGGTAGGGCATGTGAGGGTGGACGAGAAGATCTACGTGTCCATGAGCAAGGACCAGGACCTGTCTTCGCTGGGGAGTGGGAGCGCAGGTGAGGCCATGGACATGCTCCGGGACGAGGTCTTCGTGCGCTTCCTGGTGGGTAATCTGCCCGCACTTGATGCCCCGCCCGGGGAGGTGGCCGAGCTCCTGTCCGACCCCCAGAGGGTGAAGGCCGCCTTCCAGGCCGTGATGCTCGGTTTCGAGAGTTCGGGAGGCGGCGTGGGGACGGAGAAAGCCCGCCTGATAAGGGACACCGTGGACCGCATTTTCGGCCTGGTGGACTCGCTTGCCGACGAGGGCCTCCGGGAGACGTTGAGCGAGGAGATGGTGAACATCCTGGCCGCCCTGGAGCCGGAGACGCTGGTGGAGGTGCTCTCCGAGGAGACCCCGCGGGCTCTGGACGATGCGGAGACCCGCAGGGAGATAATCTCCTCCGTGGAGGGAGAGAACGTCCTTCTCCTCGCCGAGCAGGTGGTGGAGAAGTATCATCGCCTGCTGGACGAGAAGGAGCACATGGACCCCGGGGATTTCGAGGATATCTCCGCCGTCCTCAACGAGATCCTGGCCGACCTGTACGCGGAATCCGATCCCCAGTACCACCCGCGCATCACCGAGCTTCTCCACAGTTCCGGGCTGCTGGCCAGGCTGGCCGAGGTCCATCCTCAGGCCGGAAGAGACGTGAAAACTTACTCCGTCATCGCCCGCATCCGGGACAGCGGGTCCCTGCGGCCCCTGGAGGGACTGGGCGACGAAGAGGTCATCGAGGTGGCGGCGAAGCTCCTCGAGATGGGGGAGAGGGAGTGGGTGGACAGGATAACCGCGGTCACGGCCCGCAACCTGGAGAGCGAGCGGGCTGACTTCAGGCTGCGCGCCGCTCGTTTCCTGGACCGCATGTATCTCCGCTTCCGCCGCCTGGGCTTCAACCCGGTGATGGTCTCCGATATGGATTGGTTGCTTGGTTTGCTGGATAGGGAGAGCGATGCGGAGGCTAAGAGGGGCATGCTCCGGCTCCTGGGAGACCTCGCAGCCGCCTCTTTCGCCGAGGGCCGGAGTGAGGATTTCGCGCGCGCCTGCGGCGTACTGCTGCGCTACGCGGGGGAGGGCGGCGCACACCGGGAAGCAGCGGAGGAGGCCCTCCGCTCCCTGGACTTCCGCGAGGTGGGGGTACCCCTGCTGGAGAGCCTTATCCGGGACGAGGAGCCCATGGCTTCCCTGGCAGCGGAACTGCTTTCCCGCATGGAGAGCGGCTTCGTAGTGGATTATCTGGTGGAACGCCTGAAGGGAGAGGAGGGTATGGAGGTGACGCCCGGACTGGCGGTTCTCTGCCGCTCCCTCGGCGAGCCGCTGCTCTCCGCCCTCTCCGAGGTGATGGAGTCCAACGCCCGGGAGGAAGTCTATATCCGGGCCGTCAAGCTGCTGGAAGGCATAGGAGGTAATACCGCCGTGGCCATGTTGAGGTCGTCGGCCAGGAATCCCATCCCCGAGGTGCGGAAGCAGGCCCTGCGTTCCCTGGCCAGGATGTCTCCCGGAGACCCCGCCCTGCTTCCCCTTTTCCTCCAGGCGCTGCGGGACGAGGCACCCGAGGTCCGCCGGGAGGCAGTGCGTGGGCTGGGCACCATCGACGATGCGGAATCTGTGGAGGCCCTCCTGGGCATACTGCAGGGCAGGTCGCCGGCGGGAGAGGAACACCCTGGGGTGGAGGAAGCCGCCTGCCTGGCCCTGGCCAGGTTGGGCCCGGAAAAGGCCCTCGGGCCCTTGCAGGACCTCCTGCGCCGGAAAGCCTTCTCCATCCGGCGAAGGTCGGTGCATCCGCGGGTGAAGGCGGCGGCCTGTTACGCGCTGGGCCAGATAGGGGGGCCGGAGGTGGTGGGCCTTATAAGGCAGTACCTGGACGACCCCGATCCCATCCTGCGCAACGAGGCCCGCAAGGCCCTGGCCTCCTGCCGCCGCAGAGGGCTTACGGATTGAGTATCCACAACCCTTTCTCTACCATGCTGACCAGCCGCCGTCCACGCAGAGCACGGCTCCGGTCACATAGGAGGCCTCGTCGGAGGCCAGGAAGACGGCCGCCGGAGCGATCTCCTCGGGGTCGCCGGTCCTGCCCATGGGAATTAGGGAGAGGACCCTTTCCCGGCCTCTCTCCGATGAGAGGAGGCCGTCGGTCAGCTCGGTGCGGACGAAACCGGGACAGAGGGCGTTTACCCGGATGTTGAACGGCGCCAGCTCCAGGGCCATTGTGCGCGTCAACTGCACCAGGGCGCCCTTGCTGGCGGTGTATGCGCTGCACTTGTAGAGGCCCTTGAGGCCGGCCACCGAGGCGACGTTGATGATGCAGCCCCCGCCCTGCTCCTTCATGACCGTGATGGTCCGCTGGGAGCAGAGGAAGGCCCCCTTGACGTTCACGGACATGATGAGGTCGTAGTCCTCCTCGCGGACCCTTTCCATCCGGGTATAGCTTGGGTTGAGGCCCGCGTTGTTGACCAGGATGTCCAGGCGCCCGAAGGTCTCCAGGGTGGACCGGACCATGGAATCCACGTCCTCGCGCCGGCTGACGTCCACGCGGAGGCCCAGGGCCCGCCTCCCCAGCGTCCGGATCTCCTCCGCCGTGCGCTCGAACTGTTCCTCCGTGCGGCTGAAGACCACCAGGTCCGCTCCCGCCCGGGCCAGGGCCAGGGCGATGGCCTTGCCTATCCCCCGCCCGGCGCCGCTCACCGCCGCCACCTTGCCGTGCAGATCGAACATCTTACCTCCATCTGATCCCCTCGGAAACCCTTACCCTCGCATGGCCGCCCGGGAAAGGCGGATCGCGGGGCTGCCGCGGTTTTCTTCCCGGATGCCGATAACAGTATATAGAAACTCGCCTGGTGGGACCTCGCCGGCCTTGCCGAGAGGCGCTTTTGACCGGGGGCCGGAACCCGTGAATCGATTCGCGGAAGCGAGGAAGGAAAAGGCGTCCCGCATCCCGACCCGCAAGGAACCGGCCACCAAAGTTAACGGGCAGGACAGAAAATCGAGCTTTTATGAATCTTACTTTTTTCTTAATATTAATAAATCTACTTTAGCTTTTAAAATAAAAGAAATATATTTAAATAGGCCTAACGAAAATATGTTAATCAAACAAACAATGTGGACGGCGGCGGGGACGACACGGGAGCAATAGGCGGCGGACGTTGGTATAGGCCAAACATGGAGCCGGAAAGAGAGGTGTATGCAGTGGATGCAAGGGGCGCCGAGATGCTTACCGAGAAGATGGAGGAATACCTGGAAGCCCTTTTCAAGCTGAGCGCGGAGGACTGCGCCCTCACGCCCACCCGCTTGGCAGAGTATATGAAGGTCACCCCGCCGACGGCCCTGGACATGCTGCGCAGGCTGGAGAAGGAAGGCTATGTACGCTACGTGGGGCCGGGCGCCGGAAAGGGAAGAGGGGCGGGTTCCGGGAAGGCCAGGCGGAGCATCGTCCTCACTCCCAAGGGGGAGAGGGCCGCCCGAACCCTCATCCGGAGGCACCGCCTGTCGGAGAGGTTCCTCACCGATATGCTGGGATTGGATTGGGAATCGGCACACCGGGAGGCCTGCCGCCTGGAGCACGTCATCTCCCCCGAGGTGGAGGAGAAGCTCTCCGAGATGCTGGGCAATCCCGAGACCTGCCCCCACGGTTATCCCATCCCGGACGAGAACGGGCATATGGCGGAGGAGGAGGAGATAAAGCCCCTGTGCGACTTCTGCCCCGCCGAGAGGGGATGCATCGCCAGGGTGGAGGAGGACGAACCGGAATTGCTGCAGTACCTGGCCTCGCTGGGGGTGATGCCCGACGTGGACATCGAGGTCAAGGAGGTGGCCCCCTTCGGCGGTCCTCTGTTGGTCAGGATAGGCGACTCGCAGTATGCCCTGGGCAGGGAGATGGCTTCCAAGATCTGGACCCGCAAGGGCCCGCCGCCGAGAAGGGGGAGGGGTAAAGGTCCCGGATCCCGCAGAGGCTACGGCGGACGGTAGGCATGCATCCCCTGGAGGAACTGGAGAGACTGCGCTCCCGCGCGGAGTTCATCTTCGCTCTGGCCGGAAATCCCAACGTGGGAAAATCTACCATCTTCGGCCGCATCACCGGCATGGGGGTGATGACCGCCAACTACCCCGGGATGACCGTGGAACTCAACCTGGCCCTGACCGAGTTCGAAGGACGCCGCCTGGGAATCGTGGACCTCCCGGGAACCTATGCCTTGGGGGCGGTCTCCGAGGACCAGCTGGTGGCCAGGCGAGGGGTGCTGCAGGGAAGGCCGGACGTGGTCATCGTCATCCTGGACGCCAACAACCTGGCCCGCAACCTCTACCTCTTGCTGCAGTTCCTGGACCTGGGGTGCCCCATCGTGGCCGCCCTCAACCTGGTGGACCAGGCGGAGAAGTCGGGAATACACACCGACGTCCAGCTTCTCTCCGAATACCTGGGCGTGCCGGTGGTGCCAACGGTGGGAGTGCGCGGAGACGGCCTCAACAAGCTCATAGCCCAGGCGGTGGAGGTCGCGGAGCGCCGTGAGGAATATCCGGTGATCCCCTTTTCCTACGCCATGGACATCGAGAGTCGCCTGCGCCGTCTGGCGCGCCGCATCCAGAGGGAGGTCGAGGAGACTCCTTACGGCATATCCCCGCGCGCCCTGGCCATACTCCTGCTCGAGGAGGACCGGGAGTTCGTGGAGTGGATGGAGGAGAGGGAGGAGGGGCGGGGAATCCTGGAGTTCGCACGCCGCCTGGCCGCGGAGATCGAGAGGGAACACGGCGAGAGCGCTCCCGTGATACTGGCCCGTGAACGCCACGGGATAGCGGGGAGCATCGCCGAGGGAGTCCAGGCGCGCAGCGAATACCGGAAGCCCCTGTGGGGGGAGAGGCTCTGGGAGTACACCACCTCCTTCAAGACGGGACTGCCCATCATGATCCTGGTCATGGGGGCTGTGTTCACCGTGCTCTTCTGGGGAGGAGGTCAATTGGCCTCGCTGTTCGCCCGCTTCTGGGAGAACCTGGTAAGTGGCCCCCTGGGTAGGGCTCTAGAATCCGCGCTGGGCGCCAACCTCCTCTCCAGGACCATAATTTGGGGGGTGGACGGGCTGGGAGCCATCCTCGAGATCGCCCTCCCCTACCTCCTGGTCTTCTACGTCATCCTGGCGGCGATGGAGGACAGCGGCTACCTCAACGCAGTGGCCTTCCTCACCGACCGCCTCATGCACCGGCTGGGCCTGCACGGCCGCGCGGTGATCCCCTTGATCTCCGCGGTGGGTTGCAACGTGCCCGCGGTGATGGGCACCCGTGTGCTCTCCACCCGCCGGGAGAGGATCATCGCCTGCGCCCTCATCGTCCTGGTGCCCTGCAGCGCCAGGGTGGCGGTGATCATGGGCGGGGTGGCCCGCTTCCTTGGCTGGCCGTACGCCATGCTTCTCTTCGCCATAATCATCATCCTCGTCCTCGGGGCGGGGCTCCTTTTAAACCGCCTCCTTCCCGGAGAGTCCACCGGCCTGGTCATGGAGATGTTCCCTTTCCGGGTCCCTTCCCCGGCCACCATGGCCAAGAAGACCTGGCTGCGCATCAAGGACTTTCTCTACATCGCCGCCCCCCTCATCGTGGCCGGCAGCGTGCTCCTGGGCATCCTCTACGAGAGCGGGTGGATCGAGCATCTCCTCGGCCCACTGCGCCCGCTGACGGAGTGGTGGTTGGGGATACCGGCGGTGGCCGGCCTGGCCCTCATCCTCGGTTTCCTGCGCAAGGAGCTGGCCCTGGCCCTCCTGGTGGTTCTGGCCGCCAGGGTCGTCCCCGGGGTGACGGAGAGCTCCACACTTCTGGATTTCATGACCCGGGGGCAGGTCTTCACCTTCGTCCTGGTGTGCGCCGTGTACATACCCTGCGTGGCCACTCTGGCCGTCCTGTGGAGGGAGCTGGGGGCCAGGGATTCTCTCCTGGTGGCCGCCTCCACCGTTCTTTTGGCCCTACTGCTTGGCGGCCTCTCCCACCTGGTGATTGCCATGCTCTGAATCTTGCCCTGGAGTGGAGGCGTCCAAAGCCGCACGTCACTGCCGGATGACGGCCGGTGCCGCGAGGAGGGACGCGTTCATCCGGGCTTAACCCACCGGCGCGAGGGGTAAAATATCTCTTGTCCGGAAGGGGTGGAAGATGAAAGAGGCCCTTTTTTACGAGAAGCGCGACGAGGGGAAGGTGCACTGCCTTCTCTGTCCCCAGGACTGCGTGATCGCCCCGGGCAAGAGGGGTTTCTGCCGCGTGCGGGTCAACGTGGACGGTGTCCTCTACACGGAGAACTACAACCGGGTGATGGCCCGCTCCATGGACCCGATGGAGAAGAAGCCCCTTTACCATTTTCATCCAGGGTCGCCCATCTATTCCCTGGGCACCCGGGGTTGCAACCAGCACTGCGACTTCTGCCAGAACTGGCACATGCTCCAGGACGACGCCCCCACTGCCGCCTTCGACGCCCGCAGGGCGGTGGAGGAGGCCCTCGCCAACCGCTCGGTGGGCATCGCCTACACCTACAACGAGCCCACCATCTGGTACGAGTTCGTACTCGAATGCGCCCAGTTGGCCAGGGAGAGGGGGATGGTCAACGTGCTGGTGACCAACGGCTCCATCAACCCGGAACCCTTCTCCCGACTGGCGCCCTACGTGGACGCCATGAACATAGACGTGAAGTCCATGGACCCCGATTTCTACCGCCGTATATGCAAGTCCAAGCTGGAGCCCGTGTTGGCCACGTGCCGCGCCGCCCGGGAGGCGGGCATCCACGTGGAGATAACCAACCTGGTCATCCCCACCCTGAACGACACTGACGAGCTCTTCACCCGCCTTGTGGATTTCGTGTGCTCCCTGGGCCCGGAGGTGCCCCTGCACTTCTCCGCCTATTTCCCCAGTTACAAGATGACCATCGAACCCACGCCCCTGTCCGCCCTCCTGAGGGCCAGGGAGATCGCTAGCGAAAAACTCTACTACGTGTACCTGGGTAACGTGGCCGTCAGCGACGGCTCGCATACCTATTGCCCGCAGTGCGGGAACCTGCTCATCTCCCGCCGGGGTTATCTGGTCTCGGTGGCCGGCATCAGGGACAGAGCCTGCTCCCGGTGCGGACGCCCGGCAGACGTGGTCATGTGAGATGGCGGGGGAGAGCGGTTCCTTGAGAAAGTGGGGTGGTGGGAGGGGTTTTCCTCACCGCCCATCCGCGCCCGGAGGCAGGCGACCCGTGCCGAAGGGCGGGGAGGATGGGCTTCTGCGCCGCGCCGTGGAACTGGCGGTCTCTTTTCTTCTCCCCGTCATCTTCCTCCTCATCTCCGTGCCCACAGGCTTCGTCCTCGAGAGCCCGGGGCCCTCCTTCGACCTCCAGGCGGAGATCAAGGTGGAGGGGGCGGAAATCCACCCTTCCCGTGGAGAGTTCCTCCTCACCTCGGTGAGCCTGCGGGAATCCAATCTCGTATATCACCTGCTGTCAGTGGTCAAGGACGATCACCGCCTCCTGCAGGCGCGGCGCTTCCTGGGCGAGGATCTGGACGTGAAAGCCCAGGACCGCCTGGACGGGATGCTCACCCTCCTCAGCCAGGAGGCCGCCAGCGTGGTGGCCCTGCGCGCCGCCACCGCGGAGGTGGAGCTGCACGAACTCGGAGCCTTGGTCCTGGGCGTGGCGGAGGGCTCGCCCGCTCATGGGAAGCTCGATCCCGGGCAGGTCATCGTCTCCGTGGAGGGGATTCCCGTGAGGGGCTCGGAAGACCTCGGAGAGCGCATCGCGGCGGCGGCCGAGGGGGAGGAGGTCAGCCTGGGGGTCAGGGAGGTGGACTGGGAGGCCCTGGAATCCGGCCTGGAGAGGGAGGGGGATCTCGACCCCGAGGAATTGCTGACCGGGGAGGTCCGGGAGGTTTCACTGCTTCCCGTCTGGGACGAAGGGCTGGGAAGGAGGGTGGTGGGGGTCTACACGCGGGATTATTTCACCCACCGTTCTCCGGTGCGCGTAACCTGGGAGATGGAAGCGGTGAGGGGCCCTTCGGCCGGCCTCATGATGGCCCTCTCCCTCCTCAACCTGCTGCTACCGGAGGACCTCACCCGTGGGTTGAAAGTGGCAGGAACTGGCGAGATCTTCCCCGACGGCAGGGTAGGGCCCATCGGTGGCCTGCCCATGAAGATCAGGGCCGCCGAGGCCCGGGGAGCGGAAGTCTTTCTCTACCCGCGAGAGAACCAGGAGGACCTGGCGGGTGTGGTGACGGGCATGCGGCTGGTCCCGGTGGATTCCCTGCAGGAGGCCCTGGACGCCCTCTCGGCGGGTGCGGAGTGAGGGCATGGGCCACAAAGCCCTCGATGCATAGCGTTCCCGTTGTTCGAGCTTTCACCTCGCGTTGTCAAGCCGAGTCCTCCACGGCAAGGCGTAAGACCACCATGCTTTAGTGCTTGGAGGTTCTTGTCTGCCCGCGATCTTGCCCGGGATATGACCTGTCCAGGAGAAACAAGCGGCCGAGGACGAGTAACCATAAACTTAACAAGTTGTTTTTATATTTGCGACTAAACCGCATGGGTGTGAAAAACCCGGATGCCCGAGTAACGGAGGACGGAACTTCCTTGGCACCTCTCTTCCTCGATTTAGGAGCAGCTGGCCGGTTAACCGGATTTCGGGAGGAGAGCTGCCGGGGTATCGAGGTGGCAGGCGGAGCAAGAACATGACTTTGAAGGAGGAAAGGTTTGGTATTACCGCTTGTGCATGCTCCACTCATGTTGATGGAGGGCCTTGCCGGGTGCCCGGTGGTATGAGTGCCCGCGGTTGCACCAGAGGGGCCGGTTGGGGTAATCCGTCCACTGGAGTTGAACAAGCAGAAAAGGGCGGAGATCGTTGCCTTGGGGGCGGCGAAAGGCGCGGGAGTCGTATCCCGTAGGGCGAAAAAGGTCGCGAACGCGGTTTCCCCGGATGAGCATGGGAGATGGGGGAAGGATTAACTCGAGACGCGGCGAAGTCTCTCTTAGAGATGAGGGCATAATTGGCGGAACAATTTCGCCAAATCTTCCGTCAGTTATGTTAGAATGACTTTGGAGACAAGTGAAAAGTCTGATATAATATTTTTTTCAATTTACGAGGCTCGAGAGGTGGTAGAATGAAGCCGACGGGAATCGAGAACCAGAACCTTTCGGACATCATGGAGAACATGCGCAAACTGGTGGGAAAGGTGGTGCGCATCTCCGTAAAGGAATCCAAGCCCAAAACCCATTGGGAGGAGAGGGTAGGCGTCATCGAGGGCGTTTATCCCACGGTGTTCCTCTTCCGCTTCAAGAACCGCCGCAACGTGGATGAGCGGGTGGCCTATAGCTACGTGGACGTGGCCATCGACGACGTGAAGATCTCGCACTGAGATTCCTGGAACTGAACATCGGCTGCTTAGCCTGCTCCAAGAACTGCCCGCCGGGTCCCCGGCGGGTTTTAAATCCGTTGCCGGGATTGTCGTTCTCGACGGGGATGCGGCGGTTCGGGGACCCCCGGCTCCGTAGCGGAAAGCTGATCATCGCGGCTTTTCCCGTTCGTTGGCCTCTCCTGTGCCTCACGGTGCGGAGGCGGAGGGGGGAACGCACGAGGGAATGGTCGTCCCAAGAGTGTCATTCGACTTCGCGTGGATATGCGGTCGCGCGAAAACGCGGGTGGATGGGCCTTCTTTATCCTGCAGGGGAACCCGTGGGTTGGCGGAAGGGGGGCGGTGATGGTTCCATAAAGGTGTAGGCGGACAAGGGGCCCAACCCGGGCGGCGGGGATATCGGGTGTGTCCTGTTCGGGCAGGCAACCGGTGGGCGCGGCGGCCACAGGCAGAGGAAGACCATCGGGCGTGGGAGGGGACTCATATGATCTATATAGGCACGGCGGGTTTCAGTTACCAGGACTGGAAGGGCCATTTCTACCCCCAGGAATTCGACAAGCGCTATATGCTGGAGTACTATTCCTCCAGCTTCCCGGTGGTGGAGGTGAACAGCACCTGGCACGCTCTCCCCTCTCCCCGGACCATCCACTCCATGGCGCGAAGGACTCCCAGGGACTTCCAGTTCATAGTCAAGGCCTACCAGGGGCTCACGCATAACTACCGGGACAACGAGGAGGACTTCCGTCGCTTCCTGGAGGTCATCCGCCCCCTGGAGGACTACGGCAAGCTGGCCTGTGTCCTCGCCCAGTTCCCCTGGGGCTTCAAGAACACCCCCGAGAATCGCGATTATCTGCGCCGTTTCCGGGAGCTGATACCGGAGCGCGACCTGGTGGTGGAGTTCCGGAACGAGGGCTGGATAACCGACGAGACCCTGGATCTTCTGCGCGAGCTGGGCATGGGTTTCTGCTGCGTGGACGAGCCCCGCCTTAAGGGGCTGGTTAAACCCCACGTCATCCTCACCTCCCATATAGGCTACGTGCGGTTCCACGGGCGCAATTACGAGGCCTGGTGGGACCGCAACCGGGAGTCATGGGAGCGGTACGACTATCTGTACGCCGAGGACGAGTTGCGGGAATGGGTTCCGGGGATCCTGGAGCTGGATCGGGGAGCGGAGCGGACCTACGCAATATTCAACAACCACTACCGGGGAAAAGCCCCACGCAACGCCGTCATGCTGGCCTCCCTCCTTCCCGCGGAGAGGGTGGTGCCCCTGGGGACGGGAGGGGAGCACCCCAGACTCTGGGAGGATTAATCCCTCCGCGAAGCCGGTCGCTATAACTCATCTTCTACAGTTGACC
>JACVJH010000344.1 GCA_015711895.1 Candidatus Solincola tengchongensis | reverse complement strand
GACGGCCCCGCCTCCTGCGGCTTTGTTTCCCCGGCCCAAGGCGGATACAGGGATAATCAAACCGGGAGAACCCGTCCTTCTCCCGGCTGGTCGCTGGCGGAAGGGGTGGGATTCGAACCCACGGTGCGGTTTTACCCGCACAATCGCTTAGCAGGCGATCACCTTAGGCCAGCTCGGTCACCCTTCCGCGTCTTGCCCGGCATTCGCCCACCGTCGTTAATTATAAGCCATGTGCATGTGGGGAGGCAGCCCTTCTGCCGGCTGTCCGGAGAAGGTTCGCCCTCGACCCCCAACCGGTGAAGTCCTGGGCCGCGAGGGCACCGCGCTTCGGAAAGATCAAAGCCTGTCCCTGAGGGTGCTCAGCCCGAAGATGACCAGGCGGAAGAGGTCGACGATCTCCTCGATGACCCTTTCTTTTGGAGGCGGCGACTTGGAGTACACCCAGTCTATCATCAGCTCATTCACCGCTCCCGCCAAAGCCAGAGAGCCCATGGAATAATCCCTCTCGGGGAGCGTCCCGCTCCGCTTCATCTCCTCCGCTTTTTCCTCTATGATGCGTGCGAAGCCGTGGATGAGCTCCCTGCGGTGCCGTTCCATCTCCGGGCTGATCCCCACCGCCTCCACCAGGATGACGCGCGCCCGGCGAGGGTCATCGAGGTAGGAGCGGACGAAAGCGGATATCCCGGCCCGCACCTCCTCCACGGGGTCCTTGAACTCGCCTCTCAGGGCCTCGAGCACCGCCCGCCGGGAATCCTCGATGAGGGTGTCCAGCAAGTCCCGGAAGAATTCCTCCTTCCCGGGATACAGCTCGTAGAAGTGGCGCGTGGCGACATGGGATCTCTCGCATATGCGCTCGATGGGGGTGCGGTGATAGCCCTCGCTGGAGAAGAGCTCCAGCCCGGCCTCCAGCAGCCGGCTCCTGCGGGCCTCCCTCCGCTTCTCCTGCGTCAGCCCCCCGTATATCCTTCCCTTGGGCCTACCGCTTTCGGCGGAGCGACCGTGGTTCTCCCACTTCCCGTCGGCCACCATGGGTGTCTGCCCCTCCCCATACGAGACCTGCCGCGCCGGCAGCAACCCGGTGAAGGGTTTATCTTAAAAATTAAAGCATACCCCCCAAGGGAAATCCCCGGTTCTCCGTCCCCCGCTATGCTCAAGGAACTGGCCACCTCCATTTCCCCCGCCGGAACTCCCCACGAACCGGCTCCCTCCGTAATAGGAGGGTTTCCGCAACCCCTTCGCCCGATTCAACCCGAAGGAAGAGGCCTCTCGCCGCCGGGGTCGAGCGCTCTCCGGGTGCCACTTCCATCCGAAAGGACCCAATACGGCTTAACATCGCCGGGCAGCGGTAAATATGCCCCATGCGCGGCCAAAGGTACGTCAACGCATCCGAGCCTTACCGTTGCGCCGGAATTCTCTCAAGGGCATAATTAATAAGCCACTGCATCGTCAGTGGCCGAAACAGCGGAGAACGTCCGGCGTTTCGCGTAAGTTGAGCCTATTCCTTCGGGCATCAGGGTAATCGATATGAAAGGGGGGGTTCCTCAATGGCGGTGGACTCGGCGACCCATTACGACGAAATCACCGACGCCTGGAAGGAGTTCATGGGGGATAACTTTCACTTCGGATACTTCAGCGGGCCGGAAACGGAGCTCTCTGAGGCCGCGGAGGCCATGATCGATAAGATGGCCGAATGGTGCGACATAACCGCCGATACCCGGGTGCTGGACGTGGGATGCGGCATAGGCACGCCCGCTTTCCGCCTCCACGAGAAGTACGGATGCTTCGTGGAGGGCATCAGCAACAGCGAACGGGGGGTGCGGCTGGCCGAGGAGGGAGCCAGGGAGCGGGGTTACGACAAGGTGCGATTCCGGGTGGCCGACGGCATGGACAACGGGTGCCCCGACCGTTCCTTCGACCTGGTCTGGATACTGGAAGCCGCCCACCTCATGCTAGACAAGCGCAAGCTCTTCTACGAATGTCACCGCGTTCTGCGGGATGGGGGCACGCTGGTCATGTGCGACATAATGCAGCGCAAGCTTCTCTCGCCGCACAGGGGGTTGTTCTTCTTCCTCACTCATCTGGGAGAATATTACAAGCTCCTCAAGGCCTGGGGCCCCGGACAGCTCCCCACCATGGGCGCCTACGCCGACCGGCTTGTGGAGGCGGGCTTCCGGGAGGTGACCGTCCTGGACGTCACGGAAAAGGTCCTCCCCACCCCCATGCGCTGGAGAGACAACGCCTTGCGTTTCCTCGACGAGAAGCGGGGGGCCTTTCCCGAGAAAAAGGTCCGGGACTTCGTGGCCGGGTGTGAGATCCTGGACTCCTTCTTCCGCAACGGCCTTTTCGGCTACGGGATGATCAAAGCCGTGAAGCCGTAGCCGTGAAAGGACATCTCCTCCGCCCTCGCCTCCTCTCCGGAAACGCACCTCTCGCGCTGCCCCCGGATCGGAGGTAAGGAGCGGGGTTTCGCCCAGGAAGCGCTTTTCCCATCCTGCGCCATAAACCGGCCGGCGATGCCGGGACGGGTTCATGTCCGGCGATCCCAGGATGCCCGTTCCCGGACCGGTCGCCTCATCCGGTCCACCGGAAACACGAGATGGGGCCGGAGGCGCCTTCCCGGAAGGCGAGGCGCAGACCGCCGTCTCGAGGCAAGGGGAGCCCTAAAAGAAAAGGGCCACACTTCCGACGATTAATACCAAAACAGGTGGGGGCTGCGACTCGTGCGGCGAAAGGAGGTGGAGAGCTGCAGAGGTCATGGAACACCTTGCACGGCGTCTCGTCTTTGAGCTTTTTCTCTCTACAACGTGAGGGGGGTGGTTTAATGCGGAGGAAGACCTCAATCGTGGCGCTATGCGCTGTCGTGGCCGCGCTTCTGGCGCTGAACTCGCTGGGCTGCGGGGGTTCGTCTCTGGCCGCCTACAAGGAAAAGGCGCTCGAGATCCACGGGGGGACAGCCGACCGGCTCTCCTCCATCTTCGAGGTCTTCTCGGAAACGGATTTCGGGGAGGACCCGGAAGGTTCCATGGCCCTTCTGGAGAGCGCGCTCGGCGAGGGCAAGGACGTGGCCTCGGATTCCTACGCCGAGCTTAAAGTACTGCAGGTGCCCAGTGAGGCGGAGAGCGTGCAGGCGGAACTGCTGGACTTCTACGGCAGGCTCGAGGAGCGCTTCGGTGAGCTGGAAAGGGAAGCCGCCTCGCTCGACATCGAGGACCTCACGGCGGTGATGGATTTCGTGGAAAACCTCCAGGCGCTGCAGGACCTGGGTGACGAAGGGATGGAGCTCACCGAGGAACTCGAGAGGCTCTGAATGCCGGGCCCCCTGCGTCATCGGAAAGGGCCGTTCCTGGCTTAGAGCGCCGCGGGCCGCGGCATCCTTCTCAGGGTCCGGAGTGTGCAAGGGTCGATTCGCGCCCCCTGAACATACGGCGGTATCTCGAGTGCGGCCGGACGGTCCCGCGGCGACGGTGACCGGCTCCGCTCGACGTATTCCCGTGGTCTGAGGGGCACAAAGCACGCAGAGAGCGCCCCTTCCGATGCGGCATGCAGACGCTCCGGAGCAAGTGATCCGGCCCGGGAGACGGAGGCCCTCAGCCCTGCGGCGGGAAACCCCACTCCCGGGCGATGGTCTGGACGGCGATGCGGTTGCTGGGCCCGTCGCCCCGGGCCACGTTTACCCCTACGTTCTCCCCCACGGCCTCGGCTATGGCCGCCACGTCGGCATGGGTGAAGCCCGGGCAGAGGAGGACGGAGTGTATGCCTTCCTCCTCCACCATCCTCCGGCTCTGCTCCAGGGCCTGCTCCTGGTTGCTCACCACCACGACGATCAGGCGATACTTCCCGGTGTCAATCACGCAGCGGTGCTTCTCCGGGTCCGCGTCCGGAGCGTGAGCGATGAACCCGGCAACGAAAGCCATTTTTCCACCTCCTTCCAACCCGCGGCAGGCGCCGCCCTCAGGTCGCCCATCCCGAAAAGATGCGCACCGCCTCCACGGCGTCGCGCCCCAGCGCATCCACGCCGTAACGCCCCACCATCTCCGGGGTGGTGCAGGCGCCACCTATGGCCACTTTCACGCCCTCCCGAAGGCCGGCTCCCCGCAGCGCCTCCACCACCTCGCCGATGGAGCCGGTCATGGTGGTCAGAAGAACCGAGAGGCCCACGGCGAAGGCCGACTCCGACTTCACCGCCTCCACCACTTTCTCCGCCGGGACGTCAACGCCCAGGTCGACCACCCGGAAGCCGGCACTTCTGAGCATCGTGCCCACCAGGTTCTTCCCGATGTCGTGGATGTCGCCCCTCACCGTGCACAGGACCACCGTCCCTCTCTTTCCGGTCTCCCCCACCTCAAGGTGAGGCTCGAGAACCCTGAGGCCCTCTTTCATCTCCTCCCCGGCAAGGACCAGGTCGGCCAGGTAGTACTCGCCGGCCTCGAAGCGCCTTCCGACCTCCACCATGCCCTCGCTCATGGCCCTCAGGAGGTCGGCGGCCTTCTCGCCGGCGGCCAGCGCCTCCCCGACCAGGGTGGCCATGTCCACCTCCGGATCGAGTTCCGCCATAGCCATGGTAACTTTTGCTAGATAGTCCCCCAACTCAACCTCCTTCCTCCCGCCCTCTCTCCCTTATCAACGCGCCTCGAGCCTCCCGGGCCGACCCTCGACGACACACGTCACCACCCGATGGATCGAAGGACCGCCCCGCCATCCCATTTTATTACATCCGCGGAAAGGAAGACGGCATGCGAAGCTTGGGGCCGACAACCGGCAGCTCTCCGAGTAGCCCACGTTCCCCGGACATCGAAAATCCCTCAGGTCCTCGACCCCTTCTCCACCGGTCATCGAACCGGTTTCACGAAAAAGTCTCCCAGCCGGTGATAACAGCCTATGCCCTCATCCCCTACCGCACGAACGCTTGTCTTATCCATGGAGATAAACGCGCCCCCGGTGTGAGAACAATGCACCGACCCCTACTGGCCCGAAAGCCCAACCTGTATGGAAGCCCGATGTGTGTTCAAGGAAGTGATCGGCCGCGTCTTGCCGCCGACCAGCGGGAAGAAGAAAAGCTCTGGCCCGCGGGAGCACAGGAACGGCCCCGACCTCGAAGGTTGTGAAAAGTAAGATCATTGCCCTTATCCGCCGGGTGGGGAATAATGGGTTAGTCGTGCTCGGCCAACGAAAGGAGAACCCCATGTTCTGTCCCGATTGCGGGAGGGAGATGTCGGAAAGCAGCGCTTTCTGCCCTAACTGCGGCGCCGCCCTGGGCGCGTCCCCTACGGCGAGCGTGCCCCCTCCGCCGCCCACCGCGGGCCCCACCCCGTCCGCGGGAGATGTGAGCCGGGAAATCCCTGGTGTTACGCCTCCCGCCCCTCAAGCCCCCCAAACCTACGGGATATCTCCCTCGCCCGAGGGCCAACTGGCCTCCTCGCCCCATGCCGGCCCTCCCGGGACGGCACCTTACCCGCATCCGGAGAAGAGGTCGGCTCTTCCCTGGGTGCTGGGTGGGCTGGGGCTGCTGGCGGCCGCCGTCCTGTCCCTGGTGTTGGCCTTCCTGGTATTGGGAGGAAAAGGCACCGCGACCGCGGGGCCCGAGGAAGCGGTGAGGGACTTCTTCCGAGCCCTGGAGCTGGAGGACGCGGGAATGTTGCTGGAGGCCATGGAGCCCTCCTTCCGCGAGGAACTGGAGAGGGCCCTGGGCGACCACCGAGATGCCTTCTTCGAGCTTTTCTTCTCCGCCGTACCCGACGACCTCCAGGTGGACATCCGCAAGATGACCACCGAACTGCAGGGCGACGAGGCCACGGTGACGGTTACCGACGGCACCATGACCTACACGGGCGACAACGGCGAAAAGGTGAGCGAAGAGGCATCCGCAGCCGAGGAGAGCTCCTTCGAGGTGGTACGGGTGGGAGGAAAATGGTACATGTCCGGCGACTTCCTCGTGGAGGCGGGCCTGGACCCCAAGGAACTGGACTACCTTGACATGCTCGAGGAGATGGACAACGGGGAAAACGTTTCCGACTCCCTTGACCGTTCCGGCGGGCTTACCGGCGAGGAGGAGCTGGCCGCGGTCGAGGAAGCCATGCTCGAATACGTGCAAGAAAACGCCGAAACGGGCCTTGAGTTCGCCGTCACCGGATTGCTCATCAACGGTGACGAGGCGGTTGGCATCGCCGTTTGTCTCAACCAGGAGCTGGAGAACGTGCCTGTGGTCATGGCCAGGGACGCATACGGATGGTACGGCGTTGATTTCGGTTCGGGGATTGAGTTGCCCGACTGGTTCCTGGCGGAGACGGCCGACGTGGAGGAGGTCATGCTGGACTTCGCCTACCTGAACTCCACGGGAGAGGTGGCGCTGGAGATAACCAACCTGGCCATCCGCGGGAACCAGGCGGCAGCCGCGGTGATGAGCACTGGCCGGGATGTGGAGACAGCGGCAATACTGGCCGAAAAAGGGCCTCGAGGATGGTACGTCGTGGACTTCGGCACGGGCATCGAGCTTCCGGAGTGGTACTGGCCCCAAGCTTATTGGTAAAGATTGGTATCCATTGCCCGGAAGGACCCGGGGGGAGAGCCAAGCCCGGAAGGCCGTCTCTCAAGCTTCGGCCTGGTCCGTCCGACGCCTTTCCTTTCCTCTCCCCCCACAGGCCCGACATGGCGGCATCCCGTCGCTGAGATGCTCATTCCACGCTTTCGAGGGTGAACTCGCAGCGTGGTGCCCCGGTTGCCGCACAACTTGTCTCGCGCGCCGCGTATCTCTTCCCCGCGATATGGCTCACGAAGGCGGCAAGTGACCCCGCCATGGCATAGCATACCGGTTCCGCGGATGGTCGCATCCACACTGACTCTACGGATTTATGCACCGTCACCTTACTCGGGAGCGGCGTGGAATCGAACTCCGGCCTTCCCCACCCGGACTCACTGAAGAGCAACCTCAGGAGCATGCGCTCCATCTCCCCATACAGTCGCGCCAGCGTGGGATCGCTTTCCAGACGCTTCGCATCGGCGGGCTGGCGGAAGAGATGGGCCAGGAACCTCGGGAAGATCTCCTCCAAATCGAGCTTCTGCAGTTGTTCCTCCATGATCCGGAAGTGCATATCGTACATGATCCTCTGAGCCTCCTCCTTTCCCGCGAGCTGCGCGAGATTTCGGAAGACGACCTCCGGGAACTCCGCACCCACGATCTGCCTGTCCACTCCGCCGAAGCTTATCTCGCCCTTCTGCTTATCCACGCGGTACGATTCCAGGATCCTCCCTCCCATGTAGATCCTCATGGACACGGGCAGAGCCCTTTTCAGCGGAGGGATCCTGTAGGCCAGCCAAAGCACCGCCCGGGAGAGGGCGGGATGTCTTCCCGTGAACTCGATGAACTTCAGGTAATGGTCTATCCTCTCACGCGAAACGCCCTCTTTCATCCACATCCTCCTCATCCATTTCGAACCCAGCCCCACGGAAATCCTGACCACATCAGGATGCGGCCGCCTCCCTAAGCTCGAAGACGCAACGCGGTGCCCCCATGGCGGCGCATTCGACCTCCTCGGCGCGGAAGTCCCTGGCGAGCATGTAACTCATGGCGCCCTCCATCATGCCGCAACTGGCCGCGCACACCGGCCTCCCGGAACGGCCTGCGAGCCTGGCGGAGAGGGAATTGTCTATGGTTATCCGTATGGGGTCGGCCGCGAGGTCCACCCGGATGCAACCGTATCCGCCCTCGTCGTGGATGAACCGGTTGGTCAGAGCCAGGCCCTTGGACACCAGGCGGAGCAGGTCGGGGTCCGCTTTCATGGCCTCCAGAGCGGAGGGGTCACCGGCGAAAGCGAGGAAGCGCCTGGGAAACCAGCGGCCCTCCATGCCGAATCTGACCTCCATGTGCACCGCCTCCCGGGCGATCTTCCTGATGACTTCCTCCGCCTTCTCCTCGCCGAACCTCCGAACCAGAGTCTCCCTCATGACGGTGGTGAGGCATGAGGGATAGAAGGTCTCCTTCACCCCTCCGAAATCCACCTCCCCCTCCGCGGCATCGATGACGTGGCAGTCGAAGGCGGACGCTCCCATGAACCCCCTGATGCCCACCCAGAGGTAGCGACGCAGTAGGGGAGCATTGGCGATGGGCCGTAGCAGGCTTCGGACCAGGCGTGGGTGCCGGTCCAGGAAATCCGTCACCAGCAGAGCCAACCTTACCTGGTATTTGGATGGCGCTCTTTCCATGACCACTCCTTTACTTTCTCCCCGCAGATCCCTCTCCTTCCTCATCGGCTCATACCCACTTCAAGACCACGGCGAAGACGACAAACGCCGTTATGAGCACGGCGTAGATTGCGCCCACAATCCTGCACCGGTCCCGGAAGGAGATCTCCGAATCCTGGAAGCGGATGAGCCCATACCAGGCGAGGGTGTAGAACACGAGTATCTGCGGCAGCGCATAGGGCCACTTGAACCACCACCACTGCCAGACCAGAAGCCCCGCCCTGTTGAGCAGCGCCTCGGTGCACATGCTGAAGAACCCGAAGGTCCCGGCGAATACGGCGCGGTTGGGAAGGCCCAGTATCTTCATCCCCCGCTCCTCCGGAAGCACCCTGGCGGCCGCCGCCCAGATTATGGAAAAACAGAGGATGATCTCGATGTTGATGCCCACGAAGATGAGGTAGGAGGACTCGCCAGCCGCGACCCAGAGCGCCGTCCTCCCCGTCCAGTGCATGATGAGTCCGTTGAGCATCTCCAGGAGCAGGCCGCATCCCGCGAAGGCCAGACAGGTGAACAGGGTGTTGTAGTTCTTCTCCTGTATCTCCCGGGCATAGACGTAGAGCAGGACGGCGACCAGGGGAAGGATGGACCACTGAAGGGCGGAGACGTTCCTCACCTGTTCGAGGGCTTGTTCCGCCTCCCGGGTATAGGGGATGATCATCTGTACCTCCTTTCCAAAGACTGCCGGTAATTCGCTCGTGCCTCAGGGACTCGGTTCAATCGACCCCGTGGAGTTGGGGTCCGTTTTTCTGCCCGAACCGCGCCTTCGCCGCAGGAACCCCCAGGCCCCATCGGCTTCCAAAGGCTCTTGGATTCGGCCGGTCGCCCAGTCCCGCCGTATCCCCGCCCGATAACGCCCTTCCCTACGAAAAGGTCAGAGGGTCTCGAACTCCGTGCGCGCTATGATGTCGTCCTGCAGCGCTCGGGGTAGCTCGACGCACCGAGCCGAGTAACCTGAGCCCCTGTCCGTCAGATCCGGTTGTCTCTCGGGGTGCGCCTCGCCGCCCCGCCGGGCCGCCGCGCCCACCGGGGCGC
>JACVJH010000343.1 GCA_015711895.1 Candidatus Solincola tengchongensis | reverse complement strand
GCTTCCTTCTTCTGCTCCTCCGACCCCGCTAGGAAGAGGGGCAGCATGGCGATCTGGTTGATGTCGATTGCGGAGGCGATGCCTACGCATCCCCAGCCCAGCTCCTCGATGATTATCACGTTGTCCAGCATGCCCAGTCCGGGCCCGCCGTATTCCTCGGGAACCCCGGAGTAGGTGAGCTCCAGGCGCGCCGCTTTGCGGATCACATCCCATGGAAACTCGCCGCTCTCGTCGTATTGCCGGGCCACGGGGCGTATCTCGTTGGCGGCGAATTCGTGTACCGTCTGCTGCAGGACCTTCTGTTCCTCGGTGAGCGCGAAATCCATTTTTCCCCCTCCCTCTCTTGCTGCGCCGGTCAGACGACCCTCACACGTGGGCGAGGCAAACCCATTATCTTTTATCCGCCGGCGGGCTTCAACGTAAGCCGCTTCGCTCCGCAGGTGAGCTCCCGAGAAGGCCGTTCATACCGCTTAGAGTGAATGCCGTCAATTTATGCTGATGCGGTAGGTGCGCCGGGAGAGCATCTTGGGAAAGGCTTTCACGGTTATGTTGCCCAGCATGCGCAGGGCGCGACGGGAAGCGGGGTAGTACGCCGGTTCTCCCGTGGCTTCCTTGAGATATTCCAGGAGGTGGCGGACTGGTTGCCGAGTGGGATGGAGCCAGCGCATGAGGGAGAAGGTGAGCTGGCACCCTCCGCAGTAAACGGCAAGCTCGTCGGCTCCCGTGCGCGCCGCCTCGCGCATTTCCCTGACCGCCGCCCGGTACATGTCCTCCGGTCGGTAGCGGTTGCATCCGGCGGCCATCCCGCAGCACAGCCCTTCCGCGGAGTCCGTTGCGAGCTCCACCAGGTCCAGGCCCATGGCGGCGTAAAGACGGCGCGCGGAGCCCTGCACCTCCTCTCCCAGTATTCTGCCGTGGCAGGAATCGTGCACGGCTACCCTCCCGGAGTGCCTCTTGACGATGGCCAGCTCGCCGCTTTCCACCTTTTCCCAGAGATATTCTCCAAGGTAACGTGTGCGAAAGGAGAACTCCGCACCGAAGAGTCCTGGCAGCACGTTGCGGAACATGTTCAGGCCCGCGGGACACACGAAGAGCATGGTCCCTATAGAACGGCCGCGAAAATGGCGGGTGAGCCTTTCCGCCACCTGCTCCACCACGTCGAAGAGGCCCATGCGGAAATACATCTCCCCGCAGCAGAGGTCGAAGTCGCCCGAGATGACCACCTCTTTGAGGAAAGGGGCATCCAGAAGGTGGGGGAGGGCCAGGGCATTGCATCCGGGATAGAGGACGAGCTCGCCCTCGGGAGGCGTTTCCCGCCACCTGCGGAGCAGCTCCCTTTCGCGAGGGGACATGGTCTCCACCAGGTCGGTCCTGAAGTTGGGTTGTGAGGCGGGCATCAGATAGGAGGCCCTCACCGGGAGTCCCCGTTCCCGGTAGCGCCGGTGCCAGGCTGAGATGATGAGCTCGTACGGCCGGCATCCCCGGGGACAGAAGGCATCGCAGGCGTAACAGCTTATGCAGCGCCGGTGCACCACCTTCGTGGGTCGGCCGTCGATCAAACGCTTCATCTCCTCGCGGGCTTTTTTTAGGTCGAGGCCGAGGTAGCGGCATCTGGAAAGGCATTCCCCGCACAGGTCGCAATTGTCGTAGTCGAAGAAGTCACACCGTTCGCCCATCTTCTTCCCCCCTTCTACTCGGGTTCCAATGACCAGTATATCCCCCTCCGGAGGTGGGGGAGGAGCGGTTCGGGGAGATGTCTTCAGGTTCCAGATGCTGTTACGGGGCGTGGATGACCCACGCCCTGCCCTCAAGTTCTGGGAAAACGATAACGCCCCTCGTGGGATCGAGCTTTTCCGGTTAAGGCGGAATGAGAGGAGGCGACATCATGAAGCGTGTCTGGCCAGGACCAACGAGCACTTACGGATAACATGCAAGGTAAGGAAGGCGGGAATGCCACTGCGGCAGGCGGCGCGCCCTCGCTAGAGGTCCATTTCCCTTTTTTGGGACAGGCAGCGGAGACCGCTGAGGCTGGGAGAACGGCGGATCATCGCGTGGAAAGAGGCGCTATCTGGCTGCGTTCGCACATGGGCGCTTTCGGGGGTATCGGTTCGGGGATGCAACCCGAAGTACCTGGAGAGGAAAGGGTTCTCCCGTGCGGCGACGTGACTCACGGACGTTGCCCCGAGATGAGGTGGTGAGGGAAAATGAACCCGGTCCGGGATGCCATTTATCGTAAACGGATAGGCTTCGTTCTCGTCCGGCAAAGGGGTGAGGCGCATGTTGGAGAAGGTAGTGGAGAAAGCGGTCCTGCGCATCGTAAGGAATCGGTGGGGTTATACGGAGGAAGAGCTGGCCGCCGCCAGGCGTACGGGCCTGGTGGAGGCCATAGGGATTCGGGACCTGGCCTACTGGATAAGAGCGGAACCGGTCTGTTCTCGCCACTGCATGGGCGAGAATTACGAGGGCAGGGCCCTCTACTTCGACGCCATGGGAGGGCTTATAAGGAGAAAATGCCCTCCCAGCATCTGCGTGCACGGCCTCTCCCAGCTCTCACCGCTGATCTACTCCTACTATGACCACATGCTGCGCGGCGAGGACCCCAACCGCATGATATTCCATACCGTGGCCTGCACGGATCCAGGGCTGGAACGGGGCGGCCTGGGCAGCTGCACCTTCCGCCTGAGCCGGGAGAGGATGCCGCTGCTCGAATTCCTCCTCCACAACCTCCGGCTGATCCCCTATCTCTTCATCTGGAATCGGAAGCAGAGGGGTAGGTGTTCTATGGTGAATGCCCTGGCCGGCGGGGAAGGCCCGCATCCCACGGAGTTCATGCGCCGCCTTCCCATGTCCGAGGGGGACCTTGATGCCTTTCTCGCCCGTCCGGAGAGAGAAAAGAGGTTGCGGGCCATGGAGAGGTTCCGGGATCATCGCATCGTGCTCCGGGTTGTGGAGGCCGTGGCCTGCCCGGCAGGACACACCGTGGGGGAGGAGATCCTCCTGGACCCGGTCGGTCGTGTGCTCCTGGAGGAGACGGGAAGGGACGTGTGCATCATGGCCCTGCACAAAGCATGGTTCCGGGTCCTGCTCCTCCTGGAGAGGATGGCCCAGGCGCCGGATGAGGGGGAGCCCGACCTTTCCGGCCCTCTTTTTGACATCCCCATATCCTGCTACGGTGGTGCATGGCCTCTGGGGGCCTGTGGTAGGATACTCATGCTCGTCGGGGTGAGGCGGGCGGGAAGCCGGTGAGCACGGGGGTGTAGGAGGGGGACGTAAATCGGTCCTCCGGAAATAGGGCATGCGAGTGAGGGAAGGAGAGGGAGGCTTTTGGAAAAAGTTGCCATCCTTACCAGGGGACTCACAAAATACTACGGACGAAACCGGGGCGTGGAGGACCTCGACCTTCGCGTGGAACGCGGCGAGGTCTTCGGCTTCCTGGGCCCCAACGGAGCGGGAAAGACCACTACCATCCGCCTTCTTTTAGACCTCATCCGTCCCACGAGGGGGAAGGCGGAGGTCCTGGGCATGGACGCGCGCGTGCGGGGCGTGGAGATTCGGAAACGGTTGGGATACCTCCCCGGAGACCTCGCCCTGTACGATAACCTGACCGGGGAAGAGCTCCTGCGCTACCTGGCCGGCCTCAGAGGAGGAGCCGACTGGGGTTACGTCCGCTACCTCGCGGAGCGCCTGCAGTGCGACCTCACGCTACGCATCAAGTCCCTTTCCCGAGGAAACAAGCAGAAGATAGGCATAGTGCAGGCCTTCATGCATCGCCCGGAACTCCTCATCATGGACGAGCCCACCAACGGCCTGGACCCTCTCATGCAGCACGAGTTCCATCGCCTGGTCCGGGAAACCAGCGAGGCGGGAGCCACCTTCTTCATATCCTCCCACAACCTTCCGGAGGTGGAGCGGATGTGCGACCGGGTAGGCATCATCCGCGAGGGAAGGCTGGTGGCCGTGGACGAGGTCGAGGCCCTGAAGAGGAAGGCCCTGCGCCGGCTGGAGATACACTTCGCTTCTCCTGTCCCCCCCGGGGACTTCGCCGCCATACCGGGGGTCAAGGACCTCCGGGTGGAGGACCGGACGCTCACCTGCTCGCTCACCGGGAGCGTGGACGCTCTCATCAAGGCGGCGGCGCGCTTCGAGGTGCTCAACGTGGTCAGCCCGGAGGTCGGCCTGGAGGAGATCTTCATGCACTACTACCGGGAGGGATCCGGCGGGGAAGGAGGCGGGGCCGATGCTTAAGAACGTCTTCCTCAAGACCCTGCGTGACTAGCGGGTGTCCTTCGCCTGGTGGGCGGTGGGCATAGCCGCCCTCTGCCTTTTTCTGGTGGCCTACTACCCCACCGTGTCCAAGACCCCCGCTCTTACTCAGTTCATGGAGGAAGCCCCCGAGTGGGTGAAGGCCTTCGTGGGCGAGAGCGCCGAGGATTATACTTCACCCGCGGGTTTCCTGAACGGGGAGCTCTTCTTCATGATGGCCCCCATGCTCTTCATCATCTTCACCGTCTCGCGGGGGAGCGCGGCCGTCGCCGGCGAGGAGGGGAAGGGGACACTGGACCTGCTCCTGGCCAACCCGATTCCGAGGTGGAGAGTGGTCCTGGAGAAGGCGGCGGCCATGGCCGTCTCCTCCATCTGCCTGGGGGCGGTGCTCTGGTCGGCGCTGGCTGCCGGTGCAGCCGCGTTCGGCATGGACATCGGATTGGGGAATCTAGCGGCGGCGTGTCTTAGCTGCTTGCTCCTCGGCCTGTTCTTCGGGGCTCTGGCCCTGGCGCTGGGGAGCCTCACCGGAAGGAGGGGGCAGGCCGTGGGCATCGCCGCGGCGTTTGCCGTGGCCACCTTCTTCCTCTACTCCCTCTCCGAGGTGGTGCGGGGGCTAAAACCCTGGAGCAGGCTTTCGCCCTTCTACTATTACCTGGCGGCCGAACCTTTGAAGAGGGGGCTGAACGGCATTCACACGCTGGTGCTCCTGGCCTCTGCTTTGGCGCTGACGGCCCTCTCGGCTTATCTGTTTGAGAGGCGAGATATCCTGGTATGAGGGTGATGTTGGGAGGCGTGCGGCGCGTGGTGGGAGAGATGGGACCGCTCTGGATGGTTGGCCCCATGGCGGGAGCCGGGAAGGCTGCCGTGGCGGATTTTACGGTCGCGCCCGATGCTGAAAAAGTCGGGACCAGGGCAGCGGCGAGCCGACGCCCGAAGTCGAGGAAGGGATATCTGGGATAGATGTCAGGGGGCGGGAAGCGTGGGAGAAGCGTTCGACGCGGTGGTGGTTGGGGCGGGGACTTCCGGTACCTACTTTTCCTGGAAACTGTCCGAAGCGGGTTTCCGGTGCCTGGTCCTAGAAAAAGAGAAGCTGGATTCGTTGGGGAGATCCATCGGCCCTTTTCACATGGAGGAACCCGCGTTCGAGAGGTTCAATATCCCCCTGCCGCAGGGAGACGAGTTGCTGCACCGTCTGGAAACAATCACCATGTGGTCCCCCAACGGCGAGCACAGGGTCACCGCCCGCTTGATCACCTTGGACATGGACAAACCGGCCTTCATGAAGCGGCTGCGCGGCTACGCCATGAACAGCGGCGTGGAGTTCCGCGAGGAGACCGAATTCCTGGGCCTAGTCCGGGAAAGGGGCTTCCCGGCAGGCGTGAGGGTAAGGGGCGACGGCGGGGAATACGAGATCCGCTGCCGCCTGTTGGTGGATGCCTCCGGCATGCGGGGGGCGGTGAGGACGGGCATGCCTTCCACGCTCTGGTGGGAGAGCGACCCGCTGGAGGACATGGATACATTGGTGGTCTACATGGAGTCCTGGAAGGAGCTGGAAGGCGAGCACAACCCGGGAATAAATTCCTACCTCCATTTCCAGGGTTGGTACGCCCCCAGCTACGGAGAGGAGATGATCGTGGGGGTGGGGATGCCGGCGAGCCGGGACGCCGCCAGGAAGAGGCACCGAGCCTTCGCCTCCACTCTGCCCTTCCGCGGGGTGACGGCCTGGAGTACGGAAGGGAGGGTCCCGTACCGCCGCCCGCCACTCTCCCTGGTGGACAACGGGATCATGGTGATGGGGGACGCCGCCTTCATGAACAAACCCTTCAGCGGTGAGGGGGTCACCTCCGGCTTCGCCGCCTGCCGCATCGCCGCGGATGTGGCGGCGGAGGCGCTCGCCGAGGACGACCTCACGCGGGAGGGCCTGTGGCCTTACAACGTACGCTACTTCCGGGACCAGGGAGCCAAGTTCGCCTTCCTGGCCGCCTTCATGCCCGCCGTGGTCTCCCTCTCCCCTCGGGAGGTGGACTTCCTCTACTCCGTGCCCGGCATCTTCACCGAGGAGGGCACGGTGGCCCTCAACCTGGAGTACGAGATGAGGTCCGACCCTGTGGAGACGGCCAGGGCATTTCCCGTCCTGGCCGGGGGGATAGCCTCCGGGAAGCTGCGCCCCGCCTCCGTCACCCGCCTGGCGCTAATGGGGAGCGTGGCGGCGAAGCTGCGCAGGCTCTACGAGGCCTATCCGGAACACCCCGCTACATTCGCTTCCTGGGCGGACAGGGTGCGCCCTTTGTGGCGCAAGGCGGACCGGGTCCGGCACGACTATTTCCGGAAGCTCGTACGTGAGTGGGCCTGAGAGCGGTCGTAGAGGGCAATCCACCTTTCTTATCTTGAACTTCACGAGCAATTGAACGGAAGGAACATCGTTTCCGGGGGACCACTCGCATCGCATCGCTACGGATGTTGAACTGCATTTAATAATCAGAGAAGTTTGATTTATAAGATAAATAAGAATATACTGTCATCGTATAAGCATAAGATAAAAACATTAAGAGAGGAGGAGAGAATATGGGGGCTAAGGAGGCGGAAGAGGTCTGCTGCCCGGTCTCCGATGCCACGCGTTGCCGGGTGGAGACGCTGGTAAGCGTGGACGACAGAGGCCAGATGGTCCTGCCCAAGGATTTCCGGGAGCGGGCGGGGATAAAGGCCGGGGACAAGCTGGCCCTGGTCAGTTGGGAAAGCGGGGGAAAGATCTGTTGTGTGCTCCTCATGAGGGCGGAGGAGCTCGGTGCCCTGGTGAAGGAGAGGCTGGGCCCTCTCCTCAAGGGGCTGGTGTGAATTTTAACGGAAAAGAAGAGAAATCAACACAACCGTCTAGAGAGGAACGGGAGGCCTGCGGTGGAGGAAACAGAATTGA
>JACVJH010000342.1 GCA_015711895.1 Candidatus Solincola tengchongensis | reverse complement strand
TGCTTCGCCTCCGCGCTGGAGGCAGGTGGTCACCTGCTGTTCGATGTGAACACCGCTTACCAGTTGAGGGAGGGGCAGGACGACAGGGAGTGGGTCTTCCGGCTGGAGAACTGGCGTCTTTCCTGGAGGGGTGAATGGGAGGAAGAGACTTCCAGTGCCACCCTTACCATGCGCCTGGGGCAGGTGGACGGGCGGGGGGACGTGTGGGTGGAGGTGCATCGCGAAAAGGCCTATCCCGCCGACCTCCTGGCCGCCTTTCTCGAGGAGGCTGGCTTCCGGAGGGTGGAGGTTTGGGATGCCGCGGGTCTGGGCAAGCCGGGGGCGAGGACGAGGAGGCTGCAGTTCGTGGCACTGCGGGGGTAGACGCAGGCCGCGTATGAAAGGGGTCTCCCGCCCGTAGGAGGGGGAGCGGACACCTATGGCCCTGAGGTCTTGCGCTGCATATAATAGGAAAGAATCGGTTCCCGATTAGGCTGTAGCGGGTTCCCGATGAGGCTGTAACGATAAACGATATAAAGATCCGGAAAACTCTGGCAACCTCTGGGTGTTGTTGTAAATATCTTCCAATAGGTTGCGAAGGGATCAGTGATGAGGGAGGAAGAGCAGGAGGAGGGATGGTCATGGCCCTGATGAACGGAGGGGAAGTGCTGGTGCGGGCGCTGCTCAAGGAGGGGGTGAGGTGGGTCTTCGGCATCCCGGGGGGGCAGCTCTGTACCTTCACCGACGCCATCGCC
Organism: Candidatus Solincola tengchongensis; assembly: GCA_015711895.1. Classification (GTDB taxonomy): domain Bacteria; phylum Actinomycetota; class Geothermincolia; order Geothermincolales; family RBG-13-55-18; genus Solincola_A; species Solincola_A tengchongensis. The sequence continues at coordinate 1,934 of JACVJH010000342.1, read as the reverse complement.
CGGGTGGGGCGCCCCAACGGCATGGAGTTCGTGATGACCCACCACGAGGCGGTTGCGGCGCATATGGCCGACGCCGTCTCCCGGACCTCGGACATGGTGGGGGTGTGCACGGGGACGGTGGGTCCGGGGGCGGCCAACCTGGTGGCGGGGGTCTACGTAGCCTATAACGACAGCATACCCATGGTGGTCATCACCCCCCAGATACACTCCGACCGCTCCTACCCCTTCAAGGGGTCCCAGCAGCAGCTGGACCAGGTGAACCTCTTCCGGCCCATCACCAAGTGGAACGCCCTGGTGAACCGCTGGGACCGCATCCCGGACCTGGTGCACTGGGCCTTCCGGGAGGCCACCACCGGGAGGCCGGGGCCCGTGCACCTGGGCTTCAACGTGGACGTCCTCTTCCAGAACGGGGAGATAGACGAGAAGGTCTTCCTGCCCCCCGAGCGCTACCGCACGGAGGTCCGCCCCTGCGGCGACCCGGAGGCGGTGGACAGGGCGGTGGAGATGCTCCTTTCCGCGGAGAAGCCCCTCATCCACGCCGGGGGAGGCGTGATGCGCTCCAAGGCCTGGGATGAGGTGCGGGAACTGGCAGAATACCTGCAGATCCCGGTGACCACCAGCGTGTCCGGGCGGGGCACCCTGCCCGAGGACCATCCCCTGCTGCTCCTGCCCAAGGGCATGGGGGCGATTATGGCCGAGTCCACCTCCGACCTGGTGCTCAACGTGGGCTGCACCATGTCCGAGCTCGACTTCTGGGGGCAGCCAAACATGTGGGGGGATCCCTCCACGCAGAAGTTCATCTACGTGGACATCGACCCCGCCAACATCGGGCTCAACCGGGAGTTCGACCTGGGCATCGTGGGTGACGCCAAGGCCGTTCTGCGCCAGATCATCGAAAGGGTCAAGAAGGAGACCGGACCGGTGGAGGGTCCGCGCGACTTCATGGCCGGATACCGCGAGCTGGAGGAGCAGGCCCTGAGCTCCTACGAGGAGATGGCGCGCTCCGACGCCAAACCCATCCATCCCCTGCGCCTGGTGACCGAGGCGGTGGAGTTCCTGGGCCGGGACGGCATCCTGGTCATGGACGGCGGCAACACCGCCCTGTGGACCAACATCGCCGGCCGGGTCTACCATCCCCGTTCCTACCTCTTCGCCGAGGGGACCGGGCAGCTGGGAGTGGGCATCGGTTTCGCCATGGGGGCCAAGCTCACCAACCCAGATCGCCCGGTGTATATCATCCACGGGGACGGCTCCTTCATGATCAACTGCCAGGACATCGAGACCGCGGTGCGCTACAAGCTCCCGGTCATCGACATCATCGCCAACGACAGCGCCTGGGGGATGATCAAGGGCGCTCAGCACGCCGCCTTCGGGCAGCGGTACTGCGGCGTGGAGTTCGGGGAGATCCGCCACGACCTGCTGGCCGAGGCCATGGGGGCCAGGGGCATCCGGGTGGAGAGCCCCGACGAGATACGACCCGCCCTGGAGGAAGCGGCCGCTTCGGACCGCCCGACGGTCATCGACGCCGTGGTGGACAAGGAGGCCAACCTGGATGTGCCGGTGCTCTTCCAGATGATCGTCCAGCTCTGGCTTAAGGGGTGCCCGGAGCCCTACTGCGGGACCTGATCCGCATCATCTTCCAGGATCTCCCAATCCGGGGGCAGAAGCTCCCGGACTTTATCGCGTATGAGGCGGGTGAGCTCCGGGAGGACCTTATGGGGCCTCCCCTCCAGGCGGGGCACCTGGAAGGGTTTGCCGATGTTTATGTGGTAGTCCTTCCCTTTCTCCTCGGTGATGCCGATGGGGAGCACGGGCACCCCGGTCTTCCAGGCGAAATAGGCCGCCCCGTGGGTGAAGGGATGGAGCTTGGTATCGTCGTGGCGAGTGCCCTCAGGGAATATCCCCACGCAGTCGCCGCGTTCCAGGTATTCCAT
>MU158652.1:4921-9739 GCA_015711895.1 Candidatus Solincola tengchongensis | reverse complement strand
GTGGTGAACCTGCTGCACTATTACGATGTGGAGACCACGGTGCACATGCTCAACTCCAGCTTCGCCCAGTTCCACGCCGACCGCGAGGTGGTGCGCCTGGAACGTTCCCGTTCCCGCCTGGCCAGGCGCATCCAGGCCCATCGCCGGAAGATAGAATGCCAACGCGGCGATCCCATGGCCTATCTCGCCGCCCGGAGCGAGATCTCGCGCCTGGAGAAGGAGATGGCCGCCGAGCGCCGGCGGCGCAGGCGCGAGCTGATCAACCGGGAGCTCGAGGAACTGGTCCCCGGCGACGTGCTGGTTCTGCACCGCAGGGGCTCCCGTCGGGCGGCGGTGGTGCTCTCCATCTCCGAGGACAAACACGGCGACCCGCGCCTGACGGCCCTGGACGACCGGGGGCGGCTCCTCAAGGTTTCTTACCAGAACTTTCCATATCCCCCTCAGGTCATAGGTCACCTGGGTAAACCCTTCATTCCCGCCAGGAGCAGGGCGGAGGAGAAGAAGTTGCGGCAGGCCCTGACCGGTTTCCGAGTCCCGCCGCCCCAGGAATGGGAAGAGGAATTCCACCTCCCCCACCGCGAGGAACTGACCAGCCTCCGGGAAGAGCTGGAGGGCAGCCCGTGCCACACCTGCGAGAGACGTGAGGCTTGCCTCGAGACCTGCCGGAGCATCAGGAACCTGCAGACGGAGATGGAACGCGTGCAGCGGCAGATGGAAGCGCGCAGCGACGTCTCCTCCCGGAAACTGGCCAACGTCATGCGGGTGCTGGAACGCCTGGGCTACCTGGAAGGGGAGAAACCCACCTCCAAGGGCATCGTCCTCTCCCGCATCTACAACGAGTGCGACCTCATCCTGGTGGAGTGCCTCGAAGAGAGGTTGTTCCTCCCCCTGGACGAGGCGGAGACTGCGGCCCTGGCCTCGGTCTTCGTCTTCGAGACACGGGAGGGTCCTACCCCCCGCCGCAGAGGGGGAAGGCATTACCGGGAACCGGCGCAGGGCCCCACGGTCCCCACTCCCGCGCTGCAGGAGGCCATACTCGAGGCCCGCAGTCTGGAGGGGAGGATCAAGGCCCTGGAGAGGCGGGAAGGGCTGGACCTCGTGCGGCCTCTGGACCCGGGTTTCGTGCCCGTCGTCTACGACTGGGCGACGGGCGAGGACCTCGCCTACATATCGTCGACTTACCCCCAGTACTCGGCGGGGGATTTCGTCCGCTCCATGAAACAGGTCCTGGACATCCTGCGCCAGATGAAGGAGGTGACCGAGGACCCCCTCCTTTCGGAGAAGTTCTCCGGGGCCATGGACCGCATCCACCGCAGCATAGTGGCCTACACCAGTGTGGTGGACGTGATGGAGGAGGAGCTGGAAAGCGGCATCCCCGGGCGCTAGAGCGCGACAAAGAGGAAAACTCCTGGAAGTGAACCCGAGTTTGATAGGAATTGATAAGGTACCGTCGACTTACCGTTGATTGCCATGTTAAAGGAAAAATTTCAAGCCTTATCAAGCAAGATCTCTATTCTCGGCAAGCATGGCCAATCGCCTCATCGGCAAATACGCCTTCCCCCCCTGAAAAAACAGTGGTTACTCGCCTTGATCTCCTCACACCTTTATCGAGAAACGGAATACCGACCCACCTCCCTCCCGGGGCTCATGCCACAAAGCGCCGCCGTGCCTTCGGACGATCTCGCTGGCGACGTACAGCCCTATGCCCATGCCCTCCGATGAGTGGTGCAGGGCATCCTCGGCTTGCACGAAAGGCTCGAAGATGCGCCCCTCCATCCCCGAAGGGACGCCGTGTCCTCTATCCTTCACCGCTACATCAAGCCGGCCCCCGCTTCTCTCTACTTCCACCTCTATGGGGGATGCGGGAGGGGAAAACTTAGCGGCGTCGTCCACGAGGATGGAGAGCAATTCTCCCAATCTCACGGGGTCGAGATGTCCTACGCCAAGATCGTTGACCAGTTTGAGACGAAGTCTTTCTCTCAAGCCTCCTCCGACCTCGAGCTCAAACCAATCACGAATGACATTCTCCAATTCGACGGTTTCCATGCTCATCCGGAAAACGTCCCTCTGGATGGAGGAAACGTCCAACAAACGCTGCGATAACTTTTCCAGCCTCTCCGTACCCCCCTGAATATAGCCGAGCATCTGCCGCCTCTCCTCATCGCCCAATCTCTCCCATTGTTCCCTCAGTGTCTGGGCGTATCCCGCTATGACAGTTACCGGGTGCCGGATCTCATGCGAGGCCACGTCGATGAAATCCTTTATCCTCTCCTCGTGGTCCAGCCTTTCCTCCTCGATCTCCATGGCGCGCGCCAGCATGCCGGCGATATCCCGTTCCTCGGGCGACCAGAGCCCGGTGGACGGGCGCAAGAATGCCAGGAACCCGATCTTTGTATCGCCAAGCCTTACCGGACATCCCAGAAGGGAATCGAAGCCATAACCCATGACCAGAAGGTCATCCCCGGCATCCGGCTCGCCGCTCAGGGGCTCGATCACGATGGAGCCCTCCGCTTCCTCCATCAACCGCTCAAGGAACCTACCCTCGACACCCTCCCGGCGGCGGGAACCCTCCTCCATTCCGCAGGTTATCAGTTCAGTGGATTCATCACCACGGCGCAGATAGACGGCCATGGGCACCTCCAACACTCGCTTGCCCATACGGACTATGTGTGCCATGTTGGACCGGTAATCGGTGCTCAACCGGAGGAAAAGGTCGACCAGCATGGCCAGCCTCTGTTCGCTCTTTCGGCGCAGAGCGCTCTCCCTTTCCAGGTCCAACATCTTCTTTTCCAGTTTCTGGATAAGGCGCTGATTGTATCGCTTGAGGACGCAGGCTTCGTCCTGAGGAGGGAGCTCCCGCGGCGTGATCCTTCCCGCCTCCGCGGCCTTGAGCACCTCCTCGATCGAAAGCATGAAATCCACCGGGTCGGCCGGCTTGACGATGAAGCGCTCGGCACCCAAGCTGAGTGCGAACTCCTCGTCCTTGGGGTCGGTATAGGTCGCGGTGTAGAAGATGAAAGGCTTAGATTTGAGTTTTTCGTCTTTCTTCCATTCCCGGCAGAGGGTGAACCCGTCCATGACCGGCATGAGGATGTCGGTGATCAACAGGTCGGGGGGAGATGACCTGGCCTTGGCAAGGGCCTCCTCTCCGTTGCGCGCCTCCTCGACGTGATATCCGTGACCCTGCAGCAGGGCGCGCAACATATAGAGGTTTTCCTCGTTATCGTCCACGATGAGCACCGTGCCCTTCATCCCGTACCGCGCTCCTTTCACCCGATTCCTTTGCGGACCTCGCGTCCCGGTGAAGCATCTCCCCGTCCTCAGGCGGAAAGGAACCTCTCCACCTGTTGAAGGAAGGTCTCCGGATTGATCGGCTTCTCGATGTATCCGCTGCACCCCGCCTGCAGGAACCTCTCCCTGTCCCCTACCATGGCGTAAGAGGTAACCGCCAGGACCGGTATTTCCCGCGTGAACGGAGAGGCTTTGAGGCGCCTCAAGACTTCCATGCCGTCCATCCCCGGAAGCTGAAAATCGAGGAGCACCATGTCCGGAGCCGCGGATTCCGCCAGGTCCAATCCCGCCCATCCGTCGCGGGCTTGGATGACCTGGTGCCCGGCTTTCTCCAAGATGAAGGTGACCAAATACAGGTTCTGTTCGTTGTCCTCGATGTACAGGATCCTCGCCATAGGTCAAGACCCCCTGCCCAAAGCCGGTATATAGAAGTAGAAACGGCTTCCCTTCCCGTACTCGCTCTCCACTCCTATCTCCCCTCCCATCATCTCCACGAGTCGGCGGCAGATGGAGAGCCCCAGTCCAGTCCCCTCCTTGACGCGTGCGGCGGACATGTCCAGCTGCTGGAACGGCTTGAAGAGCTTGCCCAGATCCTCTCTTTTTATCCCCGGACCCGTATCAAGGACCGAAAAGAGCCATTTTTCCCCTTCCCTCGCGCATTCCAGGGTTACGCTGCCCACATCGGTGAACTTGACGGCGTTGCTGAGAAGGTTCAGGAGCACCTGCTTCAGGCGTTTGCGGTCCGCCTCCACGAACTCGGTCTCCTCAGGGCATACCATCGAGAAAAGCAATCCCTTAGTCTCAGCCATGGGGCGGATGGTGTTCTCCACCTCCGCCAGCATCTCCCCCAGGTCCAGAAGTTCGGGGTGAATCTCCAGCTGGCCCGCCTCGATCTTGGAGAGGTCCAGGATGTCGTTGATGAGGTCCAGGAGATGAGAGGCGCTGTGCTTCACCATGCTCAGTTGCTTGGCCTGCTCATCGTTGAGGGGCCCGGCCAGTCCCTGCAGGAGTATGCCGGTGAACCCGATGATGGAGTTCAGGGGGGTGCGCAGCTCGTGGGACATGGTGGCCAGGAAGGCCGACTTGAGCCGGTCAGCGGACTCTGCCCTGTCTTTGGCCTCCTCCATCTCCCGGGCCGTTCTCCTGAGCTCCTCCTCCAAGAGCTCGTGCGAGGTCATGTCCCTCACCACGGCGCAAAAGCCTCCCCGTCCCCCCGAGGGTTCCATGAAGGACGAGATCGCCATCTCGCAGGGTATCCGTTTCCCACCACATCCCATCAGCCATACCTTAAGGGAACGCGATCCCTCTGCCCCACGGGATAAAATCCCCTCTACCTCCTCCTTCAAGGAGAAGCCTCTCCCCTCTAGCAACCCGTAGACACCGATTTCCGCGATATCGGCATCCTCCAATCCGCTGAGTTCGTTGAGCCTCCTGTTCCACTTCAGCAGGCGGCCTCCCGGCTCGAATACCAGAAAGACGTCGAGCAGGGCTTGAAGGGTGTTCTCCAGGAAATGCCTCTCCCTCGCC
>MU158652.1:0-4822 GCA_015711895.1 Candidatus Solincola tengchongensis | reverse complement strand
CCGAGCTCCATGCCCACCGCCAGCCGCCTCTCCCCTCCTCCGGCCAGGATGGAGCGGACGGCCTCGGCGGTCGCCGCCCCCAGGCAGGCGGAGACCGTCTTGCCCAGGCGCAGCTCCTCGGCCAGCATCCTGATCTTGTTTCCTATACGGAAGGGAGCGGTTTCGGGATCCAGCTCTATCACGCCGAGCTCCACGCTTCCCGCACCGCAAGAGACCTCGGAAACCTCACGTTCAGCGGACATATTTCCGCACCACTACAGTGGTGCCCACCCCCTTCTCGGAGAACAGGTAAAACTCGTCCACCAGCCTGCGCACCCCTGGAAGGCCCACTCCCAGACCTCCGGCAGTGCTGGCGCCCTCCGACAGCGCCGCATCTTGATCGGCTATGCCCGGGCCGGAGTCCGTTACGGTCACCTCCACACCCGTACCAGATTCATTCCTCACGACGCGCACGCGCAGGAAGCCGGACCCCGCGTGCACCAGCACGTTGTTGGCCAGCTCCACAGCCGCCGTGGCCAGGGACATGGCCTCCAACCTTCCCAACCCCGCCTCTTCAGCAGCCTCTCCAACAACTCCGGGGACCGCCCACGCGTCTTCCCATTCCCTCAGCGACAGCTCACGCATCGAGCATCTCTCCAAACCCTGAGTTTCCATCCTCGGGGTCACACATGCACCCTCTATCCCGCCACCTAAGACATTCCCGAGCCTTTATTCCGTCTCCGGCCTATGCCGGGCCTGCGCTTGCAAATCCTCCCCCCAATGCCCTTTCCTTGTCCGCCGCCACAGGTAACCCGTCCAGGTCAAGCCCCAGGCTAGCGAGGGAAGCGGCGGTACCCGGCCCAATCCCGCAAACGACGGTGGGTGCCCCCATGAGTTCGACCGTGCGGGCCAGTTCACAGAGGGCACGGACGGTGGACCCGTCCAGAAAAGGAAGAGCCGCGAGGTCCACGATCATTCCGCGGACTCCCATACGGTAGACAACTTCCGGGATGGTCACTTGAAGGGAAGCGAGGTACTCGTCGTCCGGCTCTTCCCGCAGCAGGACGTAAATCCTGTCTCCTTCCAACAGGTAGCCGTCCATGTTTCCCGCTCCATGGTCAACCCTCGGACTTCCTCACCTCCAAGCCAAGCACGCGAAAGGCCATCTCCAACCCGTCGCGCATGGTGGCATGGGTACGAAGGTCGCCCAGATCCAGGCCTCGGCTCACAATGGTCCGAGCGATATCCGGGGAAACCCCGGTGAGGATGCACTCGCAACCCATCAGTTTCGCCGCGCGGGTTATCTTGATGATGTGCTCCGCCACGGCTTCGTCCATCATCGCCACCCCCATGATGTCGATGATCAGGACCCGGGCGCGGGTTTCCTGGATCTTGGCCAGAGCGATCTCCATGATATTCTGGGTACGCATGGAATCCAACAAGCCGACGATGGGAAGCATGAGCACGTGATCCCACACCAGATTTACGGGTGTGCGCAAAAGCTCCTCGTCGAGGATCTTTCTCTCGACCATCTCCCCCTCCTCTCGTCCATACCGGTGAATGGCGGTGTTCGCACAAAGATAATCTATGGTCAGAGCGGTAAAGCAGTGGCTGCGAAAGGTTCCTGATCGATGGTGCAATAACGGCCGCGTCACCCTTATTCCCCGTTTCAACGATTTTATTATAGGCCTGAAGTTAAACATTCTCATCCTTCTCGGAGACCCGCATAACCACCGACCTTCCGCTTGAGCACAGCCGGATCCTCCCTGTTCGTCCCATATCCTCCCGTGTTGCGGCGGTGAAGGGCACGGACGTCTTCCGTTATAAGAAAGCCCGGCGAAAACGCCGCCGCCAACTGCGCCGCCGTATATTCCAGCGGAACAAGTAATCCCTTATACCTGATGAAGTTTTCCGTATCGTGAAGCCGCGTTCCTAAATCAAAGCCGTCGCATCAATACCGATGGCTCGACCCCCGCCCGCGAGTAGGCTCGGTAGTTCTTCATCTGTATTACATGGCCGTGCTCAAGAGAGCCGTGTACATCGGTACGCGGTATTCGGTAAACTCGTTTCTCGCTTCCGCAAAGCGCAATGCATTACTTAAGGCATACGACCGGAAAGCGGACAACAGGCGTTAAAGTTCCCGAGCGCAGGAAATGCTGTTCAAACTGCGTGTCAAGACGGCTGAGGAGCATGCCGATATGATAAAATTGAGGAGCTTGGAAAACTATTTCCTTTTTCCGGAAAGGTGTGGGATGTGAAGGGGGTCCGGGAATGAAGAGGATGATATTCATAGTTCCGCTCTGTTCCCTCCTCCTGCTCATGCTCATGGGCTGGTCATGGGCGCAGGAGGAGAAGGCGGGAGGAGAAACCCAGGCCGGCACGGCGGGAGAGGAGCAGGCGCTCCAGGAACCCGCCAAACCCCATGTGACCTGGGGGGATTACCGCTACATCTTCCGCAACGCCGTCCCCTCCGAGGACGTGGACCCCCAGAGCGTCATCATCAACGTCCACTCTCCGGGAGCGCACAACGCCGCCTGGAGCGGCGCCAACTACGTGCACCTGTACATCACCGTCGAGTGGCTGACCAACGACCGCTCCCTGGACTACATGCCACTGCAGCTCATCCTGCACAGCGGGGGCCGTTCCTACATCCTATACGGCAAAGGTTCCAGCGCCAGTTCCTACCTCTGGAGGAGGGGGAACCACACCCACAACGACCTCGGAGCCCGTTACCCCGACCACCTGGGCGGCAGCGTGCGCCTTTTCTTCACCTTCGACACCAACGGCGCGGCCATAGACCCCAACACCGCCTACATCGAGGTCAACGGGCTGCTCGAGACCTGGGACTGGGGCCTGCCGAGCAAGTTGTACACCTACCACGTGAACCGTTACGGGTATGCGCAGGAACTGGGGTGGGCCCGGGACGGCAGCTCCTATTTCACCACCACCCACCTGGCTGACATACCCCTCTCCCAGATCCTGGAATATTGATCGCTGATATACGTTCTCAGGGCGGGCGCAAGCCCGCCCTTTCGTCGTCTATGGGAGGAGTGAGAGGGACGGCGGGGAAGGGATAGAATGAGATTACGGGATCGCGGATGGCATCCCGGAGAGCGGAGCCCCGGACTCGAACGGAGGGGAGGGGCACCGATCCGTGCGAGCGCCGAGATGAAGGGATAGCCGGAGACCGAACGGGTAATCGGGACGAGCCATGGAGACGGACTTCCGCAGGAGACTCGCCGAGCAACTGACCCTGTTTGCGGTCGTGGGCATCACGGCCACGGCGTTCATCATACACCTTCCTCACGAACAGAAGATGGACCACTCCATGCTCTACGTGTTCCTCGCCGCCCTGGCGGTCTTGGTGCTCGCCCATCACCTCGTCCTCCTCTACCCGAGCAGGCAAGGCAAGATCTTGCCCCGTATACCGCCCTTCTTTCTGGGGCTGACCCTCTATTACGCCACGGCCTGCGCCGCCGTCTTCTTCAGTGACGGGCCTAAAAGCCCCCTCTATTACGCCCTCCTCCCGGGACCGGTCATCGCCGGTGCCTTCTTCGACGCGGGGCTCGCGGCGGCGAGCACTTCCGTCTTGGCCGCCATGTACCTCCTCGCCGCCCTCACCTCCCGGCCCTTCACGGCCCAGGGTTCACAAACCCTTTTCCTCAACATCCTCTACCTCTACCTGGCCTGCTTCCTCTCCACCCAGATCGCCATGGAACTGCGGCGCCTCGAAGAATCCCGCCGGGAGGTATCCAGCCTCGGCGATTTCATACGCAGACTGGAGAAAGCCAAATCGGAGTACGTCTCCATGGTGGCCCACGAAATCCGCACCCCGCTCACCTCCATCCAGGGCTTCAGCGAGATGGCGTCCTCCGCAGACACCCCGCCCGAGAAACGGATGGAATACTACCGCATCATCCTCTCCGAATCGGAGCGCCTGTCCCGGCTGGTCACCAACCTGCTCAACCTCTCGAGGATTGAGGCCGGGCTGGAGTTGAACCGCGTGCCGGTGAACATCCCGGAGCTTATAAACGGTGAGCTGGATTTCTTCCGTTCCCAGACGGATATCCACAGCCTGGAGTACTCGGGCTCCCGCGCCATCCCCACCGTCTATGCCGATCCGGAGCGCCTACGGCAGGTGATCCAGAACCTGCTGAGCAACGCCATCAAATACTCCCCCGCGGGGGGGAAGGTGGAGGTGACGACGGGACTGGAGGGAAAGTACGTGACCATATCCGTGCGCGACGAGGGGATAGGCATCCCTCCCGAGGACCTGCCCCGCATCTTCGAGAGGTTCAGCAGGCTCGAGAGGGAGGAGGTCACGGGCATCAGCGGTACCGGCTTGGGCCTGACCATCGTCAAGCACCTCGTGGACCTGCACGGCGGGAAGATAACCGCCAGGAGCGAGCCGGGAAAGGGAAGTACCTTCACCGTGTACCTGCCCATCAGGGGAGGGGAGAACCGATGAGGGAAGATGCCGTTCGTCGGGAAATGCATCCCGCTTCGCCCCCACGGGAAGGGGACGAGGGGGTTCCGGACACGGTTCGCCGGCTCGCGGAAGACCGAGAATAGGGGAGTGACGGCGTAATGTTCAGAGGGAACATGGCCCGCACCTTCGGCAATTTCGTCTGGGTGTCCGTCCCTCTGGTCGCCGCGCTGCTCCTGCTCCCTCACGAGGTGGATATGAACCTCTCCGCGGTGCTTCTCCCCCTGCTGGGCGTGCTGGTGGTCAACACCGTGACCCTCGTACTTCCCTACCGGGAGAGCGCCCTCAGACGTTCCCTGGCCCCTCTGGTCTTCCTCCTTCTGCTGGCGGACCTCTCCCTGTTGGCGGCCTCCATTT
>JACVJH010000339.1 GCA_015711895.1 Candidatus Solincola tengchongensis | reverse complement strand
CGGGAAAGATAAATGACTGACCGGTCATCGTCCTCTTCCTGCGCCGCTGGCTCTTGCGTGGTCGCCCTATATCATTTTTGAATGGCCGCCCCATATCATCATCGCTGCCCCCCCGGACCCTCGATGCCTCTTCGTGAGGCGCATGTTCTGCCGGATCAAAAAAGGAGGAGCAATCCGCCCGCTTTACGGCTAAAACCGATGCATATACCGGGGTTCCTTCCCATCTCGCCTGAAAGCCTGGATGAGCCCAACCATGGCTCTGTCGCGCTCCGGATACGGATATCCCTTATTGGCGGATGTGTTGTGCCGGCATAATGGGTGAATCCGCACCTTTGGCCGAGTCGGTCGATGGCCGGGTCGGCGCCTCTGTCCATTGCATCTTCCGGTATTCCTTTCCTGCCACGGCACCATTCCCGGTGACCTCCGTCATGCCTCCTGGAGTTCCGGCCGCGGAGAGACCTCGTTGTTCGGGGTAGATGAGAAAACAGAAAGGACGAGGAGGGGATTCCGCCAACCCGGGCCACCTCCGTCGCGCTTCCCGAAGTTCCGGCCGCGGAGAGACCTCGTTTTTCAGGGTAGATTAAAGCGGGGAGACGAGGAGGGGACTCCGCCCGTCCGTTGCCCGGCCAATGGGTTTCCGGGGGCTCTTCACCCCAGTCTTAGCCTGGGCGCAGGTGACTTATGTCATGGCTCATGCGCATCGCGACAAGGAAGAATGGGGATGGGGAAAGAGGAAGGTGCCTCCGATCCCGCTGCCGGTTTAAGGGGCCGCTCCCGGGGAAGAATTAACCCGTGAGAGTCCCGTGAAAGGAGTGAAGGACATGGAACAGTACCTTAAGAAGGTCGAGGGCGAGAACGCGGAGCACGACCTGCTGCTCTTCGCCTTGTCCACCTGCGGGTGGTGCAGGAAGGCCAGGGATTTCCTGGAGGAGAACAAGCTCGCCTACCGCTACGTGTACGTGGACCTCCTGGAGGGGGAGGCCCAGAAGGAGGTCTTCGAAGAGGTCAAGAAGCGCAACCCGCGCCGGACCTTCCCCACCCTGGTGGTGGACGGGGACGAGGTTATCGCCGGGTTCAACGAGGAGCGCTACCGGGAGGTCCTGCTTTGAGCGAGGAGTACCCGCCGGAGGTGCTGGAGCTCCACCGCAAGCTCCACGAAGAGGCGGAGGCGGCGGGCTACCACCTCAACCCGGACCGGGACTTCACCCTCATGCTGGTGGACGGCCTGTACCGCAACCGGGAGCGCTACGGGTACATGCTCTGCCCTTGCCGCTTCGGCGAGGGGGAGAGGGAGAAGGACCTGGACATCATCTGCCCCTGCGACTACCGGGACGCCGACCTGGACGAGTACGGCCAGTGCTACTGAGCGCTGTACGTGACCCAGGAGGTCCTGGAAGGAAAGAGGAAGATAGAGGGGCAGATACCTGAGCGCAGGCCGGAGCCCGAGGAGCTGGAGCGCAGGCGGGAGGGGGCCAAGAAACAGGCCGCTATATCCACTGGCCTCACCGTCTGGCGCTGCAAGGTGTGCGGGTACCTGGCGGCCCGGGAGAAACCTCCCCGGGAGTGCCCCATCTGCAAGGCCTCCGCCGACCGCTTCGAGCTATTCAGTTTCTGACCCCTCGTTTTTACTCGAAGAGCGCGGTTTCCAGGCTACGAAATAGGCTTTTCTCCCCTTTTATTCATGGAACGGCGAGAGTCGCTCCGATATGACGCAGTGTATATAGGGCATCATCCGGGGGTGGACGGTGTCTTTTGACGGCCACATGGAGGACGGTCCTCCAGACGGTAGGGGCAGTTTTTGGCATATGTGATCTAAATAGAGCGGGGCGATGCCTTGAGCTCGCCCCCATGGAGTGGCTTTGGTCTGAGACGAGACAGGCCCTTTCCAAACCATGGCTTAAGACAGGAATCCCTGACGCCCTCAATCCGTCGCCGTCTCGGCCCGTCGATACTGGCCTGTAAGATTCCTCTTTTCCGGCGAGGGGAATGGAAGCAGCACTCGAAGGAAGCGGCGGTGACGCTATGTTAGAGCTGCGCACTCTCCCTGTGCGGATTATGGCTCAAAACAAGTCGACAGGATACCTTGCTGCTCTGGATGAACAAGCGGATAGGCAGGATTAAAGTGTCGTCTCCCGGGTTTGGATATGAAATTAATAAGGAACATAAAGAAGACCTGACATGCAAAGGGAGAAGTCCTCTTAAATGGAAGGAATAACCTCCGGTGGCAGATTATGTTGTATAATGCGGTTACCCAAATTCGAGTTCCCGAAAAAAGTCTCATAAGTTAGACAACATATATATCTTGACAATCATCAACCTCTCGGCTAATATTGGTTTGCTTTCGCTTGTTGTGGACGGTTGGAGTGTATCCTGGGGTTTCGGGGCACATGGGCGGAGAGATAATAGCCGAGAGGTTCTCCTTGCTGAAGACCCGGGGGAGCAACGGTCTGGCCTTCACCCACATTGTTGAGGATATACTCGACGGGCGCCGCCTGGTGATCAAGGTCAGTGACCGGTTGGGAATCCTGGGCCTGGAGTACCTGAAGTCCGTAAATCTCCTCGCGGAAAGCGCCGTCCAAGGAATCCTTCTTCCTATAGAGGGAGGCTTGCTCGAAGAGGAGGAGGGGTATTACCTGGCTTTTCCGGAACTGGGAGAGCCTTCTTTGGATAATTACCTGCGCATGAGGCCTTCTCTGTCTTGTGAGGAGGTTCTCGACATATTGAAGGGCATCGTCTCGGCCCTAGAAGGGCTGCACAGGACCGGGTTCCTACACCTTTTTCTCGAGCCCCGCAACGTCTTTTACCTGCCGCGCAGATCGGTGACCCTGAAGGATCCCGCTCTGCGGGCGGAATTCTTCCACCCCTTCCTGGAGCTGGTGAGCGCCCCCGACTTTTCCTGCCTACAACCAGAGATCATGGACGGCGGCCTCCCGGGACCTGACGCGGACCTCTTCGCCCTCGGCAAACTGGCAGAGAAGCTCCTGGTGTCGGCAAATGACGCCCATGCCTCCCCTCTGGGAGACACGGTCGCGAGTCTGGCTAGAGACTATGGCGATGCGTCTCGGAAGGGGATCGAGAACCGGAGAGGCGATGTGCTCGATGCCCTCATTTCCATCCGGCAGGACCTGGAAAGGGCTGCCCGCAAGGTGCATCCGGAGGGGAAAAGACCGGGGGGCCGCTTTTTCTCGTCTCTTTGGAACCGCTCCGGGGGGACCTCGGTTGGAAATCCAGAGGTTGGAAGGAAGCCGGGAGTGGGATCTTCGCGGTCCTCACAGGAGGTGTCGCCTACGGCGGCCGTGGTCGGTGAGCGGGACTCCGCGCCGAGGGTCACGGTCCATGAACACTCACTCGAGGGACCCAACGGCTTGGGCGTGGAGGAGGGCTCACCAGACGGGGCGCGAAGGCCGGATGTCTTGCCGGAACGGGATTTCCCTCTGGTCGAATCGGCTCACGTGGAGAGCGGCGAAGGGAGCTTCCTCTCGGAGGAGAGGAGCGGGACCTCAAACGGTGCGGAGCGGACCCGGCGGGCTTCCTTTTCCCGAAGGGCCCGGTTGGCCGGGGCGCTAAGGTTGGCGGCGCTTTCGCTCGGCGTCGGACTGGTTTTCTTGCTGCCCATATATCTCGTGTCGGCCAGAGGCGGGGAGGGCGTCGGTTCCGCCGCGGGTTGGGGGGCCTCGGAAGCCGGTGGGGAGACCGTCCTCTCCGCACTCCGCGAAGCCCGCAAAGGTCCAGCTAAGTTGGGGGGCTGCGGTGAACTGGAGGTGAGGGAGGAAAGCGGTAGGGCAGGTAGCGTGGAGGGTGCATCGGGGATCCGGGAGCGGGATGGGGCCCAGGCGGCTCGGGACGAGGAAAAGCCGCGCTTTGAAGGGGAAGGGAGGGTCGCGGGCCAGAGTTCGATAAGCCCCCAGAGGCCGGTCGCCAGGTTCACGGTAACCCCTTCGGAGGGCCAATCCCCCCTTTGCGTGTATCTCGACGCCTCAAGCAGTTACGACCCCGACGGGCGCATCGTCTCCTACCGTTGGAGCTGTGGGGGAGGGGCGAGCGCTTTCTTCCAGGTCTTCGAGAGCAACATCATCCCCGCCAGGATAGCGGTGACCCTCACGGTCACCGATGAGGGGGGGAATACGGACAGCGTGACCCAATACGTGATTCTTTACTGAATTCCTGGACTCCGTCGGTGTGAGCGGGCGTATCAAGCCTGCAACGGCGGCCGGTTTAACCGGGCGTATTGAGCGTGATCGGCTCCTCCGGGGGTCTCCCCGGAACGTCTTTTCCCGGAGAAAGGAGGTCTTGTGGTGAAGGTAGTGGTCATCGAACCCCGAAAGGTATTCCTGGCCGGGCTGCTCTCCTGCCTTCTGCTTGCGAGCGGCGCCCTGGGCTCGTTCTGGCTGGCCAGAGCCCTGCGCGGGGAGAGGGCCCAGGCCTACGGGACGGAGGGGGTGGGCTCCCGCACCTGGTATTTCCCCGAGGGCTACACCGGCCCCGGCTTCGAGGAGTACATCCTCGTCTCCAATCCCCCCGCGGACATGGGAGGCACGGGGAAGGTGGCCTTCGTGACCATGGAGTTCTACGGACCCGATGGCAAAATAGGGTTTCATACTGACCAGCTTGAACCCGGCCAGAGGGCCTCGGTGAACGTGAAGCACGTCCTGAAGGAGAGGTACGGGTACGAGGGGGACGTCTCCGTGGTGGTGGGCAGCTGGGACAACGAGGCCACCATCATCTGCGAGCGGGCCATGTACTTCAACTATCCCGGGGGTATCACCGGTGGAAGCCAGTCCTTAGGCTACACCGAGGCGGAGGCCCCCTTCGTGCCCTGAGCCGGGGGTGAGCGGGATGCGAGGGTATCGCCGGATTATCGTTCGCGCCCTCCTCGCCGGATGCGTGTTCCTGAGCCTCGCGCTCATCCTCTTCTCCGAGCCGAAGGGAGCGCAAGCCTACCCGGCTCCCGGGGACGGCTACCGGGGGTGGTCGGCGGAGGCGGTCATCGGCCTCCCCAACCCCCGCCACGTGCAGATGGCCGCCGACGGGGGCTGCCTCTACCTGGCGGCGGACGACGGGGCGGACGTCTGGCTCTACCGCGCCGCGGATAGGGAGCGCCTTGAATGGGAGCCGGTGAAAAAGATGGACCTGGATCCCTCCCGACCGGCCTGCGATGCCTACCTGGAGGCGCGGGACGGCTACCTGGCCCTCTCCTGGAAGGAGTTGGTGGGTAGCCGCTGGGCCTTGGTGGTGGCCCTCTCCTCCGACCGCGGGGCCACCTGGCGCACCTGGATGGACTCCTCCCCGGGATGGCACAACTACGAGGCCCACCTGGCCCTCTCCGGATCCGTACTCCACGCCGCCTACGTCTCCGACTACACGGGGCGCAACGAGGTCTTCTACCGGCGCTTCGACCTCCAGCTCACCCCCCTCAACGTCTCCTGCGCCTCCGATGCCGGGGACGGCGTCCCCGCCACCCAGCCCTGCCTGGAGAGCGGCGGGGAGCTCAACGCCAGCCTGTACTACGTGCGCCTGTCCGGACCCCCCAACCCTGTGTGGCAGGGTTTGACGGAGGACGCCGGTCTGGGCTGGAGGCACTACGAGATCATCCCCGCCGCGGGGGGCGTGGACCTCTCCTGGCCCGAGGTGGGGGTGTGGAGGGACGGCGGCGACCGGCGGGTGATGGTGGCCGCCGACGGCCGGCACCTGGAGAGCGGCAACCACCGCGTCCGTTATTCGCGGTTTTATAACGGAGTTTGGGAGTCAGGCATAGATAAAGGATATTTTGGGCCACATAACTCATATCCTAATTTATGCACGGAGGGAACGACCATTTTTATGGTCTTCCGGCAATCAGGAGGAACTCTTGGCACGGAAGGAGCAGGCAGAATAAACACGCATACAGGAGAGGAAAGCGCATGGAATCATGTTGACGACCTCTTCTACCTCAACATGCCTTATGACCACCCGGGTTGCATCGACTGCTGCTCGGACGGGAAACGCTTCTACGCCGCGGCGGCGGGAACGGGCCCCCACGCGGTGGTCATGACCAAGCGCGAGGACGACGTGGACCCCACCGTGTTCCTCGATAACCCCGGGGCATACCACAATTGCGATTTCACCGTCCGCGCCCGGGCTTACGATGATTTCGACCGCGCAGCCAATTGGCTGCTTGCCCCCGAGGCAGAGGGTTATGAACGGGGCATCCTCCACGCCGATTTCTATTATCGAGCCGCGGCAAGTGGGGAGTGGTACGAGTGGCCCGGTGGGAAGAGGGACGAAGAAGCCCCCTGGGAAGTGACCTTCCCCGGCGGGAGCGTTCCCGAGGGCCGGTATGATATCAGGGTGGTGGCGACGGATACCGCCATGCGCACCTCGGAGAACATCTACGGCAGCGTGTGCGTGGACCGCACCCCGCCCTCTGCCGAGCTGGTCATCTCACCGCCTGACGGGGAGAACGGCTGGTACCGGGAGAGGCCGGGCACAGGTCCCGCGGTCAGCGGTTCGGACAATCTTTCCGGTATCCATCGCGCCTGGTATCGACTGGACGACGCGGCCGCTTGGACCGCCTTCACGCAGCCTTTCGAACTACCGGAGGGGGAGCACATCATACGCTGTTATGTCGAGGACCGGGCGGGCAACACCTCCCCAGTGGCGGAATTTGCCTACCGGGCAGACTACACCGACCCTACCGGCTCCATAACGGCACCGTCCAACGGTGCCTATTTCCGGGACCTCATGGATGTGGAGGCCTCCTATGAGGATGCCGTGTCCGGGATAGCTTCCATCACCTGGGTGGTGGACGGTGCGCCGGTGAAGACGGTCGCCGAGGCCCGCACCTCGCTGGACCTCACCGGTCTTCCGGAGGGCCGCCACACCCTGCAGCTGGAGATCAGGGACCGGGCCGGGCGCACCTTCAGGCCTCAGCCCATCGACTTCTATCGCGACGTGACGCCCCCCACGGCCAGCGCCGTTGAGCCTCGCGAACAGGAATGGGTACGGGGCATGGTCCCGGTAAGGGCCGAGGTGGGCGATAACCTCATGGTATCCAAGGCGGCCTTCTTCGTGGACGGGGAGGCGATCGGCGAGCGCACCGAGCCGCCTTGGACCCTCTCCTGGGACACCTCCACGGTGAAGAACGGTTACCACACCCTCCGCGTGGAGGCCTGGGACGCCGCCGGGAACCGCTCGCACCAGGAGGGGGCGAGCGAGGTCACCGTCTTCGTGGGCAACAACATCAGCCAGACCAACCATTTCGCCGAAGGCTGCACCCGCCCCGGGTTCGATACCTGGCTGTGCTTGCAGAACCCGGGGGACGAGCCGGCTGTGGTCAGCGTCAACTACCAGCTGGGTGAGGGGCAGGGCGCGGCCCCGGCACAGACTTACCTGGTTGCCGCCCATTCACGGTACACCATATACGTGAACGGAGCCGTTGGGACGGGCAAGGACGTCTCCATCCAGGTGACCTCCAACCGGCCCATCGTCTCCGAGAGGCCCATGTACTTCACCTACCGCGGAGAGGGAAACCGGCCGCTGCGCGGTGGGCACACCGCTCAGGGGGCCCATTTCCCTCGCCAGGAGTGGTATTTCGCCGAGGGATGCACCCGCTCCGGGTTCGACACCTGGCTGTGCCTGCAGAACCCCGGGGAGCAGGAGGCGGCCGTGCAGGTGGAATACATGCTGGAGAACGGCGCCTACCTGGGCCGCGTCTACCGCGTGCCTCCGTGGAGCCGGAGCACGGTGATGGTGGACCGCGAGGTGGGGGAGGGGCACGACGTGTCCATGCGAGTCACCTCCGGCGTTCCCGTGGTGGCCGAACGCCCCGTGTACTTCCTCTACCAGGGGATGTGGGACGGAGGGCACAACGTAATGGGTGCGGGGCGCCCGGAAACGGAATGGTATTTCGCCGAGGGCTGCACGCGCACCGGGTTCAACCAGTGGATATGCCTCATGAACCCCAACGACCGGGAGGCCAAGACCAGGATAACCTACGTCATGGAGGACGGAGGTCGCATCGAGAGGGAATACCACCTCAGGCCGCGCTCCCGCTTCACGGTCAACGTGAACAACGACGTGGCGAGGCAGCACGACGTCTCCACCCGCGTGTGGTCGGATCTCCCCATCGTGGCGGAGAGGCCCATGTATTTCCTCTACGCTTCCTCCATCGACGAAGGCTCCAACGCCATGGGGGTGAACAAGGCCGGATCCTCCTGGTACTTCGCCGAGGGCTGCACGCGCGAGGGCTTCGACGAATACCTGTGCCTCATGAACCCCAGTGATGATGAAGCGCGGGTATCCCTGCGCTTCATGCTGGACGATTCGTCCCAGCTCCTGCGCACCGTCGCCGTGCCGCCGGGAACCAGGGTGACGGTCAAGGTCAACGACATCGTGGGACCGGGACGCGACGTATCCGTGGAGGTCATGAGCGACCGCCCGGTCATCGCCGAGCGGCCCATCTACAGCCTCTACGGCGGCTCCCTGCCCGCGGGTGATACCCTTTCCGGTTACACCTTCAATCCCTGAGGGTGGACCGGAAAAGGGCTCTTCCGCCCAAGGGTTCCCTGGAGGGCTGGAGGCCGGGGGTGCTTGCGTCATGAGTTCATGGTGATGCCGGAAGGCGCCCCGCCCCATGCGGGTGGGGCCGCCGTTTTCCGGAATCGGCGAGAGACGGCAGGAGCGCGGGATGGGGTATGCCGCCTGAAAGATATACGGGCTTGCGCAGCGACCTCCCGGAGGCTTCGGGGGTTGGGTCCGCGGCCGTCATTCCCCTCAAAGCTCGTCAGCGCGTCATCCCAGGTTATCCATAAGAGCGTGGAAGAGCCGGCGCGAAGGATGCTCCATGCCGGTGACTTAAGCCCTGGTCTGCATCCACAACCGGTCGCCCGGCGGATCGGAAGAGAGAGCGAAGCCGCCCTCCGTTAGGTGCGGATTCGAGACCGGCAGGCGGGGTATGTGCTCGACTCTGCTTGCCTTTTCAGGCGTGCTTTCAAACCCCGGCGGTCAAGCCCCGATCGTTCCGAATGCCCGTAGGCGGCAGGTGACGGTTCGTGAAATTGGAGGGGGGCAGTGGGAATCGAACCCACCCCGGCTTTTTCACGGCCGGCCGACGGGTTTGCAGCCCGCGGGGGACCCAGTCCCGTACCCCCCGATGCACCTCAATTACAATGTCTCAGTGGAATTTATAAGATTATTATATTGAATAAATAAAATATATTAATCTTTTGCCGGTTAGTGTAATTTCAAGTAAGTGGCAACCTTCCCCAAGGACGTACGGAGCTACCCGAAATGTGTTAGTGGCATATAGTGTTCCGGACACTACCCACCCCATCATCCCTCCGTCGGAGCTTTCTCAAGCGATATTACCGGAATCACCCTGGTTGGTGAACGCTTGCTTCGGTAAGACCTTTCCCGTTGTTTTTCTCTCCTCCCGGTGGAGGTGGGATTTCTATAACCACGGGAAAGAGGTGTCGATCTATGGATAAGACACGAAAGCCTCGGGAGGGGTAGCGTCAAGACAATTGTGTCCGACCACTAGCCTTCCTCCCATTCCAGGTTCCGGAAACCCCTGAGCCTCCGCTGGGAGAGCTTCTCGTTCTCGGTCCTCAATATGAGGTAGACGACAGAAATGAGGCTCTCCTCGGAGGAGAAGACCTCTATGACCTTGCATCTCCTCTTTATCTCCTTGTTGATCCTCTCCAGCTGGTTGGTGGTGCGGAGATAAGGCCGCACCGGCTCCGGGTAGCGGAGGAAGGCGGTGAGCTGGGGAAAGTTCTCCCTCCAGTAGCGGACCAGGGAAGGATAGCGTTTCTTCCAAGTATCCGTGAACCGAAAAAGGCGGGAGGAGGCCTCCTCCAAGGTGGGGGCCTCGCTTACGGACTTGAGCATGTCGGAGACCTCGTTCCAGTCCTTCCTCCTCACCTTCCTCTGAGAGCACCTCATGGCGTGCACGATGCATAGCTGGTGGTCGGAGCCCGGAAAGACGGAGGATACGGCCTCCTCTATCCCTGGAAGGTCGTCGGAGATTACGACATCGATATGCTTGACCCCTCTTTCCTTTAGCTCTTTGAAGATCTTGAGCCAGGCGGAGGAGGACTCCCCTTCCCCTCCGAATATGAAGAAGCCCAATATCTCCCTTTTCCCCTCGTGGTCGGTCCCCAGGGCGATGTATACGGGCTCCTTTCCGTAGGATCCCCTCTTCAGGGACAGGAAACAGGCGTCTATGGTCACCGAGAGGTAGGCCTCCTTGAGCGGCCGCCTCCTCCAGGCCTCTATCTCCTCCTCGGTGACCCTTGAGAGGCGGGCGATGCTGGCGTGGGAATAGAAGGCCCCGTAGTAGCTCTCTAGAACTCGCTGGATCTTGCGGGTGGATATTCCGCAGTCGAACATGAGGAGGCTGCGGGCGCC
>MU158651.1:555-7503 GCA_015711895.1 Candidatus Solincola tengchongensis | reverse complement strand
GGAAGGAATTCCCATCCGTGAACCATCCGTGGCCGACGGGCATTTCGGGGTCTTCGGCGGCCGTTTCGTCCCCGAGACCCTTCTCGCCCCACTAGAGGAACTGGAACGCACGTATGCCGAAGCGAAAGAAGATCCTTCCTTTCGCGAGCAACTTGACGGATACCTTCGCGATTACGCCGGCAGGCCCACACCCCTTTACTTCGCGGAGCGGTTGAGCCGGGAACTGGGAGGGGCGAACATCTTCCTCAAGCGCGAGGACCTTTGCCATACCGGGTCCCATAAGATAAACAACACCCTGGGGCAGTGCCTGCTGGCCAGGCGCATGGGCAAACGCCGGGTCATCGCCGAGACGGGAGCCGGCCAGCACGGAGTTGCGACGGCCACCGCCGCGGCGCTTCTGGGACTGGAATGCGACGTGTACATGGGCGAGGTGGACATGGAACGGCAGGCCCTCAACGTCTTCCGCATGGAACTGCTCGGGGCCCGGGTGATTCCCGTGCGCAGCGGGTCGCGCACGCTCAAGGACGCGGTCAACGAAGCCCTTCGGGACTGGGTGGCCACCGCGGAGTACACCCATTACTGCCTGGGATCGGTTGTGGGGCCGCACCCCTTTCCCTCCCTGGTGCGCGACCTGCAGTCGGTCATCGGGTACGAGACCCGCCGGCAGCACATGGAAAAGACCGGTCGCCTGCCCGATTGCCTGGTGGCATGCGTGGGAGGCGGGAGCAACTCCATTGGCCTCTTCCACCCCTTTCTGGACACCGAAGTGCGCATGGTGGGCGTCGAGGCCGGCGGCACCGGTGACGGCCCGGGAGAGCACGGGAGCACCCTTGGGCTGGGCTCGATAGGAGTCCTTCACGGGGCGCGTTCCTACCTCCTGCAGGACGGTGAAGGGCAGGTCCTGGAAACTCATTCCATCTCCGCGGGCCTGGATTATCCGGGGGTGGGCCCGGAACACGCCTTCCTCAAGGACAGCGGGCGGGTGGAGTACGTGCGGGTGAGCGACGCGGAAGCCCTGGAAGCGGTGGGCCTGCTCTGCCGCACGGAGGGCATCCTCCCCGCCCTGGAGAGCGCCCATGCCGTGGCCCACGCCGCTGTTCTGGCGCGGGAACTGGGCCCGGATGCCTCCATCGTGGTCTGCCTCTCCGGGCGCGGGGATAAGGACGTGGGTACCCTCATGGCGGTCCGTAAACGCGGAGGCGAGGGATGAGGAGTGGGGGAAGGGCGCCTTGCAACCGGCGAATGCGCCGTTCACGACACAAAGGCGATATGGGAGATTCCACTCTTTCAAGGAGGGTTCGTTGGACGGGATAAAGAGACTTGAAGGCATGTTCGAAGACACCGGAGGCCGCGCCGCCCTCATCGGGTTCCATACCGCCGGTTTCCCGGAACGGGAGACATCGCTGCGCATATGCCTCGCTCTGCTGGAACACTGTGACGCCCTGGAAGTGGGCATCCCCTTTTCCGACCCGGTACTGGACGGGCCGGTGATACAGGAATCGTCCTTCCGGGCCCTTCAGGCGGGTTTCCGGCCCAGCGACGTCTTCGGTCTGGTCAAGGACCTCAGGAAGGCCACGCAAAAGCCCCTCCTCATCATGACCTACTACAACCCCGTGCACCGCCTGGGACACGGTCGTTTCGCCTCCGCCGCCGCGGAGGCCGGAGCGGACGGGATACTCATCCCGGACCTCCCCCCGGAGGAGATGGGCGACTGGAGGGAGACGGCCGAGGAGCACGGCCTCGCGGTGATCCTCTTCGCCTCCATGACCACCTCCGACGAGCGCCTGCGCATGCTCGGCGAGCTGACCCGGGGGTTCCTTTACTGCTTCGCCGTCAAGGGGATCACGGGCCCACGGGAGAGCCTGTCGCGGGAGCTGGGACCGTTCCTGGAGAGAGCGCGCCGCTTCTGCACCAAGCCCATCGCCGCAGGGCTTGGGGTATCCAACCCGGAACAGTGCCGGGAAGTGGGCAGGCTGGCTGACGGGGTCATCGTGGGCAGCGCACTGGTAAAAGCGGCCCTGGAGGCCATCGACGCAGGGAGGGACCCGGCTCTCGCCGTGTCCGCCCTGGCCGCGGGCCTGCGCGGCGCGCTGGAATCGGACTGATCTTTAAGTGGAACGGCGGTCCCGCTAACCGTACACTGAAATAGAGGATGGCGAACCGTGATGCGGAACGGGAGATGGGTTGAGAGAAGGCAAGTGGCCCGACCGCCAGGGATCGAAAGGCAGCGCGTAAGCCGCTGAGGTTCATCCCGGATATGCACCCGCTGCCCAGGCACTTGAACGTCCGCCAGAATCTCTCCGGGCATCAAAGGGCTGAGGGAACGGGTAGAGTTCGTCTGGATACAGGTTCTCGACCGCACGGGACAGCGAACCTATCTTGAGGGCTTCCCAAACTTTGCCGGGCTCCAGAAGGAGAACACGCGGGCCTCGCCACTTAGCCATACTTCGCTCTAAAAGGGTATTCATGGTCATGAGGAGAAAGCTTTGTTGAATGTTGCCCGTCAAACAACCCAAGGAGGTATGGCAATGAACGCCTCTGTTTCTGTAATCGTGCCCGTCGTCGCCGTCCTGACCTTATATATCCTCTCGGGGATCCGGGTCATCAACGAGTACGAGAGGGGGGTCAAGTTCACTTTCGGAAAGTTCAGCAAGGTATGCAACCCTGGCTGGCGGCTGGCCCTCCCCATTTTCCAGCGCATGGTCAAGGTGGATATGCGGGTCACGGTGATGGATGTCCCCTCCCAGGTGGCCATAACCAAGGACAACGTGTCCACGACGATAAACGCTGTCCTCTACTTCCGCGTCTTCGACGCGGCCAAGGCGGTCATAGAGGTAAGCGATTACTTCAACGCTATCTCACAACTTGCTCAGACCACCATGAGGAACACGGTGGGCGAGGTGAGCCTCAACGAGCTCCTGCAGGAAAGGTAGCGGGTGGCCATGCGCATCCAGAGCATTGTGGACAAGGAGACTGACCCCTGGGGTATAAAGGTAACCGCCGTGGAGCTCAAAGACATAGAGCTCCCGGGGAACCTGCAGCGAGCCCTGGCCCGCGCTGCCGAGGCGGAGAGGGAGAAGGATGCGGTGATCATCAAGGCGGAGGGCGACCGTATCGCCGCTGAGAACATCGCTCAGGCCGCCGAGATCATCGCCCGCTCTCACGGTGGCCTGTTCCTGCGCACCCTCTCCACGCTGACCGACCTCTCCTCGGACCAGAGCAACACCATCGTCTTCCTCCTGCCCATTGAGATCTTCAAGGCCCTGGAAAAGTATGTTAAGAGTTGACGGAGAAGGCTTTCCGCCTTCAGGACAAGTTTCACGAGGTCAATACCCTGACGGCGCATAAATGACCGTAAGCAGCGGAAGCAGCACGTATGGCGCGGGGCACGAGCTTCCCGACGGGAGGGAGGTGAAGGCCGTGAAGGGCAAGCCCACGGGCGTGGGGATCATCGGGTGCGGAAGGATATTCGACCTACACATGCTGGGCTACGAGGGGCGGGAGGACGCGGTCGTCCTCGCCGCCGCGGACATCTCGGAGGACAAGCTGCGCCAGCGTCTGGCAACATATTCCATTCCAAAAGGATATCCGGACTACCGCCGGCTCTTGGAGGACCCGGATATCGACCTGGTGGAGATCCTCACTCCCCATCACTTGCACCGGGAGATGGCCATCGCGGCGGCCCGGGCAGGCAAACATGTCTCCCTCCAGAAACCACCCGCGCTGAGTCTCGCGGAGGTGGACGAAATCGCCTCTGCGGCGGAGGAGTCGGGCGTCGTGCTCCGGGTGTACGAGAACTTCGTCTTCTATCCGCCGGTGATGAAGGCCAGGGAGCTCATTGAGGGCGGAGCCATAGGGGAACCGCTCAACATCCGCATGCGAACCTTGTCCGGGGCCGCCGCCGGGGGGTGGGAGGTCCCCCTCGAATCGTGGGCCTGGCGGGTCGACAAACGGAGCTGCGGCGGAGGTCCCTTCGTCTTCGACGACGGGTACCGTAAGTTTTCCATGGCCCTTTACCTCCTCGGTGAGGTGGAGAAGGTGTACGCCTGGATGGAAGAGCTCCCCCTCGGGGAAGGACGGTGCGTGGACGCGCCCAGCATCTGTATCTGGAAATACCGCGACCGCAAGATCTTCGGAAGCATTGACTTCACCTGGGCCTACGACCTGTACATCAGGTCGGACTATTACGCGGCCGACGACCGGGTGGAGGTGACCGGGACGCGGGGTGTCATATGGATAACCCGCGGTCACGGGAATATGCTTGCCATCCCGCCCCTGCTCTTTTACCGCGACGGAGAGCTGACCGCGTATTCCTCCCTGGAAGCGGACTGGGGGGCCAGCTTCCGCGACTGCACCCGGCACATGCTGGACTGTCTGCGCGAGGGAAAAACCCCGCGTCTTACACCACGCGAGGGAAGGGAGGTGCTGCGGTTCGCCCTTGCCGCCATAACCTCGGCACGTGAGGGGCGGGAGGTATATCTGGAGGAGCTGGGATGAAAGATTACCGCCAGCGGTAAGGGGAGGGTGAGTCTCGGCTTCTCTGAGGACCGGGAAATTTATCCGAGATTCCAAAGATGGAAGTGTCGCCGCCGGTAAGGGGAAATGGCCAGGGAGCAAGCGGCGCCCGCGGAAAGAGGCTGGGTTGCTCGGTTCACTATGAGATGCTCGTCCCTAAACGAGAAGGTGGGATTCCTGCTCCCGTGGCCTGATGAGCACAGGCAACGGCATTTCTTGTACTGGAGGTAGGAAGAAAAGGGGGGGCAATGAACAAGATCCTCTATTACCTCTTGGCTTTCGTGGTGGGCCTGATCATAGCGGTTCACCTGGCCATGAACGCTGACGTGGGCCAGAAGATAGAGAACGCCCGTGCCGCCAACGCGGTCTTCTGGGTAATCGGTGCACTGGTGGCGGTGATCATCTGGCTGGCCAGCCCCGGCCGCTCCGCCATCACCCGCATCACGGACGTCAACCCTTTCCTCTTCCTCGCCGGGGCCATGGGGGCAGCGCTGGTTCTGGCCATCGCCGTCATCATCCCGCGTATAGGCGCCGGCGCCACCAACGTGCTGCAGCTCACGGGTCAGGTCACGGCCGGATTGCTGATAAGCCATTTCGCCCTCTGGAGCTCACCGCACTCATCCGTCAACCCTCTCAAGCTCCTCGGCGTAGCCGTGATGATCGGAGGAGCTTGCCTTGCGGTGATGTCGTAGGGCGGCCACCTTTTAGAGAATTGCGGCGCTCATCCGGTACTGGAAATCCGCCGCTCGTATGAGGAGATAGTAAGCCACGTGAAGGAGAAAATCCGCCGGTTCGGTGGAGCTCATCAACCCCACCAGGCGTATGTGCGCCGTGAGGATGGTCTGCATCATGATACACACCAGGGCCAGAGAGATGAGGAGGAAGGGCCGTCCGGCCACGCCTCTTCCTATGGTTATGGCCATGAAGGCCACCAGGCACAAGGCAGCCGCCTGGACCACCAGGGCGAAGATGTCCGATATCCTCACCCCCAGAGATACGTCGCTTCCCGCCATGGGCACCACGAGAACCGCAAGCGTCACCCCGATGAAGAAAAGAAGGGATGGCAGGAGGACGGTGACCGCCTCGCGCGTGAAAGCGAAACCCTGCTTTCTGAACTCCACGTAAAGAATCCCTATCACCACCAGCACGGGAATGAAGACCAGGATGAACAGGATGAAGATGAGATCCTGAGATATGACCTCCTTGCCGGCGAAGGCGTTGACCGTTTCCATGACCACAGGAACCACGTTTAAGGCCAGCGCCCCGGTTATCCAGGACCAAAGGCGGTCGGGAAGAGTGCCCCTGTCCAGCTTGGGAAATCACACGTTCAGACGTTCTGCCGGCACAAATGAACGAGCTTTCAATATTTTCGGGAGACGCCCATATTTACTTCAGCAGAGCCGGCAAATCCGGTTGCGAATCCGCGTTGAAGGAATAAAGAGCCGGAGGTCTTCTCTCGGTGACGGTATGCCTGTTCGCATCTCCGGGTGGCATCGCGGGGTGAAGGACTTCAAAGAGCCGAAGGCCTCCTACGTAGGTGGGCTCTCCCGACGCAGTAGCTTCACAGGCTGTATTCAGCCTCGCGAAAGGAGAGGCCGCTATCCCCCACATAACGCGCGCTCGATCTTAACCCCTTGCAACCTGAAACTCCTTCCCCGCCGCAGATCAGCTTAATGGCCTCTCGCTCTCCGCCTGCCGGTTATCCCCGGGCCAAGAAAGGCCCTTTCGCGCCCCAAGCGGATACGCAGGTCACCAGGCGTCGCCCCCACGGCTCTCCCTTACACCCGTCTTTCGGCCGGCTCACCAGGAACTCTCCGAAGCTAGACGGGCAGCGGGCGCAGACAAGAAGGGGCGCAGAGAGGCGATCTCGCCCGTCTCTCACCTGAAGAACTGCATGGTCCCGTCGGGGATGACCGCCACCGAAGCCTGTTCCGGGTATTCCCGCTCCAGTATATCGAGGGTCTCCTCCCAGTCGCGGGTCATGGTGACCGCCTCGATGGGAGCGAAGAGGTCGCACATGGTCCGGTCGGGATAGGCAGTGCAGACTATTATCTTTAGGCTCGGCGGGGGTGGGCCCATCCGCATGTAGAACTCCCCGCCGTATTCCTTCCCGAAACTGCGGATGAGGTAGTGACAGACCTGGCCCTCCGGCGCGTTGACCACCAGCACCACGGTCCCGCGCTGGAGGTTCACGGTCATCATGGACATGAGCATGCAGATGGCCATCTCGTTGTACTTGGCGTAGGCGTTGGCCACCACGATGTCCTTGCCGGGGGAGGCAGGGGTCCCGTAATGCTCCCTGGCCGCCTCGATCCCCGCCGCGTACTCCTCCACGGGATCCCCCACGAAGAGGTCGGTGATCTCTCCGCGGGCGTTGATGAGGGCGTCCACTTTGACCTGCAGGCCGGACATGCGCACCACGTGCGTCGTCGC
>MU158651.1:0-427 GCA_015711895.1 Candidatus Solincola tengchongensis | reverse complement strand
CCGAAGCCCACGTGCGGGAGGGGCGTGATGCACCCTATCCCTATTCGGAGGTCGCAGTACAGGAACTCGCGGTTTATGTACACCGGGACTCCGCCGGGGCTCTCTCCCAGATAAACGCAGTTCTCGTAGGGGTTGTGGTTGTAGATGGGAAATCTTTCCACCACATCCGGCCCCAGCTTCTTGCGGAAGTCTATGTTGTTCATGGCCCCGTGCATGCCCAGGGCGGGGATGAAGCGTATATTGGAGTCGGGTATCCCCGCTTTCTCGAGAGAGCGCAGGACCCAGGGGAGGACGCGGCTTACGGGAGTGGGACGGGTGATGTCGTCGAAGACGATGGCCACCTCTTTGGCGTCCGCGGCCAGTTCCTCCAGTGGAGGACACCCGATGGGGTCGCGAAAGGCGCTTTCCATACCGGCATCGGCCAGGG
>MU158650.1:4957-8457 GCA_015711895.1 Candidatus Solincola tengchongensis | reverse complement strand
TCACCCCAAGCGGGATCGGGAGCCAGTGCTTCCATCACCAACCCCCCCACCTCGAACCGGTCTCCGCGTTTCATCTCCCGCACCGGTATCCCCATCTCCGCCGCCAGCACCAGGAAGCGGTGCCCCTCATTCCCATACAGCGGAGGATGTACAACCAGGCCCACGGAGCAGGCCCGGAGGGCACCCTCCAGCCCGCCGGCGTGGTCCTCCTCCGGGTGGCTCACGGCGATGACCTCCAGACGTCGGATGTCCCGCGAGCGGAGCTTGCTCTCAAGGAGGTAGGGCTCCTTTCCCCCGTCGACCAGAAGGTTCACGCCACCGGGGGCCTGGAGGAGGCAGGAGTCCCCCTGCCCGACGTCCAGGAAGGTGAGGGCCGCAGTGTCCTCGCTCCCCGGAGCGGGGAGGTTGAACTGCAGCCCGCAGGCCAGAAGGAGGGAGACGAGAAGGACGAGGGCCACGACAGCCCCCGCCGCCCGGCGCCGGGTCCTTCCTCTTCCCAGTAAAGCGATGAGGAGGAGAGGAAAGTAGACCGCTGTCCAGGCCAGTGAAAAGGGGTAAACGCGAACCAGGCTCCACCTCGCGGAGGAGAAGGTCCCGGCGACCTTGAGCACCCAACGGACCAGAGGCGCCGCGGGGACCAGCAGGATGTGGGATCCCGGCAGCCGGAGAGCCGCCAGGCATAGCGAGAGCATAGAGAACCCCATGAGCACGGGAAGCACGGGAAGGACAAGGAGGTTGCTCAAAGGCGCGAGGAGGGGCAGTTCCCCGAAATGGTGGAGGAGAAAAGGGCCCACGGCGGCCTGGGCGGCCAGCGAGGTGGCGAAAAGGCCCAGGACACGTGACCTTCCCGCCCCCAGAAGCCCTTCCAGGGGAGGCCTCAGGAGCACCACTCCGAGGGCCGCTGCCAGGGAGAGCTGAAAACTCGGCGAGGCCACCAGGTCGAATTGACGGGAAAAAAGGAAGAGCACCGCAAGCCCAGCGGCGGAGAGAAAATCGAACTCCCTTCCCAGGAGGAAAGCCGCTCCGGCCACGAGCGAAACCACCGCCGCCCTCAGCACGGGCACGGAAAGCCCGGCCACCAGGGCGTAAAGGGAGAGCAGGGGCACCTGCAGTAAAACCGCTGCCCGGCGTGGGATGGCCAACCTCCTCCCCAGCCAGAGCAATCCGGCGGCCAGAATGCCCACGTGCAGTCCGGACGCGGCGCAGAGGTGGATCAAACCCGAGCCGCGCAGGGCCACCAGGTCGCGCAGCTCAAGCCTCCGGTAATCCCCCAGCAGGATCCCGCTGAGGAGGGCGGCTTCCCGCCTCGGCAAGGTGTTCGTGGCCAGCCCCTCCCAAGTACTGCGCAGTCGGACTGCGCAGCGCAGCAGGGGACCGGGCTTCCCCTCCAGCGGCCTTACCTTTTCCGCCCGGAAACTGCCCCATGCCCGGCCCCCGGGACGGTTGAAGATGTGGAGGTATCCCTCCACCTCAAGGCGGTCTCCCCACTCCGGAGGATCGTCCATACCCTTCACATCTAGAAGGTAACCGTCTCCCGGCCGGGCGAAGGGACAATCCACAACCTCCTCCACCCGAAAGAGGCAGGCCTCCCCATCCGCCCGCCCGAAGTTCCCCGGCTCCACCCTCCCCTGCAGCCGCGCCCAACCGGCCTCTCCCCTCCTGCCCTCCAACCCCATCTCGCCATGCCAGCCGACGAAAAACCCCACATAGAACAACAGCAGGGCCGGAATCACCCAGGCCCATTCCATCCGCCCCCTCCCGGCGGCCAGCACCAGCCAGGCCAGGGTCCCCACCACAAGGACCCAGGGAAAGGTCCGCCGGGCATCGCATCCCAGAGCCCCTCCCAGGGCCAGAGCCAGGGCCATGATGAGGAGCCGGGAGCGGCAAAGGAGGTCTCTTGCTTCCATCCTCACTGCGTCGAGTCCACCTCAGAGAGAGACGGGGACAAGGAATGGGACCGTTACCTGATCCAGAGCGGCATATCCGTCACGTAATCGGTCTCCGGCGCAAGGCTCATGGTATGGCGGTGCACCCAAGGGAGAGGCCTGTGCGGGAGCGTTGCCACCTCAGGACTTGGGGACCTTCAGCGGCCACACGTGCGCTTACCCCAGCTGAACGTCCGGGTGTTTTCGCACCAGACGCCCACGCCGCGACGTGCGTCGTCCTCGTGGCAAGGTCGGGGCACGCTCGGCCGCGCCTCATATCTCCACCAGTTCCTTTATCTCCTCGAACTTCTTGGGGCCTATGCCGGATACCTTCCGCAGCTCCTCCACGCTGTGAAAACCGCCGTTCGCCTCCCGGTAGTCCAGGATGCGCTGGGCGAGGGTGGGGCCGATGCCGGGTAGGCGCTCCAGGTCCTCCTTTCCCGCCGTGTTGAGGTTCACCCGGTTCTCCGACTGCGACTGGGTTCCGCCCTGAGCCCCGGCATCCTCCCCCTTGCGGGGGACGGTTATCTTCTGCCCGTCCCGTACCGGCTGGGCCAGGTTGAGGGAATCCAGGTCCGCATCGGGCAGAGGCCCGCCGGCCTGCTGTACGGCGTCCATCACCCGCGCCCCCGGCTCGAGGAGCACCACGCCCGGGTGCATGACCGCCCCGGCCACGTGGACGGTAAGTCTGGAGATGTCGGCTTCAGTTTCGCCTTCCACCGGCTGCGCCGGAAGGAAATCCCCGGCTTGGCGGGGGGCCGGTCGCAGCAGGAGATAACCCCCGAGCCCCGCAACCAGCATCAAAGCGGCGACCACCGCCATCTGGCGGCAGGAGAGTCCGGATACCCAGTCGAGCAGGGAAGACAGCTTCTTCAGCATCTCCGCGGTCCGGGACGGGATTCGTGCGCTCGCAGCGAGTCGCTCAGCGGGTCACTATGTTCACCAGCTTGCCGGGGACCACCACCACCCTGGCGATCTCCCTTCCTTCCAGGTTTTTCCTCACCCGGGGCGAGGACAGGGCCACCCGCTCCATCTCCTCCCCGGTGATGTCGGCATCCACCTCTATGCGGTCCCTGACCTTGCCATCTACCTGGGCCACCATGGTGATGCGCTCGGAGCGGGCGAGGCGGGGATCGTACTCCGGCCAGGGCTGCTGGTGCACGCTGAACTCACCACCCACCTCCTCCCACAGCTCCTCGGTGATGAAAGGAGCGAAAGGCGCCAGGAGGAGGATGAGGGTGCGCACGGCCTCATGCCCCTCGAAGGTGTTGAAGGCGTCGGGGCAGTCCTCCATCTCACGGTAGAGGCCGTTGGTGAACTCCATGATGGCGGCTATGGCCGTGTTGAAGGCGAAACGCTCGATGTCTTCGGTGACCTTCTTGATGGTCCGGTGCGTGAGGTGGGAAAGGCGCTTGAGCACCTCGGCGTCCTCGGGCACCGGCTGGGTCTTGAAGGTGAGGATGTTCAGGTAGCGGTGCACAAGACGCCAAACGCGGTGTAGGAAGCGGTGGGCGCCCTCTATGCCTGCGTCGTTCCATTCCTTGTCCGCCTCGGGAGGCCCCAGGAAGAGGATGA
>MU158650.1:0-4947 GCA_015711895.1 Candidatus Solincola tengchongensis | reverse complement strand
GTCCGCGCCGTAGGTCTCGATGAAGCTCTCCGGGGTGATCACATTCCCCTTGGATTTGCTCATCTTGGCCCCTCCCATCACCACCATCCCCTGGCAGAGGAGGTTGGTGAAAGGCTCGTCGAACTCCACCAGGCCCAGGTCCTTGAGGACCTTGGTGAAGAAGCGCGAATAGAGGAGGTGCATTATGGCGTGCTCGATGCCCCCGATGTACTGGTCCACGGGGAGCCAGTAGCGAACCGCCCGCGGGTCGAAGGGCCGTTCCTTGTCGTGAGGGCTGGCATAGCGCAGGTAATACCAGGAAGAGTCGACGAAGGTGTCCATGGTGTCCGTCTCTCGTTCCGCCTCCCCGCCGCAGCGCGGGCAGGTGGTGCGGCGGAACTCCTCCGACCTCTCCAGGGGCGATGGCCCCTCGAAGACGAACTCCACGTCCTCGGGCAGGAGAACGGGGAGGTCCTCCTCGGGGACGGGCACCATTCCGCAACGCGAACAGTAGATTATGGGGATGGGGACGCCCCAGTAACGCTGGCGGGATATAAGCCAGTCGCGAAGCCGGTAGTTCACGGCGCGCCTGCCCCAGCCGTGCTCCTCCAGGTAATCGGGAACGCGGACCGTCCGCCCCTCTTCGCTGTCCAGGCCCTCGAAGGGCCCGGAGTCCACCATTATGCCCGGGTCCACGTAGGCCTCGGTCATCTCCTGAGGGCGCAGCTCGCCGTCCGGAGGCCGCATGACCACACGGACAGGCAGGCCGCACTGTCGGGCGGACTAGAGGTCCATCGGATCGTGCGCCGGAACGGCCATCACCGCCCCCGTCCCGTACTCCATGAGGACGAAGTTGGCCGTCCAGATGGGTACCTCCTCCCCGTTGACCGGGTTCACGGCATGTACTCCAAGAAAGACGCCGTCCTTCTCCGTCTCCAGGGAGGTGCGCTCGATGGCCGAGACGCCCTTCAACCTCTCCCGGAAGGCCTCCACGTCCTCGCGGTACGGGGTACCTTCGGTGAGCTCGTCCACCAGTGGGTGCTCCGGGGCCAACAGGAAGAAGGTCACTCCCCAGAGGGTGTCCGGCCTGGTGGTGAAGATGGGTATCTCCTGCCCGGTCTCCTTGACCCGGAACGTCACCTCGCACCCCTCGGAACGCCCGATCCAGTTGCGCTGCATGGTGAGGACGCTCTCCGGCCAGCCGGAGAGCTGGTCCATGTCCGAGAGGAGCCTCTCCGCGTAAGCCGTGATGCGCAGGAACCACTGCGAGAGCGCCTTCTGCTCCACCAGCGTGTCACAGCGCTCGCAGCGCCCCCCGACGACCTGCTCGTTGGCCAGGACGGTGCGGCAGGAGGGGCACCAGTTGGCCCAGGCCAGGGCCTTGTAGGCCAGGCCCTTCTCGTAGAACTTGAGGAAGAACCATTGCGTCCAGCGGTAGTACTCGGGATCGCAGGTGGCCAGTTCGCGGCTCCAGTCATAGGAGTAACCCAGGCGCTGCAGGCCCTCCTTCAGCAGGGCGATGTTCCCCCAGGTGTACTTGGAGGGATGGACCCCGGAGCGGATGGCGGCATTCTCCGCCGGCAGACCGAACCCGTCCCACCCCATGGGGTGAAGGACGTTCATCCCCCTGCGCCTTAGATAGCGCGCCAGCACGTCCCCCAGGTTGTAATTGGCCACGTGCCCCATATGGGCGGGCCCGGAAGGATAGGGGAACATGACCAAGATGTATTTCTTGGGGCGCTCCTCGTCCTCCACACACCGGTAGAGGTCGGCTTCCTCCCAGCGCCTCCTCCATTTCTCCTCCAGGCGCGCGAAATCGTACTTCTCCTCCATGCTCACCTCTTGGAAATGGTTCCCAATAGCCTCCTGTCTTCCTCTCCTGCCCTTTTCGCGGCGTTCAAGGATACGTTAAAGTATGCCTTCCCTGCGGCGCAACCCGCCACGGGGAGGGATAATCCGTCCTCTGTCCCGGATGTCTTCCGGCGACCGGTTCGAGGCCATTTACTCCCGCCACCACAATTTTGTTAATATTTATAACTTATACATATTATACAATATATGACCGCACTGACAAGACCTCTTATCCGGAGCTACCCTGAAGAGGATGGTTCGGCCCTCTCTTCGACCTCGCCCCCCAAATCGCAGGGGATGATTTCCTCAGGAGATAGGGGCCTCTTTTGTTTACCATATATTCCCAGAAGGCGAGCCGCCTCCTCGAGAGCCTTCTCGCTGGGCTCACCCCCGCGCGGAAAGCGACGCAGGAGTGCCGTGGGCCCCGGCCGGTCCCTCTCACGCAGGAGCAGGTCGGAGGGTAGCGCCATCTCCCTGATCTTCAGGTTCTCCTCGTGTCGCCTTCCCAGAACGATCAGGGTCTCCTCAACCCAGAACTGACGCCCCATCTTGACCAGCTCCGCATCGTATCGGTCGAAGCCGGGAACCCGGTCCATGAGCTGCCGGAGGCGGGAGGAGAAACCGGGGTCGGTGAGCAGGCAGCCCCCGGCCGGGCTCTCATAGTCCTCGATCCCCCATTCCATCGCCAACTCCATCTGGCGGCGACGGGAGCGCCCGCTGATGTCCAGGAGGTCCTCGCGCCTCACCCAGCCCTCCTTCTCCGGCCGCGTCTCCGGGAGAAGCCGGGCGGAGAGAGGGCGCAGGAGCAGGTCCCCGGCACCGGAGTGACGGGCTACCAGCTCCAGGGCCTGCCGGTTCTGTGACTTGGGCCGCTCGCCCAGGACCTCCCCTGTGGCGATGAACCACCCGCCGAGCTCTTCCATCAACTCCAGCGCCTTTCCCACCATGAGGGAATGGCAGTCGATGCATGGATTGAGGTTCTTTCCGTACCCGAATCGCGGGTTCTTGACTATCTCCAGGTGGGGTTCGGTGATGTCCTCGACGCGGAGGGGGATGCCCAGCCGGAGGGCGGCCCTTTCCGCCTTGGCGCTGCCGAAGAAGGGGCTGCGGAAAGCGAGGCCCACCACATCCACCCCGCAACGGCGCAACAGTTCCGCGGCGAGCATGGAGTCCAGGCCTCCGGAGAGCAGCACCACCGCGCGCGGCTTTCCGCTCTCACCGATCGACATCTGCCTCCCTACCTCCTTTGCGTTCCGGGAGAGGCCTCCCTGACCCACCTACGTACGCTACCGGCCGAACGTCACCGCCTAAAGTGAAGGGGTCCCATCCCGCCGCCTCTCCCCCGCCTCGATCCGTGACGCCGCGCAAGGCATCCGGTCGTCGCGGGGGCTTGGCGTCTCGCCCCCAGGCGTTCGGGACGCGGCCACCGCTTACCGATGTTATCATTATTCCATGGATGAGCTACCGCGGCTCGCTGATCGCGTGAACTACACGGACCTCTTCTCCAGGGCCCTGACCGGGGTGGGAAAGGGCATGAGCGTGCCGGAGGCCCTGGCCGCCTGCGTCCGGGAGGATTACCCGCATGCCCACCGGGACGTACTCCAGACGGCGGAGGAGATACTCGAGGACCTCAAGCGACGGAAGGGGTGGGGGTCGCTTCGCGCCCTGCGGGAGCTGGCGGTGAACCCCCGGACGGTGGAGGAGATACGTGAGCGGCTGAGGAATGCCCCGCCGGACGGTGGGATAAAGGTCTCGGTAAGGGAAGTCTTCGCCGACTTTCCGCGCATCTTCTCACTCGCCCACCGCAAGCGGAGGTCCGGGTTTTCCCTAGAGGACTGCGTAGACATGGCGGTCAGGGAACTCTATCCCCACACCTTCAAACGCACGCGCGAGGCTGCCCTGCAATACCTGCGCCTGGCAGCCCGGCGCCTGGGGACCCATGAGCTGCGGGCCCTGCGGGAGCTGGCGGAAGACCCAGGCCTCTTCCACTCCCTCTTCGAAGAGGACTGAGGTACGGCCGCCGAACTTCTCCACGACCCGCGGGGAAAGGGCAACGGCCGGAGCCCTGAGGTCTACGTTTACGTCTCACGGACGGGCGCAGGGAGACAAGAGGGCCGGGACCTCCCGTATGGTTACCTTCAGTCCAATCAGACCTCCGATCTCCCCTGCTCCATCCTGCCCAGCAACTCAAGCAGGGACTCCACACGCCGGGCTCTCTCCTCCAGCCTCTCCTGATAGGAGCGGGCCAGGACCTCCCGGATCACCTCCACCAGCCGGTGGGGGTCGAAGGGCTTGGTGACGTATTCGTCGGCGCCCCTTCTCCACCCCTCGAACATGTCCCGGTCCTCGGTGCGGGCCGTGAGCATGATAACCGGTATCCTCTCCGTGCGCGGGTCATTCCTCAGGCTGGCCAAGACCTCGAACCCGTCCATCTCCGGCATCATGATGTCCAGGAGCACGAGGTCCGGAGCTTCCTCCATCACCAGGCGTATGGCCTCCTCCCCGGAAAGGGCCTTCAGCGGCTGGAAACCCTCGAATTCGAGCACCGTGAAGAGGAGGTTGGCCATGGTGGCGTCGTCGTCAACGATGAGTATCTTCTCCGCCATGCACTCCCTCCTTCACCCTCCGCCCCATACCCGATGGACACCGGCCGAAGACTCGGATTCGTAAAAAATGAGTCCTTACCGCCCCCCGACGAATCCACGCATCCCGGTTTCAAATTAATAATCGGCCCTGGGGCTCTCACCTTTAACAGGAAGCTCAACCTTCAGACCAAAAATAGACCGAAGGGTCCAAGAGGGGAATCCTGGCCTGGGTGCTGTATCCTTCCAGTAGGCACTTCCAGGGTAGAAAATGGTTGTGTGGACAACATACCATCACGGCCAAGCAGGGAAGAAGAACGGTAAAAGTAGTGACTTCTCTTGCCGGGCGCGATTAACCTCGCTCCCTCGGCGTGATAGTCTTTTTCCTGAACCCGATGTCTGTCGCGGGGAGGCGGGGACCGTGCGGCCTGAAGTCCGCCGTACCGGTCCGGCGCGGCCTCCGCTACGACAGCATCTTCCCCCGGCGCAGGAGGGTGGATTGTCCAAAGACCCTTTTCCTGGCCCGGCACCCCCC
>MU158649.1:1989-3481 GCA_015711895.1 Candidatus Solincola tengchongensis | reverse complement strand
CCCTTTCTTCCTGTCGACTTAGCTTGTTTTGTCAGGATGATAGGGTGGTCTCTCAACCTTTTTCAAACCCTAAAGCGCCTACCGAAACGATACAGCACCGCGTCAAGGGAGACAGGGCACCTCCGTTCTCGCGCCCTCGTCTCCGTTCCGTGCCCACGTATCCTGAAATACGCGGGCGGGTATGAGGGGCCTCGATGTGAAATGTAGCCCGGCGCATGGGGGCGTCGATTTCGGGGGAAGCAAGGTCGCTGCTGCTCCGTTGCACCCGGCACCGTCCGCACCGATGAGCTATGAATCCACGGCCTGGATAGTGAGATGTTGCGGTTTTCGCCCGGTGGCGGGTTGGCCCACGCGCGCTTGACCTCTGGAGTTTCGGGGTCTAGCCGCTCTCCTCAGCGGTCGAGGGCTCCTCGAAGGGGTCGAAGGTCAGCCGCACGGCGCGGCTGGGCTGCGTGTACCCTGCCGGCGTGCTCCAGCGGAGCACCGGCCAGCCTCTCTCCTCCGCCAGACGGCGCAATCTCCCCTGCGGGTTCACCGCCACCGGGTGGCCCACGGCCTCCAGGAGGGGCAAGTCGGCCAGGCTGTCGGAGTAGAACCAGCAGTCCCGCAGATCCACTCCCCGCGCCGCGGCGTAGGAGCGCGCCAGCTGTTCCTTGCCCTCCCCGTAAGGGAGGGGCCGCTCCAGCTCGTCGGTCAGGTAGCCGTTGCGCACCGGGGCCACGGCGGCTATCTTGTCGTCCGCGCCCAGCTGCACCCTGACCTTCTCACATATGTACTCACCGGCCGCGGTGGCGATAACCGTGAGGTGACCACGCGCCCGGTGTTCGGCGATGCATTCTTCTCCCTCCCGGAAGAGGCGGGGCATGATGCAAGCCTCGTAAGCCTCGTCGAGCATACGGATGAGCTCGGCGATGGGGTATTTTCCGCATTCCCGGAAAGTCCAGCGGTAGACCTCCTCCCGCGGCAGGCGGTTGAGGCGGTAGAGGACGGTGAACTTCAGGGCCTTCCATACGGCTTCCCATCCCAGGAGACCTTTCCTGACCATGTAGGCCACCACCAGGTTTCCGTTGGCCCCGTCGAGCAGGGTGTGGTCCAGGTCGAAGAAAGCTATAGGTTTATTCTCCATTGTTTTCCAATCTCATCTATTCTTTTCTTTTCAAACCTTCACTTATGCCAACAACTCCCGGAAAGAGTGCCATAATTTTCCTGACATTACCAACGCCGTATCCCGCGGCTTGGCCGACAATTCATATGCACGCCCCCTTTGCAAACTTCCGCATCGCGCCGCTCGCGCGTCCCGTACGGCCATATTCGGACGCTACGGGCAGATAGGGCAAGCCGTACCGGCCACCTATTTCGCCGTCTCTTCTCCCCGCGCCCCCCAGTAACTGGCTCTCGCTGTCATGGCGTGAAGACCACCTTGATCGCCTGGTGCTTCCCTTTGTTCAGGGCCACCTCGAGGGCCCTGGGATAATCCTCCAGCCTGAAGCGG
>MU158649.1:0-1979 GCA_015711895.1 Candidatus Solincola tengchongensis | reverse complement strand
CACCTTGCCCTCCTCGAAGAGGCGCAGGGCGAGGGCGAAGGTGTGTAACCTCTCCCCCTCCCATTCCTCCTCCTGATAGGCGTAGATGCCGCGCAGGGTCAGCTCCTTCAGCCAGACCGGGGTCCAGTCTATGTGTTTGGGTTCCCCTATGCCCAACATGTTGTACCAGCCGCCGCTCTTCAGGATGCGCAGGGAGGTGTGCACGGTTTCCGTGTTCCCTACGGCGTCGAAGACCCTGTCCACCCCGCCCACGAGAAGGGGTTTGACCAGTAGCGGGGTGTGCATCTTGGCTCCAGTGAGCTCGGCCACCCGGCGGTAGAAATCCTTGCCTCCCGGGCGCAGTACCTCCTCCGCACCCATCTCCCGGGCCACCTGGGAATGGAAGGGATCCACCTCCGCGGCCAGCACCCTCACATCCGGACACAGGGCGCGTAGGGCGGCGATGGTGCACAGGCCCATTACCCCGCATCCGAAGACCAGCACCGTCTCTCCCGGCTGTGGGCGGTTGGCCAAGACCATGTGCAGGGTGGTGGCGAAGGGCTCGGTGAGCACGGCGTTCTCGTCGCTGACTCCCGCGGGTACCTTGTAGATCTGGGAGACGTGGGCCAGGCCCATCTCGCTTATGTATCCATGGACCTCCGCCGTGTTGCCCTCGAACATCCCCGCCGGGAGGCTCCCCTCGGTGAAGTTCTCGCACAGCTGGTACCTACCCCGGGCGCACATGGGGCAGGGCGGGTCAATCCCGCGCTGGCGGCACCCGAGGACGGGCATCACGGTGACCCGGTCGCCCGGCTCGAAGCCCTCCACGGCCTCTCCAACCTCGGCGATCTCCCCACACACCTCATGGCCGATGACGAAGGGGAAGGAGGAGAAGGGAGCCAGGGTGAGGCTCTCGCGGCAGAGGACGATGCTCAGGTCGCTTCCGCAGAACCCGGAGAGCCGTGGCCGCACCTTCACCCATTCCGGCCCGGGCAGCCGGGGATCTTCGATCTCCCTCACTCCCGCCGGAGCCAGCCCAGTGGTAAGGATCTGCGGCCACCTCCGGGCCAGGGCTCCGGTGAGCAGGTATTTCGGTATGTTGTACTCGAATACCAAAGCTTTCATGCCCCTCCCCTCCTCCCGCAAAAACCCGAAGCCGACGCTTTAACCATTATAACCGGGGTCAGCGCCCCTTGAACTCCGGCTTCCGCTTCTGGAGGAAGGAGGTTATCCCCTCCACCACGTCGGCGGTGGACACGGCGATGCCCTGGAAGGTGGCCTCGAAGTCCAGGCAGGTCGAGAGGTCGGACTCGAAGGAACGGTTGAGCATGCGCTTCATCATCCCTATGGCCCGGGTAGGCCCCTCGGCCAGCTTCCCGGCCAGCTCCATGGCCTCCTCCATGAGCCTCTCGTGGGGCACCACCCGGTTGACCAGGCCCAGCTCGTAGGCCCGCCGGGCATCCACGGGCTCCCCGAAGAACATCAACTCCTTGGCCCGCGCCAGACCCACCAGGCGGGGCAGAAAGAAGGTCCCCCCGGCATCGGCCACCAAGCCGCGCCTCACGAAGACCTGGATGAAGCGCGCCCTCTCCGAGGCCACCAAAAGGTCGCAGGCCAGGGCGAAATTGCATCCCGCACCGGCGGCATCGCCGTTCACCGCCCCCACGACCGGTTTCTCCATCTCCGCCATGGTCCTGATGAGGCGCGAGTAGAGGCCCGCCGAGAGCCGCATACCCATCGGGGTATGCCCGTCGCTCCGCGCCCCTCCACCGGTGAGGTCGGCGCCGGTACAGAAGCCCCGCCCCTCCCCGGTGACCACCACTGCCCTGACCTCGTCGTCCTGCTCCAGTTCCTCGAACCTCCTGGTCAGGGCTAGGAGCATGTTGAAATTGAAGGCGTTCAGGACCTCCGGGCGGTTGAGGGTCACCACCTCCACGGCCCCCTCGCGCCGGAAGAGCACCTCATCCATGTTCACCTCCTTGTCCTGCGTTCCCTTTCTC
>JACVJH010000332.1 GCA_015711895.1 Candidatus Solincola tengchongensis | reverse complement strand
CCGCTCCAAGATAGCCGTGATGTCCAACGACCGCAACGTGGACCCCGTAGGGGCCTGCGTGGGAGCCAGAGGTTCCCGGGTGCGCACGGTGGTGAACGAACTGAGGGGCGAGAAGGTGGACATCGTCCGCTGGAGCCCGAAGCCGGAGGAATTCGTGGCCCACGCCTTGAGCCCGGCCACGGTGAAGAAGGTCATCTACCATCCCGAAGAACAGATGTGCGAAGTCATCGTCCCCGACAGCCAGCTTTCACTGGCCATCGGCCGAGAGGGACAGAACGCCCGCCTGGCGGCGAAGCTGACCGGCTGGCGCATCGACATCCGTAGCGAATCCCAGGCGGGCGAGGGAGAGGAGGCCTTCGTAGCCCAGGCGGGAAAGCCGAGCGAGGCCTGGAGGGCATCCGGCGCCGAGGAGGAGTCGGAGGGGCCGGAAGAGACCGCGGGATCCGTAGAATCGTCGGGGCCGGGACAGACGACGGAACCAGCAGGGGTGGGTGAAGAGCCTGCGGAACCGGCAACGGAAGCGGGGTATTCGGGGACCACCGAGGAAGGGTGAGGAAGCATGCCGCTCTTGGTTTATGATATATCTGTGGCCGTCAAGAGATCTTGGCCAACAACTGCCGCGTGACGGAGTACATCCGGCCGGGAAGGAAGGGTCATGGCGGGGAAAAGGGTTCACCAACTGGCCAAAGAACTGGGTATCACCAGCAAGGAGCTCCTGGAGGTCCTCCAGTCCATGGGGCAGGACATCCAGAACCCGCTTTCCGCCGTGAACGAGGAGTTGGAGAAGGCGGTCACGGAGAAGGTCAAGGGCAAGAAAGCCGCCACCCCACGGAAGAGGGCCCCGGCGAAGGCTCCCGCGGCGAAGGCGGAGGCGAAAGAGGAGAAGGCAGACAAAGGACCGCGGAAAGAGGGAAAGCCGGCGACAAAGGCCGCACCCACCCCGGCCGCCCGTTCGGGGAGGAAGGAGAAGGCCTCTACAACCTCCGCGGAGGGGACCGCGGTGAAGGAAGCGGAGCCGGGGAAGCCCACGGCTGCAGAGGCAAAGGAGGAGGAAGCTCCTCAAGCCGTTACTTCCGGCACGAGAGCCGCGGAAGCCGTACCCCAGGCCAAGCCCCAAGCCTCGGTGGGAGAGGGGCAGGAGGTCCGCCGGGAGACCCGCCCGCGAGCCGTACCGCCTAAGGAGAGGCGCGAGGTCCCGAGCAGCAGGGGAAGGCCGGAGGCGGCACCCGCAAGACATCACCCGGTCCGTGAGAGGGAAAAGGCGGCCCGGGAGAGGGCGGCACGGGAGCCGATCACCAAGCCCATGCGCAAGGCTCTCCGCGTCCCCTCGGGCATAACGGTCAAGGAGTTCGCGCAGAGGGTGGGGAAGAGGCCGATAGAGATAGTCCGACTCCTGGCCGGCCTGGGAGAGAGGTTGGACTTCGACCACCCCATCCCTGACGATTACCTGCAGTTGCTGGCGGTGGAACTGGGGATAGAGTTGGAGATAAAGACCAGGATGACCGAGGAGATAACCCTTGAGGAGGACGCACCGGAATCACTGCGCCCCCGCCCCCCCGTGGTCACGGTGATGGGGCACGTGGATCACGGGAAGACCTCCCTTCTGGACGCCATCCGTAAGACTAACGTCACCGATCGCGAGATGGGCGGCATCACGCAGCACATCGGCGCCTCGGTGGTGGAGTATCAGGGACAGAGGATCACCTTCATCGACACGCCGGGCCACGAGTCCTTCACCGCCTTGCGGGCCAGGGGGGCTAAGGTTACCGACCTCGCTGTACTGGTGGTGGCCGCCGACGACGGGGTCATGCCCCAGACCATCGAGGCCATAGACCATGCCCGGGCGGCCGGGGTGCCCATAATGGTGGCGGTGAACAAGATCGACAAGCCGGAGGCCAACCCCACCCGAGTACGGCAGCAGCTGACGGAGTTCAACCTGGTGCCGGAGGAATGGGGAGGGGATACGGTGTTCGTGGACGTCTCGGCAAAGGAGGGGACCAACCTTGACCACCTGCTGGAGATGATCCTCCTCCTGGGCGAGATCCACGACCTGCGTGCCAATCCGGACGCCGCGGCCAGGGGATACATCATCGAGGCCCGCCTGGAAAAGGGGAGGGGCCCGGTGGCCACCTTGCTGGTGAAGAGGGGTACCTTGAGGCGGGGGGACGCCCTGGTGGCAGGAAAGGCCTACGGGAGGGCCCGGGCCCTGCTCGACGACCGGGGCAGGACCGTGGACCATGCCGGGCCCTCCATGCCCGTGGAGGTCCTGGGCTTGAACACCGTGCCCGAGGCCGGCGACGAGTTCGTCGTGGTGGAGGACGAGAAGAAGGCCCGAGCCCTCGTGGAGGCCAGGCTGGCCAGGGAAAGGGCCGAGGGAGAGCGACGGCCGGCCCGCACGCTCACCCTGGAGGACCTCTTCCGCCAGATCCAGGAAGGGGAGGCCCAGGAGTTCAACCTGATAATCAAGGGGGACACCCAGGGCTCCGTGGAGGCGGTCCGCGACTCGGTCCTCAAGCTG
The DNA here is from genome assembly GCA_015711895.1 of Candidatus Solincola tengchongensis. Classification (GTDB taxonomy): domain Bacteria; phylum Actinomycetota; class Geothermincolia; order Geothermincolales; family RBG-13-55-18; genus Solincola_A; species Solincola_A tengchongensis. The sequence continues at coordinate 2,917 of JACVJH010000332.1, read as the reverse complement.
AAGGTGGGGGACATAGCGGTCAAGATCATCCATGCCGGCGTGGGAGCCATAAACGAGAACGACGTCATGCTGGCCAAGGCCTCCGGGGCGGTGATACTGGGTTTCAACGTGCGCCCCGATTCCAAGACCCAGGAGATGGCGGAGAGGGAACGGGTGGAGATCCGTACATACCGGGTCATCTACCAGCTCCTTGAGGACATGGAGGCGGCTCTTCGAGGCATGCTCAAGCCGGAATACGAGGAGGTAAGGACGGGCCTCCTAGAGGTCAGGGCCACCTTCCGTATACCCCGTCAGGGAACGGTGGCCGGAGCCCTGGTCAAGGAGGGGGAGATCACCCGCAACTCCAGGGTGCGCCTGGTGAGGGACGGAACCATAATCTACGAGGGGGGCGTCGCTTCCCTCCGGCGCTTCAAGGACGACGTGAGGTCGGTGTCCGCGGGCTACGAATGCGGCGTGGGCCTGGAGAACTTCCAGGACATCAAGGAGGGAGACATAATAGAGGTAATCGAGGTGCGGGAAAAACCGCCGGAAGAGGGGGCGTCGGTTTCCTGAGGAGGTCGCCGCCGTGTACGTGGGGGCGCTTAGGATGGAACTTTACCTGCCGGAGTGTCGCAGCCTCAAGGAGAAGAGGCAGGTGGTTAAGAGCATCATCGACCGCACCCGGAGCCGTTTCAACGTGGCCGTGGCGGAGGTGGACAAGCACGACCTGTGGCAGGTGTGCAGTCTGGGTATAACCTGCGTGAGCAACAGCGAGTACAGCGCCAGGGAGACCCTGAGCCGCGTGGATCGTGCCGTCCGTTCCCTGGGCAAGGCCGAGGTCCTGGATTCCCCGATCACCATCTTCACTCCCTGAACGCCGTCCAGCGAAGAGAGAGCATGAGGCGGCGGGATCGGTCCATGAGGTGAAAGCCGTGATACCCGAGCGCATGAAGAGGGTGAATGAGGCTTGCAAGGAGGCCCTGGGGGAGATACTCCAGGCGGAACTCAAGGACCCCCGTGTGGGATTCGTCACCGTGACCAAGGTGGAGGTCTCGCCGGACCTGCGTGTGGCCAGGGTGTGGTTGAGCTTCCTGGGCCCGGACGAGGAATCGGAGGCTTCCCTGCAGGCCCTGACGAAGGCCAGAGGTTTCCTGCGCCGCGAGCTGGGAAAGCGAGTTCGCCTGAGGTATACTCCAGAGCTGGTCCTGCAGCGGGACCGTGGGGCGGAGACCAGCCAGAAGGTTCAGACCATAATCCGCCACGTCCAGGAGGAGGGCGACGCCGGGAAACCGGAGGAGATGACCGGCGGGGAGTTTGTGGACTGATGCAAGTTGAGGAGCCCGCTTCCCGGCCAGATAGGCGCGGCGGGGGAGTGAGGAGGGGAGACGGGTTCCGGGTCTGCAACGACGGGGAATGGTAATTGTGGCCGACAAGCCTGATGCGCGAGGGCGCACCGTGAGGGAGGAAGACCTGCAGGCCGCCGTCCGGGCGGTGGAGAAAAGCACTGTGGTCTGCCTCTCATCGCATGTGAACCCCGACGGGGACGCGCTGGGTTCCCTGCTGGGGCTGACGCTGGCCCTCTCAGCCCAGGGAAAGGCGGTCTATGCGGCCCTTCCCCGGCCCGAGCAGTTCCCTCCACAATACCACTTCCTTCCCGGGCGCGAGATGCTGCGCGACCCCGAGGAAATCCCGGAGGGAGCGGACCTCTTCATAGCCCTGGATTGCAGCAATGCCGAACGGCTGGAAGGGCTGAGACCCAAGGCCGAGGGGGCCCGCTTCCTGGTGAACGTGGATCACCACGAGGACAACAACCTCTTCGGGCACCTGGACCTGGTGGATCCGGGAGCCTCCTCCACGTCCGAGCTTGTCTACCGCCTCCTGCGTGCGGGGGGATGGGAGTCGACGCCCGAGGTGGCCACCTGCCTCTACACGGGGCTGGTGACCGATACCGGGCGATTCCAACACCGCAACACCAGCCCGGAGGCGCTGGCGGTGGCCTCGGAGCTGGCCGCCGCAGGAGCGGACCTGGCCCTGATATCCAGGGAGGTCTATGAGAGCCAGTCCCTTTCCTATACACGCCTTGTAGGTCGAGCCCTGGAGAGGGCTGAGGTGCTCGAGGACCTCGGCTTGGTCTTCAGTTACATAACCCAGCGCGATCTCCGGGAGACGGGAGCTTCCCTCCAAGAGACGGAGGACCTCATAGACCACCTCCGCACGGTGAGGGGGACCAGGGTAGCCGCGATACTCAAGGAGCTCGAGGACGGGAAGGTCAGGGTCAGCCTGCGCTCCCGCGACGGGGCGGAGGTAGGGCCCGTAGCCAGGGCGCTGGGAGGCGGAGGGCACGCCAACGCCGCCGGTTACACCTCCGACCTGGACATCGAGGGGAGCCTGGCCCGTCTGCTGGAGGTCCTGCGAAGAGGCCGCCATGGCTGAAAGGAGCGTCGACGGCCTAGTTCTCCTGGACAAACCGCCGGGTCCCACCTCCCACGACCTGGTCCAGGAGGTGAAAAAGAGGTTGGGGGCAGGCAAGGCGGGCCACGCCGGGACGCTCGATCCCCAAGCCTCCGGGCTCATGGTGGTGCTCACAGGGAGGGCCACACGTCTGGCGCCCTTCGTCCCCGGCGATCCCAAGGTGTACGAGGGAACGGTGATCCTCGGGTTGGAGACCGAGACCCTGGACCTGGAGGGAAAGGTAACCTCCCGGAGCGCCTTCCGGGGGAGCGAGGAGGAGGTCCGCCGGGCGGTGCGTTCCCTCGTGGGGAGCTTTGACCAGGAACCCCCCCGTTTCTCGGCGGTGAAACATCGCGGAAAACCACTGTATTATTATGCCCGGAGGGGGGAGGAAGTCCCCCGCAAGCCGAGGCGGGTAGAGGTCTATGAGTCGGAGTTGCTGGCCTTCCGCCCCGGCGAGGGGGAGGTGGACTTCAGGGCGGGCCGC
>JACVJH010000331.1 GCA_015711895.1 Candidatus Solincola tengchongensis | reverse complement strand
ACCTTGAACACCGGGGGTGGGGAGGTCAAGCCCCCGGAGCTCCAGGGCGTGGAGATCGGGGCCGGGTCGCGGCGCACCTTCCTCCTCAACGCCTACGTGACCACCACAGACGTGTCCACCCGGGTGAGCTGCACGGATGGCCTTGTGGCCTGCGAGCGGGCCATGTATTGGAGGCCGGGGGCGGGCGTTCCCTGGGCGGTGGGCCACAACGGGACGGGGGTGTACCGTTCCAACCCGGTTTGGTACCTCCCCGAGGGGGCTACCGACCTGGGCTTCGAGTCCTACGTGCTGGTGCAGAACCCGGGGGGTTCCCCGGTGCACGTGGACTTCACCCTGAACACCGGGGTCGGTGAGGTCAAGCCCCCGGAGCTCCAGCATGTGGAGATCGGTGCCGGGTCGCGGCGCACCTTCAACCTGGGAAATTATGTAAAGACCACGGACGTCTCCACCAAGGTCCTCTGCCGCGACGGGAGTATCATCTGCGAGCGGGCCGTGTACTGGAGGCCGTCGCCGGGCAGCCCCTGGACCGTGGGGCACAACTCCAGAGGCATCTCTCCGTAAAGAGGCCATACTCTTAAGAAATACGGGAGGGATGTCCTCCCCGTTGGGGTCAGCCCTTGAACCGTAGTATCCCACCGGGCATAGGCTCAAGGATAACCGGACCTTGATTCTAATCTACAAGTATACTAATCTACTTGTAGACATCGAAGAGGAGGTGTGGGCATGGGAACGGTGACGGTGCGCATCCCTGAGGATAAGAGGGACAATCTGAAGGTGATCGCCAGCCTGGAGCGCAGGAACATCAAGGACATCCTCACAGAGCTTATAGATGAGTACCTGGATAGGCATCGGGAAACATTGGAACTTCTTTCCAAACCGGAGTGGCTTGAGGCCATCCGCAGAGGGAAGGAGGAGGTCGAACTCGGCGTGAAGGGAAAGTCCCTGCATGAGCTGGAAGGTTGAGGTAAAGCCCACGGCGGAAAAACAATACCGCAAGTTGGACAAGAAAACCAGATCCCGGGTTCTTGATGCGCTCTTGAAGCTGGAAGGCGCGGAAAACCCCTTCATGTACCCTGATATGCGCCCCCTCACCGGCGAGCTAAAAGGTGACTATCGTCTCCGAGTGGGAGAAATGAGGATTCTCATCACTCCCGACAAAGAGCGGAAGATACTTCACGTATACGCCATCCTCCCTCGCGGTGATGCCAACGGAAAACGATGAGATGCGTCAGGGCGGAACATGTGGCATACCTCACCCGCGAGCAAGGGCTTCGCGCTGCGCATGTCGCCCGCACCAAGAGGGAAAAGGCCTCCGGACCCCAGGAATACAAGTCCCGCGACGAGGGTATATAAATCCCTAGTAAGGCCTGGTAAGGCCTGGGAAAGGGGGTTGCCATGCGCTCGAACTCCTGCCTCGGCGTTCGCCGCTTTCGCCGGATGACCGTGTTCCTCTCCTGCCTGGCGCTGGCGCTGCTTCCATGTCTGTCCGGACCGCCCGTGGCTCTCTCGGCGGACGGAACGCGTGGAGGGCGCATTTCCCAGGATGGCCTGGTAGGGGCCTACTACTTCCCCCAGGGTGAGGTATCCGGCCTGGCCGAGTTCCAGGGGAGGCTATATGTGGGGACGGGCGCCGGTGAGTCGGGGCCGTGCGGGATATGGAGCCTCGAGGGTGACAGCTGGAGGATAGAGACCCCGCCGGGCTTCCGTGAGGGCCCGCCGGATGAGTGGGACAACGCTGTCCCCTGCATGTCTGTCTTCAAGGGCCGCCTCTACGCGGGCACCTCCAACCTGGTCGGGTGCGAGATATGGCGCACTGACGGTTCCTCCTGGGAGCGGGTGGTGGGCCCCGGTGCCTCAGTAAGCCGGGGTTTCGGCAATTCCAAGAACACCACCGCCTCCTCCATGGCCGTCTGGAGGGACTCCGCGACCTCCACGGACTACCTCTACGTCGGCACGTCCAACCAAGACGGTCTCCAGGTATGGCGCACATCGGACGGCATTGCCTGGCAGAGGGTGGACGGGGGCGCCTTCGGATCCGGGAACCGGGAGGCATCCTGCATGACCGTCTTCCGCTTCGGGACCGCGGACGTGACACTGGTGGGCACCTACAACTCCTCGGGGGGAGAGGTTTGGGGCTCGGCCAACGGGACCTCCTGGGTGATGGGGATCGTCCCCGGTTTCGGGAACCCGCATAACGTAAGGATCGCCTCCATGGCCTCCTGGACGGACCCCACCACTTCCACGGAGTACCTCTTCGCAGGAACCGAGAACCAGGCCACCGGGCTGGAGATATACAGCACCTCCAACGGCATCTTCTGGGGGCGGAACGACGGGGGCGCCTTCGGTTCGCAGAACCTGGCCGCGACCTCCATGGCCGTCTTCGGGTCGCAGTTGTATGTGGGGACACGGGGCACCCAAGCCCTCCAGGTCTGGCGCTACGACGGGAGCGGCTGGACCCAGGTGAACACCGGTCCCCTGCATCCCGACAAATACCACAGCAACACGATCGCCCGCGCCATGCTGGTCCGCGGGGGGAAGCTTCTGGTGGGCGCCGGCTGGCTCGGGGAACTGTGGGAGTACGACGGCTCAGGATGGGAACGGCTCTACTTCACCTTCTTCTCGCCGAACACCAATTCCACGGTCAGCGGCATGGCCGTCTACGACGGGCTCCTCTACGCGGGGACGGCGGGCGAGAGGGGCTGCGAGGTTTATTCCTTTGACGGCAGCGCCTGGAGGGCATGCGCGCGGTCCTCGGTCTTCGGGGACCTGAACAAGAGGGTGGAGTCCATGGCCGTCTTTAAGGGCAGGCTATACGTAGGGACCGGCAACCATCTGGGCGGCTGCGAGGTGTGGGCCTACGACGGCTCGGGCTGGACCTGCCTGGTGGGGCCCGGGGGACTCATCGGAGGCAGCTTCCGGAACCTCATCGCCACGGATATAAACACCGCCGCTACGAGCATGGCCGTCTACATCGGCCCGGACGCCAAGGAGCGCCTTTATGTGGGGACCTACAACCAGCAAGGGTGCGAGGTGTGGTCCTACGACGGCGCGTCGTGGACTTGCGAGGTGGGCGCGAGCGGGCCGGTGCCTCAGGGGTTCGGGGTGGCGAGCAACCGCGGCGCGGAGAGCATGGCCGTCTACGGCGGGAAGCTCTTCGGGGGGACGCAGAGGGCGGGCGGCGGCCAGGTGTGGGCCTACGACGGCTCGGGCTGGAGCAAGGTCGGCGCCGACGGGTTCGGCTACTCCGACAACTACTCCGTATCCTGCATGGAATGCTTCGGGAGCCTGCTCGCCGCCGGCACCTGGAACTCCGCTTCCGGCTGCGAGGTCTGGGTCTACGACGGGTCGGGATGGGCCCGCATGGCCTCGGGCGGTTTCACCTGCCCGGCCCACGTCAAGGCGGAGAGCATGGCCGCCTACGGCGGACGCCTCTACGTGGGCACGCGGAACGACGACTTAGGGGGCGCCATCTTCAGCACCGACGGGACCGGGAAGCCCTTCACCTGGAAGCGGGAGACGGTGGACGGATTCGGGAACGCCTATAACCGGGCGGTGGAATCTCTGGAGGTATATTTTTCCAGTATAATCGCCGGGGTCCTGAACCCGTACGACGGGGGCTCGGCCTGGTCGCTTGGCAACACCTGGTACCTGGCGGAGGGGTGCACGGACGCCGGGTTCGAGACCTACGTGCTGGTGCAGAACCCCTCCATCTACCCGAGACACGTGAGCTTCACTTTGAACACCGGGGGCGGGGAGGTGAAACTCCCGGAGCTACAGAACGTGGAGATAGGCCCGGGGACGCGGCGCACCTTCCGGCTCAATGACTACGTGACCACCACCGACGTCTCCACCCGGGTGGAGTGCACCGACGGCCTGGTGATCTGCGAACGCGCCGTGTACTGGAGGCCGTCGCCGGGCAGCCCCTGGACCGTGGGGCACGACTGCTGCGGTGTGAATACCCCTCACCTTACCTGGTATCTTGCCGAGGGCTGCACGGACATGGGCTTCGAGACCTTCGTGCTGGTGCAGAACCCGGGAGGGACGACGGCCCACGTGGACTTCACCCTGAACACCGGGGGCGGGGAGGTGAAACCCCCGGCGCTGCAGGACGTGGAGATAGGGCCGGGGACGCGGCGCACTTTCAACCTCGGCACTTA
>MU158648.1:3461-5082 GCA_015711895.1 Candidatus Solincola tengchongensis | reverse complement strand
ATTACCACCGGACGGATTCGAGCACGGCGAACTAAAGAAGTTCCCTGTTGCGGACTCACCTGTATGATTTACCGTCATTCTATCCTGCCTCCCATCTCCGCGTAGAGCTGGGGCAGGAAGGAGGCCAGGTTGTTGTACTCCATGAGGCTGTGCAGGCAGTTGTTGCGCGCCAGGTCCATCATCCGGAAAGGCATGGGCCTCTTGACCCGAACCGAGGGGCGCCGCACGCTCACGGGCCTGCCGCCGCGCATGGTGTAGCCGATCCAGTAGCGGCTGCGGTACTCCACGCCGCCGGCCACGGAACGCACGGCGTGGAGGAAGACGCAGAAGGGAGTGCGCATAAGGCTCAAGGTGACGTCCGCGCAGTAGGCCCTGCTGATGAACGGCTCCCGGAAGAGCTCCATGTCCAGGCCGAACTCGCGGGGGGAATAGAAGCGTATGGCCAGCCTCTGCGCCGACCTCAGGTTGAAACCCTCCACCGGGTAGTGGGTGCTCCCCTCGTTCCTCTCCCGCAGGGGGACGCCCGAGCTGTCCAGGTGCCGCGCGGGGTCCTTCACCCCGATGTCCACGTGAGCCGGGGGGCACCAGATGGCGTACCTCAGACCTTCCAGAGGATGCCAGTTGAACCACCAGTCCAGCATTTCCGGCGTCACCTCCGGCATGCGCACCAGGGTGGCGGCGAAGCCGCTCCCGTCGGGCATCACCGTGTAGCCCGTCTCCACCTCCAGGTACCCCGGCTCGAGGAGGTCGTTTCTCCTTTCTATGGGCGTGGCGGAAGCCGGATCCACCGGGCCCGCGTTCACCCTCTCCAGGTCATCCCGCGGTATCTCCGCCAGCTCCTTGTGGAAATATTTGGCATAGGGCTTGCCCTCCTCTTCCGGGGTCAACCGCCTCCGCGGCATGGACCGGATGTGGTCCATGGTCACGGGGTGAGGAAAGATCTTTCCCATCCTCACGAACAGGCTCCTGACGCTCACGGTTCCCCCTTTCTTTTCTGCGCCGCGGCGCGCACGGCGAAAGCAACGAAGGGAACGGCGTGGAGGGCCACTCCCTGCGCCGCTGAGCGGAGGGCCGTGGACAGGCGGTACCTCTCCGACCTCCTGTAGGCGGAGAAGGCCTTCACAGCGAGGGGCACGTACAGGGTAAGCCCGGTCACCAGGCCCGGGACGTACTTTCCGGCCTTCAGGGACGCGCCCAGGTGCAGGAGCGCGTTGAAGAAGAGCAGGCCGGCCATGCTCAGCCCGTAGGACGGGTCTTTCTTCCGCATGATTGAACCGAAGACACACCCGGCGATCATGGAGGCGTTGACGCCCACGATGATGGGAAGGGAGGCGTTCTTGAAGGCCTCGGGCGCCACTTCCTTGGCTGATTCAAGAAAGCCCCCCGGCCAGAGGTACTCCTCCACGACGTGAGCGCAGGACGCCGCCGTGAGGTGCCAGAAGACCTTGCTCTCCTCATCCCATCTCCTTGTGAATTCTCCCTTGTCCCTTTCCACTTCGACCACCACGCTTTCACGAGATCAAGCCTGATTTCCTTCGCTGACCGGAAATCCGCAGGTTTGCCCGGATCTCGAGCTCATCCGGCCGTCACCTCACCGTGAACTCGGCGGGCGGGGACCACC
>MU158648.1:0-3451 GCA_015711895.1 Candidatus Solincola tengchongensis | reverse complement strand
CGTCCTCAAGGCTCCTAATCCGGCATCGCAGTGCGTACTCCCCGGCTTCCAAGGGATCGAGCTCCGCTCGGCCTTCCGCTACGGCTTCCCACACCGTTTGCCATTCCCCGTCTCCTTTGCGCAACTGGAGGTCGAATCCGGTCCGCTCGGGAGGAGGCTCGACACTCATGGTCACCGCGACCCTCTCCCCGGCCGACACCCGGTCGGGAACACGCGGGGGCACGGCCACCCTTCCCTGGAAACCGCAGACCATATCCCGGTAGGAGAAGGTTCCCGCCCAGGGGACCTTCACCCACCAGGTCTCCGGGTTGTGCGAACGCTCCCCACGGATGATTTGGGAATCCCAGAGCCCGAGGCCGCTGGCCTCGGTCACCGAGTGGTATTCCGAGCCCGCGTTGGTCCACTCGAAGCGGTCTCCCATCTCGCCGCCCACCGTCTCCGGCTCGAAACGGTCGTCCCGGATGAGCACGCGGTGGACGGGAGAGGGGTCGGGCGGGATGACCGGAAGCTCCAGCCAGGAGGCGAACCTGCCCCCGGTGTGGACGCGGGTACCCCGCGCGGGCGGGGAATATGCCTGGTACATCGAGTTCCTCAGGGTTATGGCGGGGAGGAAGGGAAGGGGACGCACTCGGAAGTAGGCCTCTCCCTTCCTTTTGTAGCGGCCGCAGTGCACGGTGACGGCGATGCGGTGGCCGGCTTTGAAGACCATGCCCGTGGGCCAGATCTCCACGTCCACCTCCACGGGGACTCCGGGGGTCAACCAGTCGCTGCGCTTATGGAGGTGCCAGGGCTGATGCGGCCTGCTGCGCTCGGGATCCAGCGCCCTCCGCGAGGCCCGCAGCCAGCCGCGGGTCACGGGCTCGTCGGGAGAGCCGGCGATGACGTAGGCGAAACGCGTCTCCCGGCCCTGCGGATCGTAGTCCCTCAGCTCCACGGTCAGGTCCACGTCCCGGCCCTGTGTGGACACCCAGAGGTGTGCGGTGACGGGGCCGGCCACGGTGACGTCCTCCTCCAGGGGCGGGGTGCGGAAGGTCACCTGGTAACTGCTTCCAACCTCTTTTTCCTCCTGCCAGACCGCCTCAGCCGAGGACTCCTCCTCCGGGTTCTCCGTGACCAGGGAGCCATCCCGGGCGTTCAGGTAATACCTCGTCCAAAGAGTCTGCTCCAGGGGCCAGCTGTTCCCGTAGACGTGGGTGAAGGTGTCCGGCCCGGTGCGTACCTGGACGTCCACCGCCGGCTCGCGCTCCAGTCCCGTGGGCCTGCCCTTCAGATAGTGGTCGAAAAAGCGGAGGACGGTGCGGTTGGCCCAGGGCTGGTAAGCCGATCCCCAGTGCGTCCCGCTGTAGAGGAGCAGCTTCTTCTCCCTGCTGCCCGCCCCGGCGAAGGCGTTCACGTTGCCCCGCAGGTGGAGGTCGGGGTCGTTGAGGTTCCCCACCGAGAGCATGGGTGCCTCTATCAACCCCACATCATCGGGAATCCTCGGCGTGTCCCTGCGCCCGTCCAGGATGCCCGTCCCGTAGGTCCACAGGTCGTCCAGGTAAGGATGGGTGAGCATCAGCTCCATGAAATTCTTGGACTTCCAGGGGCGGTCGGCGGTCACCTGCATCATGAAGGCGAACATGACCGCGAAACGGCTGAGTATCCCGCCCCGGTAGGCGATGTCCCGGTAGGGCTCGAGGAGGCCCTCCCAGGGAACGATGGCCGCGAGGTGGGGAGGCTTGAGGGCGGCGGCGAAGTACTGGGACATGGCGTAATAGGAGATGCCGAAGAGCCCCACCTTCCCGTTGCTCCAGGGCTGGGAGGCAGCCCATTCGATGGCGTCGTAATAGTCCACGGCCTCCTGGTAGTCGAGGAAGGCGGAAGGCTGGTTCGATCCGCCGTACCCCCGTGTGTTTATGGTCACATAGACATAACCTCGCGGGACCCAGTACTCGGGGTTGGCCTGCTCGAATTGCTGGTACCTGGTACCCACCCCACCGTTGTCGTCAACGCCCGGCTGGACCTTGATGTAGAGGGGATAGGGCGCTTCGGCCATGATGACCGGGAAACGGCCGGGTGTGTCGGGGCGGAAGACGTCCCCCCGCAACTCGGTCCCGTCCCGCATGGGTATCCTCACGCCTCTTTCCATGACGATGCCGTGCTCCGGCTGGCTCAGGCCGTAATCGTACCTCCCGTCGTCCACGAAGGGGTAGCTGGGAGCGCTTCGCGAGGAGGGAAATCGGGAAGCGTTGAAGGCGTCCATGGCCTTCAGGAAGGGCCTGGCCAGTAGGGCGACCGCCTTTACCCCGCCGCAGAAGAGCCTCACGAAGAAGGTGTCGGCTGTCTCCTCCGGAGTTGTGAGGAAGGAAATGCCCGGCATGACCATCACCCCCTCATATTTGGTCTCGACGGGAACTCAACGACGATCATCGAAGTAGCCCGTTCCGTGAATGAAAATTTCTATGTATTGCCAAACACTGGCATGGATTCTTGGTCACCATTACAACCAACCTCGCACATGGAGATCATCTCCTGGAGACACATGTAAATCCGCCGCCCTATTCCACTTGGCAAGATTCTGGCAACCCTCCTTCCCTCCTGTGCCCTTCCTGCAGCTCCTGCGGCCAACCCCAGACGCCCTCTCCATGTAAAAGGCAACCCTTTAACTCACCGAATACCCGAACACGCAATGCCCCGGCTCATCCCCTTGCGGTATCTCAAAGCCTCCGCGCCTTCCGCGAGAAACGCTTTACGCACGAGCCATAACCGATTGGTTCTTTTTTCTTCCGCCCTTCCGCCCTATGCTTACGAACGAAAAACATCCGCTTTATAGGTATATAAGATTCCGCTGTATCCTTTCATCCCACGGTCATCTCCGCTTACCCCGGAGTATTCCCGCCCACAGGGGTGGTGACTATCACCGCCCTCCTACGCTCAACAGGCAACGCCTTCCGATGCTCAAGACGCGGGAAACCCCACTTCCCATAAAGGCTCTGGAGGCGCAAACTCTTCTTCGTCTCCTTCCCTCATCTGCAGGCGCAGGGTTATCCTCCTCGCCGTTTCCCTCACCAGCCGGACCTGCTGTGACCTCGCCGCCCCGCTCACTCTACGGGAGGGCCCCGCCACCACCACCGCCGCGACCGGCTTCCCACGGTGGTCGAAGACCGGGGCGGCCACGGCATTTATGCCCAAGTCTATCTCCTCGCGGTCCACGGCGTATCCCCGCTTTCTCGCCACCTTGAGCTGCCGCTTGAACTCCTCCGGGTCGGTGATGGTCGCCGGTGTCAGCCTGGGCATGCCCTCCTCGAGCGCCCTGTCTACCGCCTCTTCTTCGGAGAAGGCGAGTATGGCCTTGGCGCCCGCCGCGGCGTGGGCGGGAAGGCGATCGCCCACCGTCCCCGCGATGCGCACGCGCTGCGGCCCCTCTTCCACGTGGGCAATATAGGTGGCGTTGCCCGACCAGACCTCGAAG
>MU158647.1:15872-19964 GCA_015711895.1 Candidatus Solincola tengchongensis | reverse complement strand
GGCCACCCTGATGGTCTCCCGCACCGTCACCTCCACCTCCTCCTCACTTCCGAACGGGAGGAGGTAGGTGCAGTCGATGTTCCCCCGGATGCAGAGGCGGCCCCCGTAGCGGGTTTTTACCTCGCCGATGTCCATGCACTGGGGCTGGACAGGGTGGAATCCGTCGAATCCCGCCTCCACTATCCCCTCCATGATGGGCCACATGTTGCCGTCGGAATGCTTGACGATGAGCATGCCGCGCCGGTGTGCCTGCTCGGTTATCTCCCGGTGATAGGGGAAGACGAAATCCTCGTACTGCGCGGGGGACATGAGGGTGCTCTGGGAGAAGGCCAGGTCCCCGTCCAGGGCGATGACGTCGGCCCCCAGGTCCGCGGCCATGTCCACCACCTCCAGGATGTAATCGGTGACCAAGCGGGCCAGGTCCCTGACGAAACCCGGGTTCTTGACGTAGTAGTAGAGCAATTTCTCCATGCTCCCCAGGAGGCGGCCAGGAGCAGGAGGAAATCGGTCTGCTGGGGATGGTAGGGTCTCACGGCCCTGAGATCGGAGGGGTCGGAGATGGGGCCGCCCACCGCCGTGGCCTCCCCCTCTTCGCTTATGCGCAGTATCCTTCCCCACCCGTCCCTGACGTGCTCCTCGTCCACCGGCTCCGTGCCCAGTAGGGCTATGGAGGTTATCCCGTCCAGCTCCAGTTCCCGTATCACGGTGAAAAGGGTGTTGAGGAGCTTGACCTTCTCCTCCATGCTCATCCGCTGCACCAGTTTCATGGGCGGAAGGTCATCGGTGAAGAAAGCTCCGAGCCTGATTATGGATTCCTCGTTGAAGGCCATCTCCCATACCGGAACGCGGTCAGGCTCCTCCCGCCTGAGGGCGGTGAGCATCCTCTCCCTCCCGGTCATCTCCCATCCCTCCCTCCTCGATGGATCCGACAAGTCGCCGGCCCTCCGGCCCCCTTGTCCGGTCGGGCACGAAAAGCGGCTGTTCTGCCCGTCATGTTCTTAACCCCATCCCTTCCTCCCATGCACACAACTCTTCTCCTTCCTGCCTCCCCTGCCCACTCCTCCAGCCCCTCCTATGGCAACGGGGCTCAGGTCCCGGAAAGCCGCCGGGCCGCCTCCAGGTCCTCCGGTGTGTTGATGTTGAAGAAGGAGAGGAAGCCCGGATCGCGCGCCGCCATCTCCTCCTCGTCCACGTAGCGGACGCGCAGCTCGTCCAGGACCTCGTGGATCTTCAATCGTTCGGTTTCCAGTTTCTCCCTTATCTTTTCCCGGACATCCCGGCGGTAAACGGCGAAGAGCGGCTCGATGTAACGGCCGCGGCGCGGGACTACCGCCTCCCAGCCGGGCGCCCAGGACAGGAGGAGGCGGATGAGCCCCGGGTTCGGGTAGGGCATGTCGCAGGCCATAACGAAGACGAATTCACTGGCAGAATATTCCAGAGCGGTGTATATTCCGCCCAGCGGACCCCTCCCGGGCAGGATGTCTTTCACCACATTCACCCCGGGGCCGGCGAGGGACTCCGCGGCGTGGTTGTCTCTCTGGGTGACAACGAGGATGCGTGGAAACAAGCTTTCCAGCACGGTGATGATTCGCTCCAGGATGGGCTTTCCGCCTATTTCCAGGGAAGTCTTGTCCATGCCCAGGCGCTTGCCTCTCCCTCCCGCCAGCACGGCGGCCGTAAAATCTCCAACCTCATTACGGGCTGGCGACCGGGAGTTCATCTCTCTGCCCCTCCTCGAACCTCGCGGGACGCCGCCGCCTTCACGGGGACCATAAGCGCGGCGGCTCTCCTCTTGAGGGGATCGGGTTCATGGGAGTTACCGCGCGTTCTCCGTGCCGGTCATCCTCCCGCCACGAAGGGCAGCCCGCGTAGGTCACGCGGCAAAAAGCCACGGGGAAGCGTCTCCCGTCCGCGCCGTCGTGGGGAAAGCCTTTCATCGATCCTCTCGCCTTTCTGCACTTCTTGGGATTACCCGCTTCGCTCCGCTTCCCGCCTCGAGGAAAACCCTCTGTCCGTGGGCGGGAGATGAACGGCTTTCGGTCTCCCGTCTCCATAGGGCATAGGACACACAATCCCGGCGATCCGTCCATCCCGAGCCTCAGGGAAGAATCCTCCATCCATGGGTGTACACGTTGAACCTCTTCCCGTCGCAGAACCCCGCCACGGTGAGGCCGGCCCGCTCGGCGATGCGCATCGTTTTTAATGAGGCGGCGACCACCGAGACCAGCACCGGAATCCTCACCCGCACCGCCTTTAAGGCCATCTCGAAGCTGACGCGCCCGGAGAGCATGAGAATCTTATCCTCCAGGGAGATGCCGCGCAGGGCGCACCACCCCACCACTTTGTCCAGGGCATTGTGCCTCCCCACGTCCTCGGCCACCACCAACACCTGGCCCCCTCCGTCGAAGACCCCCGCCCCGTGCGTGCCCCCGGTGGCGCGGAAGACCTCCTGTCTGGCGGTGAGCGTGCCCTCCAAGCCATAGAGCACCTTCGATGGAATCCGCAGTTCCGAGGTCACCCACCCCTGGTGGTAGTCCTCGATGGCGGAGAGGTCTGCCCCACCGCAACCCGTGCGTACCACGTAGGTGGAGGAGAAGCGGTCCGTACCCCTGGGGCTTTCCACCTCCAATTCCACCACGTTGCCCTTGTCCAGGGCGTCTCCCCCGGGGATCTCCCCCGCCGCGGCCTCCGCCTCCAGGGACCCGCAGTGCCGGAGGAGTTTGATCCTCTTCACGTCGTCGATTATCCCCTCCGTAAGGCAGAAGCCGACGGCCAGTTCCTGGTCCATCCCGGGCAGGCGCATGAGGGCCACCAGGGGCATCCCGTTGACCACGATCTCCAGGGGAAGCTCCACCACCACCCGGTCGTCGGCTTCCTCCTTCCCGGAGGGGAAAAAGCGGGTTATCCTCCAACCTATCATGCCTACATGATACGGCCTCCCCGTCGTTCTCGTAAATGAAGACGCGCATGAAGACCCGTCCTTTCCGGTGCCGGGCACGTTCACTGACATATATTTCCATAATTTTCTCGCGAGCCCACTGAAGTTTGGCACCGGTATGCGTGTTGGGCATCATCAAGAATCATCTTCACCGCCTTCACCTCGGTGATGGAATGAACCCGTTTCCCGTCGATACCGTTGGGAAATCCATCGTTCGCGGGCGGCAAAAACAAACCCAAAGAATGCCGGGGTTTTCTCCGATCCGGCCACCACAGCAGGAAGCGAAGTCTGCAGGCCTGCGCACAGGAGCTCCGGAGGCCGGACCGTGGGACCCTCCAACCACCTTAATATCGTTTCTATATGGTCCCGCTTCTATATGCTCCTCACATCCAGGTGGTCTCCGACCCGCGTGCCCGTCCTCTCCAGGGTGCCCGCGGGCAGCTCGAGGACGGCGCGGGAACGCAGGACGAAGGGGCTCAGCCTTCCGGGGCGCAGGCGCTCCACCAGGCGGACAGCCTTCAGGGCCTCGTCGATGAAGACCACGTCGATGGGAAAGCGCATCCCGAAGGTGTGGACCTGGCGGCAAGGGACGATGAGCAGCCCCCCACCCTCGGGAAGTCGGTCCATCCCCAGAAGCCCGCGGCGGCGCGAAGCGGGGGTCTCCGCCACCTCCGCTTCCTCCGCCAGCACCGTATCCCGGTGAAGGTTCACAATCCTCACCCGCCGCATGGATAAAGCATACACCGCACCCCGTCCCCTCGCACCGTGCACCGCATACCGCATGGATAGCCGCGGCGGAACTCGATCACGCATATCGGCCGCTCATGCCGGCTCCGCTTTGACACCCGGCACGGAAACATCGAGAATATTTAGGTAAAACGATCGAGGAGGGAGGATGGACGACCTTCTATCCAGGCTTCTGGAAGGAGACCGCCGCGCCGTGGCCAGGCTGATCACCCTGGTGGAGAACGGTGACCCCGCGGCCCGAGAGCCCATACGTAAGCTCCACGAATACACGGGCAGGGCGCACATCGTGGGGATCACCGGCGCCCCGGGTAGCGGCAAGAGCACCCTGGTCAACTCCCTTACCAAGGAGCTGCGGAAGAGGGGAAAGAGCGTGGGCATCATCGCCATAGACCCCACCAGCCCCTTCA
>MU158647.1:14649-15862 GCA_015711895.1 Candidatus Solincola tengchongensis | reverse complement strand
CGTGCTGGGGGACCGCGTGCGCATGCAGGACCTGGCCACCGACCCGGAGGTCTTCATCCGTTCCATGGGGACCCGCGGCTCCCTGGGTGGGGTCTCCGTGGCCACCAACGACGCGGTCAACATCCTGGACGCCTTCGGGAAGGACATGATCATCGTGGAGACGGTGGGGGCGGGTCAGGTGGAAGTGGACATCGTGCGGCTGGCCCACACCTCCGTGGTGGTCACCATGCCTGGAGGTGGGGACGAGATACAGGCCCTCAAGGCGGGGATCATGGAGATCGGGGACATCTTCGTGGTCAACAAGGCGGACCGGGAGGATGCCGGCCGCACCTATACGGAGATAACCATGATGCTGGAGATGTCCCAGCGGGATGAGGAAAGGGTGCCCCCGGTCATCCGCACCGTGGCCACCACCGGGCAGGGGGTTGACGAACTGGCCGAGGCCATCCTGGACCACTACCGCTACCTTCAGGAGAAGGGGCTGCTGGAGAAGAAGGCCAGGGAGAGGATCCTTGCCGAACTGCAGGAGATAATAAACCGCAGGGTGGAGAGGACGGTTTCCCGGGCCCTGAGCGAGGACCCAGAGATGGTGGAACTGGTCAGGAAGATGGTGGAGACCCGGGAGATCGACCCCCACTCAGGGGCCCAGATGGTCATAAGGCATCTGCTGAAAAAGTCGGAGGTCTGAGCTACGGCTTCCGCGGGCGGCACACGGGTCCGACCTCACGAGACATGAAGGCCACCCTCCCACGCCCTTCCCTCCGACGAGGGTCGATCCGCCTGCTCCCCGACGCGCCCGTCTTAAGACGCCTCCGACCTCAGCAATTCGAGGCCGCTCCGGACCCTTTCGCGGTCAGTGGAAACGGAAGAGCATGACGTCCCCGCCCTGGACCACGTAATCGCGCCCCTCCACCCTGACCGCCCCCTTCTCCCTGGCGGCGTGGAAGGAACCGTGGGCTAGGAATTCCTCCCATCCCAGCACCTCGGCGCGGATGAAACCCTTCTCCATGTCCGTGTGTACCCTACCCGCCGCCTGCGCCGCCGTGCTCCCCCGCCGGAGCGACCAGGCTCGGCATTCGCCGGACTCGGTGGTGAAAAAGGTTATCAGTCCCAGCAGTCGGTAGCAGTGCTGGACGAAAAGCTCCAGCCCCGGTCTTTCAATGCCGTAGGCCTCCAGGAACTCGCGCATCTCTCCCGGTTCCAGCTCCTCGAT
>MU158647.1:0-14639 GCA_015711895.1 Candidatus Solincola tengchongensis | reverse complement strand
CGCTCCCTCGGACTCGGCCAGCCGTCGGACTTCTTCCAGGAGGGAGTCGCCCCCGCCCAGCCGTTCCTCGCCCAGGTTGGCCACGTAGATCACAGGCTTGGCGGTGAGCAGAAAAAGGCCGGCCAAGAGCTGGCATTCCTCGTCTTCCAGATCCTGTGCCCTTACGGGCATCCCGCGATTCAGCCCCTCCTCCACCTTGAGCAGGACCTCCAGCTCGCGCGCCTTTTCCCGGTCCCCGGTGCGGGCGGCCTTGGCGATCCGTTCCTTGCGCCGGGCCACCGTCTCGAGGTCGGCCAGGATGAGCTCGGCGTTCACCAGGGCGATGTCCGCCGCGGGATCAAGGTCGGGGCGCACGTGGGGTACGTCGGGGGCGGAGAAGCAGCGTACCGCATGGGCCACGGCATCGACCTCCCTGATGTGGGCCAGAAAACGGTTACCGAGCCCTTCGCCGCGATGGGCTCCCTCCACGAGACCGGCGATGTCCACCACCCGAAGGTCGGCGGGGACCACGCGCGTGCACCCGGCCGCGGCGGCCAGCCTCTCCAGACGGGGATCAGGGACCGCCGTGACCCCGTAATTGGGATCCACGGTGGTGAAGGGGTATCCGGCCACTGCCGCTCCGGCCCTGGTCAGGGCGTTGAATATGGTGGACTTCCCGGAATTGGGGAGGCCGATGATCCCCACCTGCAAGGCCATGCATATCCCCCCTTTTCCGTCCATCATAACAGGACGGCCCGTGTCGCGCAGCACAGGAAACATCCTCCCCTGAAGTCAAGAACGAGGCGTGCAGAGCGGATCTCCGGAAAGGGAAAGAGGCTCCGGGTTTCCTCCCGCCACCCCGGCGCGGCGGGATCCGTACAGGTCCGGGGCGCCGTGAGGTGAAGACTCTTCGCACAAGGGCGAAAAGGGCGTGAGCTGCGCGGCTCCAAGGGAAGGAAAACATGTCATGCGTGGACACCGGTCGCCCCGGCGCGGCGGGGTCGGGAAGGGGGCCAGGGGCGCGGTGAGTGAAAATCCTTCGCTCAAGGGATGCAGAGGGCGCCAGTGGCGCAGCCCCGCAGGAAAGGAACTGTCCATCCGGGTCGCACCCGCCCCCTGGGGGCGGCTCATGGAAGGGGGCCGTACAGCCTCCGTATCCCGGCGCTCAAAGAAAGAGGATGTCCGGCCGGTACCCGCAAACCCCGAAGCGGCACCCGCGCACGCCGGACGAGAGGTCACGCGCCTTGGGCCCGGATGTCTTCCCCGTGAGGAAGGCATTGCCTTCCGAAAGAGGAAACATTAATAAAGGGAATCCGACTTGCGGACAACCCGGCCGCTACGCGCGGAAGGAACCCGGGCGACGAGAAAGGGGCCGGTACCCGAAGGCGAGTGGCCCTCAATGAATGGGGGACGAAAAACGATATTATCCATGTTATGAGAACTTCGCGCTGGTTGCCGGTTCCTCACTGGGCGGCCTTCCTGGCGGTGGGCCTCTACCCGCTTTACGCGGGTGCTCCTCAGCACTACTCGCTCTGGGCGGCGGGGCTCTCGGCCATGGGCCTCCTGGGACTCCTTTACCATTCGCTCCTGCGTCCCAAGTTCAAAACCTCCTTCAGAGGATACGGACTCCCGCTCCTACTCGGGGACATCGCCTCCACCTGCCTGCTCATCTACGGGACCGGAGGGGTCCGCAGCCCCCTCTTCCCCCTCCTCCTGCTCTTCGTGGTGGTCCTCTCCTTCTTCGACCGGTGGGCCGTCACCCTTCTGGTGGCCGCGGCGGCAGGCGGGCTCTACACCCTTGCCTGCCTCCTCGCGGGAATGCGACCGGAAACGGAGGGAGCCGTCTTGCTGGTCGACGTCTTCGTTCTCCTCGGGGTCTCCGTGTTCATCTCCTTCGTCGCCGAGTTGGACAGGCGCGAACACGCCAGGACAAGGCGCATAGAATCCCTTTACCGTATAAGCTCCCAGCTCATGGAGAAGGTGGACCTCTCGGAGACCCTGAGCTCCCTCCTCCAATCCACCGCCGACCTTCTGGGGACCGACATGGGGTCCATCTGGCTTCTGGACCGCGGCTCGGGAAAGCTGAAGCTGCAGGATTTCATTCTCCCCCCTTCCGAGGAGGCGACGGCGGAGGAAATGGATATCGGTGAAGGCATCATCGGCAAGGTGGCCGAGGAGAGAAAGCCGCTGCTCCTGCGAAAGGGGGATTCCCGATACCCCTCCGCAGCCTGCAGCCCGGCCCTGGAGCAAGCGGAAGCGCTCCTGGCCGCCCCCATTCTCATGGGCGGGGAGCTCATGGGCGTTCTCTGCCTGGCCAGCTCCTCACCGCGGCATTTCTCCCGCGAGGATGTCCAGCTGCTGGTCACCATCTCCAACCTGGCGGCCTCGGCCATAGCCCGCTCCGAGCTCTACCAGATGGTGCTCTCCAGGAGCGAGGTGATCGTGAGCAGCATGAGCAGCGGCCTCCTGGTATGCGACGCGGCGGGGAGGCTGGTCATGGCCAACCAGGCCGCCCGCGACCTCCTGGGCCTGGAATCCATCCCGCCGGAGGCCTCCCTGAAAGACATCGTGGAGGACTCCCTGGTGGATGCCGGGCCCCTATGGGAGTATCTCCAGCCGGAGGGGAAACCGACGCCGCGGGAGGGCGGCGGCAGCTTTGAGGCCCACCTGGCCAGGGCCCCGGATCGCACGCTCTCCGTGCGTATCTCACCCATCCGGGCGGGTTACGAACCGGCCGCCGGATGGGTGATCATACTCGACGACATCACCGAGAGGGTGAAGGTGGAGGAGATTCGCGACGACCTGCTGCTCCTCATAGCCCGCCGCGTGGAGGAACAGTCCGCCCTCTACGAGCTGGGCCGTTCCCTCACCGATGACCAGGATACGGGGAACCTCCCGGGCCTGGTCCTGGAAAAGGCCGTGGAACTGGTCGGCGCGGAGCTAGGCCTCCTCTCCCTCCGGGAGGAGGACGAACTCCTCCGGGTGAAAGCCGTTTACGGACTGGAGGAGGGGGTGATCGGCAGCTCCTTCCGGCCCGGGGAGTACTACGCGGGCAAGGCCGCCGCCTCCGGCGAACCCGTGCGCCTGGCCAGGGTGGAACCCCGCCACGCGGGACCCTGGGGGGAAGGATTGGAGGGGCCCCTTTCCTATCTCGCGGTCCCCATCACCTGGCGGGGAACCACTAAGGGCGTGCTGGAGGTGGCCATTCCTCCCCGGGAGCGCTCCTTCGGCGACGACGACCAGAGGCTGCTCAGCCTCTTCGCCAGCCAGGCGGCCATAGCCCTGGAGAACGCCAACCTCTACCGTATGATGGCCGAGGACCAGCGGCGCACGGAGGCCATGCTCTTCTCCATCGCCGATGGGGTTATCGCCGTGAACAACGACGCCCGGATCATCCTGGCGAACTTCGCCGCGGAACGCATCCTCAACCTCCCCCCCTTCCCCTACATCGAACAGCGCCACGTCAAGGAGGTTATACGCGTTCCCGCCCTGGCCAACCTCTTTCTTCGGAGCCTCAACTCCGGGAAGGAGATGGCCGAGGAGATCCAGGTGGAGGAACCGGAGAGGAAGGTCCTCGAGGTGGAGACCTCGTTAATCGAGGCCGAGCCGGGGAAGAGCCTGGGCATCATCGCCATCATCCGTGACGTCACCACCCTGCGGGAGCTGGAACAGGCCAAGTCCGATTTCGTCTCCACGGTCTCCCATGAACTGCGCACCCCCCTCACCTCCATCAAGGCCTACACAGCCACCCTGCGGCGCCGGGACGTGAACTTCGACGAGGAGACCCGCCAGCAATTCCTGAGGGTGATCGAGGAGGAGACCGACCGGCTCACCCGCCTCATCTCCGACCTCCTGGACATGTCGCGCATCGAGTCGGGCCGCCTGGAGCTCAAGAAGCGGGAGTTCGACATGGTCAAGCTGGCGGAGATAGTGGTGGGAAAGCTGGAATCGCAGTCCGCAAGACACACGCTGACCCTGGCCCCCGAATGCGAGAGCGCCAATGTCTACGCCGACCCGGACAAGATAGAGCAAGTACTGGTGAATTTGCTGGACAACGCCATCAAGTACTCCCCCGACGGGGGAGAGGTGAGGGTAGGCGTCAGAAAACAGCGCCATCTGGTGCAGTGCAGCGTCACCGACCCCGGGGTGGGCATACCTGCCGAACACCTGCCGCACATCTTCGAGAAGTTCCATCGCGTGGACAACCGTTCCACGCGGGAGGTCTACGGTACCGGGCTGGGCCTTTACGTGAGCAAGAGCATCGTGGAGGCCCACGGTGGAAACATCTGGGTGGAAAGCGAACCGGGCAAGGGAAGCACCTTCCACTTCACGCTTCCCTTGCTGCTGGAACCCAGGCGTGGGGAACGAGAAGCGGACCCCGCCGCGGATATCGGCGTGGTCGGAGATCACGATTGAGCGAGGGGGAGCGTAATTGGAAAAGTCTGGCAATCGTGTCAGGATCCTGGTGGTGGACGACGAGAGGAACATCCTGGACATCATCCGTTTCAACCTGGAGGTGGAAGGATACGAGGTCTACACCACCCAGGAGGGCGAAGAGGCCCTGCGCATGGTACACGAGGTGAAGCCGGACCTCATCCTCTGCGACATCCTCATGCCGGAGATGGATGGCCTGGAGATATGCCGCCGCTTGAAGGCCGACGGGAGGACCAACCAGATACCGGTGGTCATGCTCTCCGCCAAGACCCAGGCCCAGGACAAGGTGGCCAGCATCGAGGCCGGTGCGGACGACTTCATAACCAAACCCTTCGACTTCTCGGACCTGGTTGCGCGCATCGCCATCAACCTCATCCGCGCCAAGCAGAAGCGCGACGTGAGCCCTCTAACCGGCATGCCCGGCAGTATCTCCATAGATGCGGAGACCAAGCGTCGCCTGGCCAGAAACCTCAAGTTCGCCGCCCTGTACGTGGACATCGACAACTTCAAGCCCTACAACGAGATATACGGTTTCCCCCAGGGGGACGCGGTGATCAGGGAATTGGCCTCCATCATCGACGAGACCGTCCGCCGCTCGGGAAACTACGACGATTTCATCGGCCACGGAGGAGGGGACGATTTCGTCATCCTCACCAGTCCGGACAAGGCCTCCCGGATCGCCGAGGAGATAATCTCCGCCTTCGAGGAAAGGGTGCCCTCCTTTTACCGGGATGAGGACCTCAAGCGCGGGTACTCCATCCTCATCGACCGGCTGGGGAGGGAGAATTACATACCCATCATGACCCTAAGTATAGGGATAGCCAGCAACCAGAGGAGGAGGATCTCCACCCACTGGGAGGTGGGCGAGATCGCCAAGGAGACCCTCAAGTACGCGAAGTCCATCCCCGGGAGCACCTACTTCATAGACCGGCGCACCAAGTGATGGTGCGCCGGGCAGAGAACGCCGTTACCGCTTCCCGCCGGAGCCGGCAAGAGGAACCGCGGCCGGATGAAGAGGGCGTTGGTTGTTAAGGCGGATGCGGGGGTTGACGAAATTCATAATGTGCCGAACCTGAAAAGGGCGACAAGTAGGAATCGCGGGAGGGGCTCATGGCCGAGGACAAGAGGTACCGTATCCTCCTCATCGAGGACGATCCGGCCATCTCCAACGTGGTGGAGTTGAACCTCCGCCTGGACAACTACGAGGTCTTCCTGGCCGCCGACGGGGAAGAGGGCCTGAAGATGGTGGAGGAGGTCCAGCCCGACCTCATCATCCTGGACGTCATGATGCCCAAGCTGGACGGCTGGCAAGTGCTCATGACCCTCAAATCGGAGGACAGGACCCGCGACATCCCGGTGATCATGCTCACGGCCATCGACGACGAGAGGTCCAAGGTCATCGGGTTGCGCGGGGGGGCGGACGATTACGTGCCCAAGCCCTTCAGCCCCCTGGAGCTCGCCGCCCGGGTTAAGGTCATCCTGGACCGAGTGGGGCGCGCCCGGCGCCTCTCCGCCTCGGAGGAGCGCGAAAAAGCTGTGCTGGACCAGATACCGGTGCAGAGGGGAGAAGCCATCAAGCTCATCCCCATGGAGGACATCTACTTCATAGACACGAAGCACGAATACGCCAACATCCACACCTTCGACGACTCCTACCTCACCACTTACACCCTGGCGGAGCTGGAGAAGATGCTGGACAGCCGGAAATTCTTCCGCACCCACCGCAGTTTCATCGTCAACCTCAGGAAGGTCAACCAGATTATCAGGCTCTCGCGCAACGCCCTGGTGGTGACCCTCAAGGACCAGAAGGAGAGCCGCATCCCCGTATCCAGGCGCCAGGCCGCCATCCTCAAGGACATGCTCGGGATCTGAAGGCCGCGCTCGAGTACCCCATTCGTGACCGCCCCATTCGTGATGCGAGGGATGAAAACCCCGCAGGCTTGCCCGGTATCCAGCCGGGGACCTCATGTTCACCGGTCCATAAGCCGGGAATAAGGCGTTCCGGGGTATGAGGAGCAAGAAGCCCTAAAGTCGATGGGTTATTTTCCGATATTAATAAAGGTAGCTAGGTGTCCCCCATGAGTTTACCGGCAATTCC
Organism: Candidatus Solincola tengchongensis; assembly: GCA_015711895.1. Lineage (GTDB taxonomy): Bacteria > Actinomycetota > Geothermincolia > Geothermincolales > RBG-13-55-18 > Solincola_A > Solincola_A tengchongensis. The sequence continues at coordinate 8,128 of MU158647.1, read as the reverse complement.
CTCAAAGGGCGCAAGCGAACTAGCTGCCAGACAAAAGACCCCGTTCCCCCCGACGGGGTCTTCCCCTTTTATGGCGTGCAAAAGCCCTCCATGTACGTGTCCACCGGGCATTTGCTCAACCGGAACCCCCCGTCCCGCAGAGATCCCCAGGCCACCGCTCGAAGGCCTATAGCGGGATGACCTCCTCGCTCACCTGCCCGTCCTCCACGGTCACCCGGAGGAAGTGGTGAAAGCCCCCGCTCTCCGGGGAGAGGTGCGGCTCGGCGCCCGCGCCCCCGGTGACCACCACCCGCGGGGGCCCCGAGGCGTAGAGCATGTAGGCGTGGATGTGCCCGCAGTAGATCACCGAAGCCCCGGCGGAGGCCAGCAGATCCCGCATCTCCCGGTTGCTCTCGGACTCCCGAGCGACGAACCCCCTCTTGCCGATGTCCACGGGCGCTCCCGGGGGCACGTGGGCGAAGGCGACGACCGTCTTGCCCGCCGAGCCCGCCAGGTCCTCCCGAAGCCAGGAGAGCTCACGCGGGGGGCAACCCACTCCCGGAACCGCGTCGTTGAGGAAGACGAGATGGGCACCTTGGACATCGAGGGAATAGTAATCGGCGCCGAACACCTGCCAGAAGGTATCGAGGGAACCCCCGGGCATATCGTTGTCGCCGGGTATGACGTGATAGGTGATCCCGCTTCCGTCCAGGAACCCTTTCATCCTGCGCATCTCCTCCACGCCCCTCCCGGTGGTGATGTCGCCCACCACCACCAGAAATTCCCCCTCTAGGGCATGGGCGATGACCTCCGCCAGGAGGTCGGTGCGGCCGTGGGGGTCCCCACAGACGAGGAAGGAGAACTTGACGTGGGATTCCTGGGAGGCGGCGCCGGATTCCTCCTCCCCGGCTTCCGTCCCCAGCGGCATGCCTTCCCGGCCGCAGGAGGCGGGGGCGAGGGAGAGCGCCAGAAGGAAGGCGAGGAGGAACGCACTGAGGAGAGGCCGGGCCTTCGCCCGGCGTCCCCGGCATCCCCTCCTCGGCCCCTCACGCTCCTCCGTGCCCATCACCTTCCCGGCATCCGCGATCCACCAAGCACCTTCGGGAAAACCACCGCGCATAAGAATTATATAGCTTTGAGATGCGCCGCTCCCTGACGTCATCCACCTCCTCGGCGAGAAATCTTGCCGCCATCCCTGCTGCCGTTCGAATTGCACGAAACCTCCGTCCGGTCCGTTTTCCATCCGGATGTCACAGAGCTCACTCTCCTTGCGATGGAGGTTCGCCTCCGACTCACCCACCCTCCACGCTGACCCCCCTCCGCCGCGTGCCGCCGGCCGGAGGAAACCGTAAGAGCTCGCTCGAGAGAGGCGCCCTAAACGGCAGGGCCCGTGCCTCCGACGGCGAAAAGGAAGGGCGCGAGCCGTCACGTCTTCCCGCCGGGAAGGCGGAATCCGGAGGTCAGGGAAGGGCCTCTTCACGCCGGACCCGATGGTGCGTCACCGATTCGGCAATCGCTCAAGGGGTCGATAAAGCACGGAGACGCCCACCATCCGGGTCAAAAACACTGCCCACCGGAGGAGAGGGGCGGCCACTCTTGCCCGGGAGATCATGCCGCCTCGGGAAGGCGGAGCGGCGGGCGCCTGGAGGAGATGGGAGCACCACAGCTTGGCGGGCCGAGGAGCGGGGTGGTCCGGGATCTCATGTCGCCCCAAGCATCCGGACCTGAGGATCGAACGGCCGGTGCGCGAGCTCGAGCGGTCTGCTAAAATAATCCCTGCCCGGAGGGGCCGTAGCTCAGCGGGAGAGCGCTGCCTTCGCACGGCAGAGGTCGTGGGTTCAAATCCCATCGGCCCCACCGCCGCCAGGCCGGCCAAGAGACCTTGGCCGGCTTTACCTTTTCCCTTGCCGCCCCGCCGGAGGCACTCCCCGGATGCCCCGACCGCATGACGCGGAGCAAAGCCCAACGCCACCGGGTGAACCGGGCGCAAGAGCCGATGGTAAACTTTTTCCATTCCCCCATCTCCCTAAAGGGGTCCCCGCCGCCTGCCGATTCCTTGACTCAGACGGAGAGGGCACCGAGGCTGGGCCGGCGGGCTTCTTGATTTCGGCGCCGGAGCCATTATCATTTTGAGCATAAGAAGGTCCGGACGGGAAGGTGCGCGAGTATGGTGGATTTTCTGCAGGTGCTGAACGATTATTACATCCGGAACCGGAACAAGCGCATCAAACGCGAGTTCATGGAAGTCCTTTCCAAGGACGTGGAACAGCTATCCGGGCCCCAGAGATACATCTACGAGATCTACATCGAGCCCAATCTCTCCGTCCTCCAGGAGGCCCTCTACGAGGCCTTCTGCCAGGCCGACCGCCCCCTCGATGAGTGGCGTGCGGCCGTACTGGAAAACCCTCCCAGCATCATCAACCACGTGGCCAAGAAGACCCTGGTGCGGGCCATCCGGGAGAGCGAGACCGGGCAGGCTTGAACCGGGTAAAGCCTTTGCATGCCGCTGTCGATAACTGACCGTGGGCGACGACCAGTCCGGAGGTGAAGGTGAGAAGGACGATCCTTGTTGTCCCGGCAGTTTTCCTCGTCGTCATCGCGATGCTCGCCGTGGGATGCGGCGGCGGTGGCCAACCCGCCGGTGAAACCGCACCGGGAGCCCAGGCCGGTACGAGCTCTCCCGTCGGGCAGGCGGAGGTCGCCGCCTGCGCCGCCAACCGGCGCGCCATTTCCTCCGCGGCCCAGCAGTACCAGGCGGTGAAGGGACAGGCCCCGTCCTCCATTCAACAGCTGGTACCCGAGTTCCTGCCCAGCATCCCCGCCTGCCCCTCCGGGGGTACCTACACCCTGTCCGGCACGCGGGTGGTGTGCTCCGTGCACGGTTCCTGAGATAGAGGGTGGGAGGGGGCTCCAGGGCCTGGAGGACCCTTTTCCTATGCTGGTTTTCCGGGATTGGGACCCCTTCGACCCCTGTCCGCGGGGTCAAGGGCCAAGGGCATCGCGATGCAGAGCCTCTCCGGTCGAACCGACAGCCTCGTGAAACTGGCTCCGGGCTCGCAAAGGCCCGGCCTTGCCCCCGCGGGAAGCGCTCGGGGCCTCTTCAGCCCCCCTTTTCCCGAAGGGAACGCGCCAGCCTCTTCCCCATCTCCACCGCCTTCTCCAGATCCCCCTCGGTAGGGACCAGGTTCACCCGTAGGGGCTCCTCCTCTACCTTGAACTTCAGGCCCCGTAGCCTCTCGGCGATGAGCTTGGGGGCCTCTCCGCTCCAACCGTATGACCCGAAGGCGGCGCCCACCTTTCCCTTGAGGTTGAGGGTGGCAAGGTGGGAGAGGAGATACCAGACCGGCTCCACGGCATCCCCGTTGATGGTCGCCGAGCCCACGGCGATGCCGTCGGCGGCCTCGATGCGGTCGATCATCAGGCCCAGTTCGGTAGCGGCCACATCCATCACCGTGACCCTCACACCCTCGGAGCGCGCGCCCTCGGCGATCTTCTCCGCCAAGGCAGCGGTGTTGCCGTAGGCACTGGCATAGAACACCAGTAGCTTCTTCTCCTCATCGGGAGCCGGGTGTGAGCTCCACTGCCGGTACTTATCCATGTAGGCCCGGGGGTTGGAACGTAAAACGGGGCCGTGGCTGGGAGCCACTATGCGCGGGTTCAGCCTCTCCACCTTGTCCAGGGCCTCGAGCACGTATTTTTTAAAAGGCCGGAAGATGACCATGTAATAGTACTCAAAGGCATGCGAGTAATCGTCCACCAGGTCGTCGAAGAGGCGATCGTCGCAGTAATGGGCCCCGAGGAAATCGCAAGTGAAAAGGATCCCATCCTTTTCCAAATAGGTGAACATGGTATCCGGCCAGTGCAGGAAGGGAGCGTGGACGAAGCGCAGGACGACCCCCTTGCCCAGGTCCAGGGTATCCCCATCCTGAACCAGGATAGGCTCCACGTCACGGTTGAGGATGTTCTTGACGAAGTTGCGACACTGGCGGTCGCATACCACCTGGGCGTTGGGTGCTTCACGCAGGAAGCGGTCCAGAGAGCCGGAGTGGTCCGGTTCGGTGTGGTTGACGATAACGTAAGATACATCGGCAGGGTCCACTATGGATCTCACGTTCTCCAGGAATTCCTCGTAGAAGGTCGCCTTCACTGTGTCCACAACGGCTATCTTCTCGCCCTCCGTCAACAGGTAGGAATTATAGGTGGTGCCGTGGTCCGCCTTCATGATGATGTCGAAGACCCTGAGCTGCGGATCGAGGACTCCCACCCAGTGTACGCCCTCGGTTATCTCCACCGGCCGCATGACAACCTCCTCGCTCTATTGTTCGCCTCGACCCTCAATCCCCCGTCCGTTGACCGCCTCACCGCCCTCTTCGGGCTCCAGGCGGAGCTGGGCAGGGATGCGTGTCTCTTTTCGGTGCGCGTCTCCCTTCGGGTGACCCCCATGCACCGCGGTGGGCGCATGTCCGTCCCGCGATCGAACGCCGCCTCTCCACCATGCCACCCGTTCAGAGCAGGAAGGCCACGTCTGGGGATGGCCGGCGTAACCGCGGCCGCCCCCAACGGGTACCTCCGCCAACCCCTGAACGGCCGACTTCCCGGAGAAGGACACCCTATCCGTTAGCCCCCGGTATCCGCAGGTTCCTTGTCCCCCGAAGAACGCCCTGCGGGCGCCCGCGCAAACAGTACGCATGGATACCATCCAGCCGCTTCCCGCCTCAGAATGCTGCGCAGGATCGCCACCCGCTCTGACCGCCCTTGCGGAAGGTTGCAGGGCTCCCTTGAGGCCCGCGCTCCCGAATCCTCAAACCATCAACGCCCCTGATCGGCAAAACCCCTGCACGTGGCTCAGATCTTCTCGAACATGTCCTTGTCGGCTCCGCACTGGGGGCATACCCAGTCGTCCGGAAGGTCCTCGAAGGGCGTCCCGGGCTCGATACCGCCGTCAGGGTCTCCCTTTTCCGGGTCATAGACGTAGCCGCAGACCGTGCATTCGTACTTGTCCATCCCTTCCTCCTTTATGCCTCCCGCCCCTCTCCGCAGGGCTTCCTTTTCCCGCCCGGCACGCGCCGGTAGATTGACTCGACCGCCCACGCCGCCATCCTCGCGTGAAGCGGCCCGGCAGCTCGCCTCCCACCGGAAAATCGGTGATTCCCGGCGGGAGAGCGCAACGAATATAATATACCCGCCCTCCGGACAAACTAACGGGCGGGAGGCGAGGGCCGACGGGCGGATAGCGAGGCGAGGAGCCGGGAGATGAGCGGGCAGGAGATGGCCTGGTTCTGCGCTTACACACCGGTGGAGGTACTGATGGCCGCCGGATTCCGGCCCGCGCGGCGGTTCGGGGACCCACACGGCTTGGAGGCGGCGGACACGCATCTGCACCCGGCTCTATGCCCCTACGTCCGGGCCTGGCTGGCCCAGCCCCTAGATCGTCGCCCACCGCACCACGCCGTCTTCGTCAATTGCTGTGACGGGATGCGCCGCCTTTACGACGCCTGGAAGGTGCTCTTCCCAGAATCCTTCACTTTCCTCATGGACCTCCCCCGCAGGACGGATTACCGGGGAAGGGAGATGCTGGTGATGGAGTTCCGGCGGCTGCTTTCCAGCCTAGAGGAATTCGCCGACGTCGATGTCACGGCGGACGACCTTCGGCAGGCCTGCCGGGAATACCACGAGTTGCGGCTCTCCTACCGGCGCTCCGCAGAGGGGACGGACGGCCCGGCAAGAGTCGAGCTGGCCCAGTACATTCAGGAGACCTGCGCCCCGGTCGAGAAGGTGGGGGACTGGGGAAACGGTGTACCCGTGCTCCTAACCGGGAACCTTCTCAACCCCCAGGGGCTGATCTCCGCACTTCAGCGAGCGGGCGCCCGTGTGGTTTGGGCGGACCTGTGCAACGGGGACCGGCCCTTCACCGCCCATGAGCCGGTGGAGGGGGAGGATATTCCGCGAATACTGGAGGCACTGGCGGCGCAGTACCTGGAGCGCCATCCCTGCGCCAGGATGGTGGAGAGGGAGAGGAGGTACCGGCTCCTGCTGGAGAGGATCAGGGAATGCGGCGCGAGGGGAGTGGTCTACGCCTCCCTCAAGTTCTGCGATGCCTACATCTACGATTTCCCACAGTGGAGGGAGAGGCTGAGGGAAGAGGGAATCCCCCTTTTGCGCCTGGAGAGCGATTACGCGGACGGACACGCCGGGCAGCTCCTCACGCGCATAGAGGCCTTCCTGGAGATGATCGCCGAATGAGCATGGCGTCTATGAAGGGCTTCGGCATGGGCGTGCCGGCAGGAGCCCGCAAAACCCGGAAAGCCCACTATGCTGGTACCGAGTGCCGGGGTGGGAGGAAAGGCGAAACGGAAAAGGGAATGCAGCTCTCCGCATCAAGGGAGGTCTGCGAAGTGGCAGCGGAGAGAAGACGACCACCCGCCTCTGTGGCCGGAACAGACGGCCCTCCGCTTCCGTCCTGGAAACGCAAGGCGTCTCTGAAAACCGCCTGGAAATCGGGGGTTCACGCGGCAGATCGCCAAAAAGCCCGCGAGTGAGAGGCCGAGAGCGGCCGAGAAGAGTTGCGAACGAGGCGAGGAGCATGAAAAAGGACACCGACAGCGAAAACGGTTTGCTGGAGGCGATAAAGGAGCGCTATCTGGAGAGGCTCTCCCCGGAGCTCTTCCGCTCCCGCATCTTCTGGAAGTCGGTGGAGGGGCTCTCCCGCTCTCACTCAACCGCCCGCAGTGGAGGGCGGACCGCGTCTCCCTGGCCCATTTCATCCGCTCCACACGGGACGCCTACCTGCGCCGCGCCCCCGTGGTGTGGTGCAACCTGCTGGTCCCCAGTGAGCTCGTCCACGGCCTGGGGTGCCTGCCCTTCTATCCCGAGATGGCCGCCGCGGTGGTCGCCTCCGCCGGCCTGGCTCCCCGCTTTATCGACCGCGCCGTTGAGGAAGAATTTTCCAATGATGCCTGCTCCTACCACCGTTGCCTCTTGGGATGCGCGGTGGAGGGCTTTCTCCCCGAGCCGGACCTGCTCCTTTCCGTGAACTACCCCTGCGATTCCGCGGTGCTCTCCTTCGCCTTCCTCTCCGGGCTCTACGGCGTGCCCCACCTGGTGGTGGACGTCCCCCTTCCCGAGCAGGGGGAGGGCCTCTCCCTCCTCGCCGGACAACTCGAGGAGGCGGCGGCGGAGATGGCCCGTCTCTCCGGGCGGAACCGCGATGCGGTGCTCAAGGGCCTGGCGGAGGCCATAGAGCTCTCCAACCGGGCCCTCGTGTACCTCAGGCGGGTGGAGGAGATGCGCAAGCGCGACGACTGCACCTTGGACGGCAAGGACGCTATGGGCAACCTCAGCGTCCTGGCCGGCTGCATGGGGAGCGAGACCGGGGTGGAGTTCTACCGCCTCCTGGCGGAGGAGCTGGAGGAGCGCGGCTGCCGGGGGCCGAGCTCCCTGCGCATCATGTGGATGCACTTGAAGCCCTGGTACGCGCAGTCCATCTTCCAGTGCCTGGAAAGGCACGGCGCGCGCCTGGTGTGCGAGGAATACACCCACGCCACCTGGGAGCCCATGGACCCCGGCGAGCCCTTCGCCTCCCTGGCCGCCAAGCTTCTGAGCCATTTCCTGGTGGGCCCGGCGGAGAGAAGGGCCACCCACCTGGCCCGCCTGGCCGAGGAATACCGCGTGGACGGCGCCATCCATTTCAACCACTGGGGATGCCGGCAGAGCTGTGCAAGCGCTCCCGTAGTGAAGATGGCTCTCCAGGAGAAAGGCGTGCCCGTCCTGATCATCGACGGCGACTGCGTTGACCGACGTGAGTACCAGGAGGGCCAGATATCCACCCGCTTGGAGGCCTTCCTGGAATCCATCAAATAGGTATCCTCGTACGCGACTTCTCGAGATGTCCGTTCCTCTTCACCTGCTTCCAACTGACCCCAAGATACCCGGCGGACCCCTCTATATATTATTAAGAATGATGGAGCCTACCGCTTCATGGCGATCGCATATCCCTATCCTCTCGAATGCAATACCGCCGATGATAAAGACATCGGGGTGCCGGTTACGTTACACTTGATTTCGCAAGAACATCTTCCGCGCCAATCCCGTGAACGACGAATCTTCGCCTTAAAGGAGGTAGCCATGAGGCCGCTGGAACCGCCGGAGG
>JACVJH010000325.1 GCA_015711895.1 Candidatus Solincola tengchongensis | reverse complement strand
AACATGGCGCTGGCGGCCCCCCCGACGTGAAGGCGGAAAACGCCAAGATGGAGGCGGAAATCGCCCACCGCTCCCGCCAGGCCCGCGGCCAGCGCCGCCCCCAGCAGCAGGAAGACGCGGGATACGGAATGGAAGGCGGCGAAAGCTTTCCCTCGGTTGCGGTCCTCGATGACCTCCTGGACCATGGTGATGCCGGTGAGGAAGATGGCCGAGAAGGCGGCCCCGAACACCAGCGCCGCCAGGTAGGCCATGAACATCACCGTGAGCAGGGACATCCATATCAGCGTCCCTCCGGCGCAGAGCAACCCCAGCTTGAAGATGAACCACTTGGCCCGCACCCGGGCCAGGAACTGCAGGCCCACGATGCCCGCCAGCATACCCAGCCCGAAAAGGGCCATGAGGAAGCCGAACTGGGTGTCGTTCCCTCCCAGCACCTCGTGCACATAGACCACTCCCACGGCGAAGAGCGCGCCGCCGCCCAGGGTGCCGGTGGCCAGAGCCGCGGTCAGGGTGCGCATGAAACGGTTGCGAAAGGCGAAGGTGAGCACGGAGCGGAAGTCCACCCTCTCCGCCCTCTCCTGGGCCTCCCTTTCCTCCCGGGCGAGGATCAGGGGCCTGGAGATACGTTTTATCATAAGAGCGGAGAAGAAGAAGGTCAGGGCATCCGCAAGGAGCGAAAAGGCGTAGGGGTGGTCGGAGAAGAAGACCATCCCCTCCAGTCCCCGAAAGAGGGGTGAGCTCCCCACCGTGAGCAGGGCGAAGACGGCAGCGGCCAGGGGTATGGACCCGTAGGCGCTACCCAGGGTCATGGAGTTGGCCATGGTGAGGCGGTTATCCCCTTCCACCAGGTTTGGGAGGCTGGCGTCCCGGGCGGCCAGGTAGATGATGGTTATGAATTCCATGCCGAAGATGAGGACGTACAGGTAGGCCAGCGAATCCAGGACCGCCACCCACATGATGAGTAATCCCCGCAGGACGTCGCAGTAGATGAGGATCCTCTTGCGGTCCCAGCGGTCGCTTATCCAGGTGGCCACGGCACCGGAGAAGGCCGAGGGGACGACGCGGAGGACCAAAAGCCCGGCCACCGCCGCCGCGGATCGGCTACGGTTCCAGACCAGGGCCATGAGGGCGAAGGTGGCCAGCCAGTCCCCGATGGAGGATACCGACTGTCCTACCCACAGGCGGCGGAAATCCCGGTTGGCCCACAGCGCCCGCAGGTCCTCCAGCACACCGCCGGCGAGCTCTCTGGCCCCCGGCGGATGGGCTTCCCCTCTCCCGCCTGCCTCCACGCCCAACTCATTCACTGAACGACGAGGCATCCGCCACCCCGCACGTCAACCGGACGCCCTCCGGAAGTGCCTCCTCCACTGCGCGCGTCAATCCGCCTCCCGGTCATAGATGAGCCGGCTCCAGAGTACCTTCCGGGGGTCCTCCCTCAATTTTTTCTTTCCCACCCCCGGGCTCCCCTGCGCGCGCCGCAGGAGCGCAAAGGCGAGCACTCCCAGGGTAAAGGCGATAAATGCCGCCGGCCTTCCCCACCGCCAGGCCAACACGGGGACCAGGAAGAGGGCCAAGAGGTTCATCTCCGCCGTGTGGCGGCTGAAGACCCCCAGGGTGAGGAAACCCACCAGCACCAGCCCTTCGTAGGGGAGGAGGATGAGAGTGCCGGTCAAGGCCATGGCCATCCCCCTCCCGCCCTGGAAACGGAGATAGAAGGGCCAGTTGTGCCCGGCGATGACCGCCAGCCCAGCGGCGGCCTGCCATGCCTCGCTCCATCCCAGGGCCCTGGCCACCAGGAGAGCTGCCGCCTCCTCCGCGCAATCGGCGAAGAAGGCCGCCGCCGCCTTTCCCTTTCCCAGGTGCACGGCCAGGTTTGAGGCCCCCAGGTTCCCGCTCCCGCTGCGCCGCAGGTCCAGGCCCAATTCCTTCCTGGCCAGGATATAGGAGAGGTTCACCGTCCCCAGCAGGTAGGCGAAGATCGTGTAAATGAGCTTGGGCGCTGCTTTCAACTCCACCTCCCCATGCTCGCGGCACGCGGCTCGCGTATATGATAACACCCGCTGCATTGCCCCGGCACAGCACCACGGTCCCCCATGTTACGAGGGTTTTCCTCTCCGCTTCGTCCGGCCCATCCGGCGGGATCAGGGCGGGAAGATCGCGTCTCACCGCCCCTGAGGCCCAGGCCTCTCTCCGCACCCCATCGCCCGCCCCCAACTCAAATCCGCAGGGCGCAGGACGGACCGTCCGGACCGGCTCACAAGGCGGTCGGGCACGTGAGACCTGTATCAAGCCCCCTGGGTATCCCTCGCCGAGGTGACGGCATGCCTCAAGAGAGAGGGAAACAGGACCACCGTGAGTCCGGCCGCAGTGCAAACCGAACCGCCAAGGACCAGGGTCCAGGGTATGGTTATCCGGTCGGACATGAAGCCCAGGAACATCCCGCCAAGGGGATAGAGGCCCTGGAAGACCAGGATGTAGAGGCTCATGATCCTCCCCCGCATCTCTCTCCCCACCCGGGCCTGTAACACGGTGTTGATGGCCGCGCTCATCATGAGGGAGGAGGTCCCCAGTATCACCGACAGGACCACGCAAAGCCAGAATACGCGGCATACCGCCACGCCCAGCAGGGCGAGTCCCACCACGACGGCGGAGGCCTTGATGATCGCCCTCTCCGGCAGGCGGCGCCTCAGGAGGGTGACTAGAGGAGCCCCGACCGCGGCTCCCGCTCCTATGGCGCTCAGCAGCGCGCCGTATCCCCCCGAGCCGCGCATGAGCACGTCCCTGGACAAACCGGGGAGGAGCACCAGGAAGGAGAGCCCGAAGAAGGACATCACCCCCAGAAGCAGGAGCTGATTGCGGGCCCACCCCTCACCGGCGGCCAGCCTCAGGACCTCCAGGATGTGCGAACCGGTAGCCCCCGCCTTCCCCACCGGCGGGGTCTTGGTGCGCAGGAGGAGAAGGGCGGCCAATACGGCCAGAAAGCTGGCGGCGTTGACGTAGAAGGCGGTCTCGGCGCCCCATAGGTTCAGCACCAGGGCCCCCAGCAGCGGGCCCACGCACCGCGCCAGATTGAACTGGGCGGCATCCAGGGCGATCCCGTTCAGCATGTCCCGGGGAGGCACCAGGTCGGGGATGATGGACCGCCAGGCGGGGAAGTTGAAGACGAAGGCCAGCCCCATGGCCGCGGTCAAAGGGATGATGGCACCCATGGAGGAGAGGCCGGCGCGCAGGCAAAGCCCCATCCCCAACGCCCCCAACATCATGGCCGACTGGGTGGCGATTATCATCTTGCGGCGGTCCAGGCGGTCGGCCAAAGAACCCGACCACAGGACCAGTAAAAAGAGCGGCAGGAAGCTGGCCATGTTCACCGCCCCTACCCAGGTGTTGGTCCCCGTGGTCTCCTTGACGAACCATAAAAGAGCGGTGTTATGGATCCAGGTCCCCACGTTGGAGACGAAAGCCCCGGACCAGAGAAGCCGGAAATCGCGGTGGCGGAAGGAGGCCAGTGCCCCACCCGCCTCCCCGCTCCCTCCAGCAGAAGTGACCATGTCCTTCCCCATAGCTCCGATCGCGCCCCTTAAGTCTCTCCCGCACGCCCTTTCCGGCATGCCGGTTTAACCTATTTTACATTCCGCGGTAACACATCCGACCAGGAGGCTACGGTCCGGACTGTACCTCAGAGGCAGAAACGGCGGTTCTCTTCCCGCTATGGATAGGTAACTTTCGGCCTCTCTTAAATGCGCCGATGGAATTCCGGTCCGGCGGGAACGGCTCCCGGCGACACCGCCGCGAGAATACGCCGCTCCTCAGGCGGGTTGATAAAATGAATGGGACGTGACGCAAACCCTGGCCACAGGAAGGGTACCGCGGAAAGGCGTTCGACGCCCGTGTGCGTTTCTGCCTTACGGTCGGGGAGTTCGGGATTACGGTCAGGGAGTTCGGGAACCAAGGAGGTAGCGATGGGCGAGGAGTCATGGGAGCACCGTTATGCTCACGTCAACAACCTGCGCATGCATTACGTGACCGCCGGTGAGGGGCCGCTGGTACTCCTCCTGCACGGTTTTCCGGAGTTCTGGTACTCGTGGAGGCACCAGATACCGGCGCTGGCGGAGAGGTTCCGGGTCGTGGCCCCGGACATGCGGGGCTACAACCAGACCGAGAAACCCGTGGGCGTGATGCACTACCGCCTCTCCGCCCTCATGGAGGACGTACGCGGGCTCATCCGCCACCTGGGGGAGATAAGCGCGGTGCTGGTGGCCCACGACTGGGGAGGTGGAGTGGCCTGGCCGTTCGCCGCCCGTTACCCGGAGATGGTGGACCGCCTTATTATCCTCAACTGCCCCCCGCCGTCGGTGCTCATACGCCACCTCATGACCAACCGCGCACAGCTCCGGCGTTCCTACTACATGTTCCTGTTCCAGATCCCCATCCTCCCAGAGCTGGCGCTCCGCGCCTTCGACTACCGCCTCGTGGAGAAGGCCTTCCGCGGCTGGCTGCTGGACAAGGATGCCCTGACCGAGCGGGACATCGCCATGTTCAAGGAGGCGGCGGCCAAGCCGGGGGCCCTCACGGGGGGCATCAACTACTACCGGGCCGCGTTCCGCCAGTTCCTGCGCGCTCCGCGCGCCGCATCTTCCACCCGGGCCAAGGTCCGCTGCCCCACCCTGGTCATATGGGGCGAGGAGGACCGGGCCCTGGGGAAGGAGCTCACCTACGACTTCCAGGAAGAAGTGGAGGGTCCCCTGACCATAAAATACATTCCCCGGTGCAGCCACTGGGTGCAGCAGGAGAGGCCCGAGGAGGTCAACTCCCTGATCCTGGAATTCCTGTCCGACTACCATTAAGACGGGTCGCCTTCGCCGGAAGCGGGAGAGGGGCACGAACCCGCCTCCCGGCCTTTTCCCGGAGAGAGCGGAAGGAGCCCAGGGAAGGGAGGCTCCCGTATGCGAGGAAGGCCCGGAAAAACGTGGGCCAGCCGGAAGGCCGGTCTCATGCCCCTGCAAGCGCCTGACCCAACGCTTCCCCAGGGACATGCTTGACCACGGACTGCGTACTAACCCCCCTCCCCCGGACGGCACCCCTTGCCTATCCTTTTTAGGGTCCACCTTCCTTAAAATCGATACCCCGGCGCTTGCCGGGGTCTTAACCTGGTGTCGGAGGGGGGACTTGAACCCCCATGAGGAAGCTCCTCACTAGGCCCTCAACCTAGCGCGTCTACCGATTCCGCCACTCCGACCTAAAAGCCACGCTCCTCGGAAGGAGGTCTTTTTTCCGCTACCTCCTCCGCCTTTATCCTCCGGTTCCGAAAACCAGTATATATCCTATTTCTCCTGGGGTCCACAATCCTGGAGGCATAAAATATGTCTTTCGAGATGCGCCCGTATTTCCCCACCACCTCCACGCGGTCCCCGTCATCGAGAGGGGGAGGGAAACGGAAACCGCGGTAGAACCAGACCTTGGTGGTCTTCCCGTCCTCCTCCACCAGGTCGAAGTTTATATCAAAGGTCAGGGTCTTGGAGCGGCGGTTGGCCTTGCGGGGAAGCAGGGTAGGAAGCGGATAGGTGGAGACATTGAGTACTATCCCCCTCTTCACCAGCTTGGCCACCTCATCTCCTCCAACGCCCGCTCGTAACCAAAGGGAACAGTTCTTTATCGTCATGTCTGGGCAGGGACTTGACCTCCAACGCTACCCAGTAAGCCGGACACCGCCTTCCATATCCGCAATGCCAGTTCTCTCTTGGGCATGACGTCCAGCTCCTCCTCCCTGCCATCCCGGAAGAGGATGACCGCCTGGTTGAGGTCGGAATCGAAGCCAAAACCCGGCCTGGAGACGTCGTTGGCCACCAGGATATCCACGCCCTTGTCATCCAATTTCTTCCTGGCCTTCTCGAGTAAATCCCCCGTCTCGGCGGCAAAACCCACGAGCACCTGCCCTGGTGACCTCCGGGCACATAGTTCGCCCAGGATGTCCGGTGTGGGTACCAGTTCCACGGTCAGACCTTCCCTTCCACCACGTTTTATCTTCTCCTCACTTTTACGGGCGGGGGTGAAATCGGCCACCGCGGCGGCCATCACCACTGCCGAACAGCCCGCGAAACGGGAGAGGACCTCCCGGCGCATCTCCTCCGCCGTCTCCACCATGACCCTCTCCACCCCCGGCGGGGCCGGGAGAGAGGTGGGACCGCTTACCAGCACGACCTCGGCCCCCAGCTCCCGTGCCGTCTCGGCCAGCGCATGCCCCATCTTGCCGCTGGAACGGTTACCGATGAAACGGACGGGGTCCAGAGGCTCGCGCGTCCCTCCCGCAGTCACTAGGACGCGGTGCCCCGAGAGGTCTCCTCTAAGTCCCAGGATGTGCAGGGCTGCCTCCACTATGGCCGGAGGCTCCGCCATGCGACCCTCCCCCTCCTCCCCGCAGGCCAGGGCGCCGCTCTCCGGGCCCACCACGTGAACTCCTCTCTCCCGCAGTTTCCTCAGGTTGTCCTGAGTGGCGGGATGGCGGTACATCTCCCGGTTCATGGCCGGAGCCACCAGGACCGGAGCCCGTGTGGCCAGGAGGGTGGTGGACAGCAGGTCGTCCGCCAGGCCGTGCGCCATCTTGGCCAGGATGTTGGCCGTGGCCGGCGCCACCACCACCAAATCGGCCGCCCTGGCCAGGGAGATGTGCTCCATGGCCGGTCCCGGAGCGTCGAAAAGGCGCACGGAGACGGGATTACCGGAAACGGCGCGAAAGGTGTCCGGCCCCACCAACCGGGTGGCGTGCTCGGTCATTATCACGCGCACGTCCAACCCCCTCTCCGCCAGGCGGCGCACCACCTCCACCGCCTTGTAAGCGGCGATGCCACCGGTCACCCCGAAAACTACGCAGGTCATGAGATCGAACGATCCCCCTGTGCGGTACCCTTACTTGGTCCCGTCGTCCGGCACCTCTAACTCCAGCTTCTCCTGGGCGATCTCCTCCAGGGCCAGGGTCAGTGCCTTGTTGGAAGCCGAGGCCACTTGGGGGCCTGCCTCCCTCCCCAGCCCGTCTCCCAGGTGGCGGAAGTAATTGTTTATCTGCCGCGCCCGCTTGGCGGCGGCGATGGTCAATCCGAACCGGGAATTGTTCATCGCCCTTAAAAGGTCGTCGATCTTGGTCTTCATCAGTGCCACAACGCTTACCTCCCGTCTTCTTTTTTTATGTTTCCGTTGAGGAAGACTCACTCTCATATATAGCACAAAGCTCCTCCACGGCGCGCTGCAACTCGTCATTCACCACCACGTGCCGGAAACCGTCCTTCTCACCGCTCTCCCGTACCGCGTTGCGCAGCCTCCGGCGTATCTCTTCCTCGCTCTCCGTCCCCCGGCGGCGAAGCCTCTCCTCAAGTGCCTCCAGGGAAGGGGGCTCCACGAAGACGGTCACCGCATCGGGCACCCTCTCCCTTACCTGCCGGGCTCCCTGCACGTCTATCTCCAGGATGACGTCATATCCTCTATCCAGCCACTCCTCCACGTCGCGGCGGGGGGTACCGTAGAGGTTGCCGTGTACCTCCGCCCACTCCAGGAACTCGCCCTCGCCGGCCCTTCTGAGGAACTCCTCGCGGTCCAGGAAATGGTATTCCACTCCTTCTCTTTCCCCGGGACGGGGATCGCGAGTGGTGGCGGACACGGACAGGCGAGCCCGTGGATAGCGCTTAAGGAGCTCGGCGACAAGGGTACCTTTCCCCGCGCCGGAAGGTCCGGCGACGACGAAAAGGCGTCCGCGTCGCATTATATCTCCTGCCGAATTGGACTTGACGGCGTGGAACCCGGTTCCCGCCGCGACAGGCCTTGCGATGCCGCCTGTCAGGAAAATCTTTCCTTCAAGGCCTGGACCTGCTTGGGACCCAGACCCTTTACGCGGCGTGTC
>JACVJH010000324.1 GCA_015711895.1 Candidatus Solincola tengchongensis | reverse complement strand
GCTTCAATTCGGCGAGGTTTCCAGTGTGGTCGTAATGATAGTGGGTGACGAGGATATACCGGAGCTCCTCCGGCCTCATCCGACTCCTGGAAATCGCTTCCATCAATCTCTTCCCGGCCCGCGGGGGATTGGTGTCCACAGGATAGGGCGCATCGCCCTTGATCAGGTAGCAGTTGGCGGTCGGCGTTCCCAGGGTCACGATCTCCATGTCCTCCATCCTGCCTCCTTTCCCTCACTGCTTTTTTCCGGCCGGGCCCTTTCCTTGGCCGGCGACCGCTCCCCTGCGGATGACCCGATCCGGTGAAGCGGCCGGTTCTAGGGCGGACCTGCAGCTCTCCCGCGTAATCTTCCCCTTACCGCGAGGTTCGCGACCCGCGGCGAGGGCTTGGGGGTCCGCGATCGCCGGCGTGTCCGTTTGACGTTCTCGGGCCGCATAAGATTCTATCCCCTTCGCCGGGGGAAGAAACGTTCACGCCCGGGCCCCCGAATCCCCGGACCATCAAACGTCAAGAGTCCAAAAGGGGCGCGGCGGCCCGTGCCGGTCATTAGTTGCGGAGTGCCTACGGGCGGACGGTCCGATCCCGGATATCGCTCTCTACCCCGTACAACATGCGGATAGGGTTTCTTGTGCCGCTTCTTGACCCTCGCCGTACCAGGCAGAAGACCATTTACGCCTTCCGAAACACCCGTGATTTACCTTCTTTTCATAGCGCCCAGGAACCGGGGCGCCGACCGCGGCCGCTTCCCGGCTCGAGAGGGTATACGACATGTGGCCGAGCACGCTTACGCATGAATCACCGATGTCGGGAGGGAATCAGGTCGATGCCGAGGGGGAAATGGGAGGGGAAGGACACGATTCAAAGAATCCTTAATCCCTCAAGCGCGAAGCCCGCAAAAGGCCGGCGCAGCACGTGGCTGTCCCGGCCATGTTCCCAAGGGATATAATCTCCCTGACGGGAAGGGCAGAGACCCCTAGCTGGAGGGATGGTCGGACCTCCTTCCCGGCTTTTGGTCCACCTTCATCATGGAGGAGGACACGAAGGCGACCGGAGGCACAAGGGAAGGAGCTGTTTCTGCGGACAAAGGAGGGGCCTTGGAGATAGAAAAGGTCTTCGTTCTCGGCGCGGGCTTCATGGGAAACGGCATCGCCCAAGTTGCCGCCCTCTCCGGCTACCGGGTGACCATGTGCGACGTGAGCGAGGAGCGCCTGGAGGCCGGCTTGGAGGCCATAAGGTCCTCTCTGGGCAAGCTCGTCTCCAAGGAGAGGATAACCGCCGAACAAGGGGACGCCGCCCTGGCGAACCTCGCCACCACCGTGGACATGGAGGAGGCCCGTGAAGCGGACCTGGTGGTGGAGGCGGTGCCCGAGGACCCCAGGCTCAAGAAGCGGGTGTTCGCGGAATTGGACCGCATATGCCCCCCGCACGCCATCCTGGCCAGCAACACCTCGGCCATCCCCATCTCCTCACTGGCCTCCGCCACCTCCCGGCCGGAAAGGGTCGTTGGCGTGCACTTCTTCGGGCCCGTACCCCTGCTCCGCCTGGTGGAGATAATCCGAGGGGTTCAGACCTCCGGGGAAACCATGCGCATCGCCGACGAATGGGCGCGCAGCCTGGGCAAGGAGACGGTGCTCGTCCTGAGGGACCACGCCGGTTTCGTGGCCAACCGGGTGAACATCCCCACCAACATCGAGGCCGTGCGCGTGATAGAGGAAGGCCTGGCCACGCCCGAGGAGATAGACCGCGCCACGGGAGGGTACGAGGCCGGGGTGGGCCCCATGCAGATAATCGACAACGCCGGGCTGGACGTGGGTTACCGCGCCGCCCTGGCCATCTACGAGGATACCCGAGACGCCAAGTTCCTCCCCCCTCCCCTGCTGCGCCGCATGGTGGCGGCGGGGCTTTTGGGCCGCAAGTCCGGACGCGGCTTCTACGATTATTCCACCGGCAAGCGCGAGAGCTATTTCCCGCCCGTTCATTCCGGAGAGACCGGGGAGGAGCACGAGGCTCGGATGCGGAGCGTTCTGAACCGCCTTCTTCTCCCAGCCATCCTGGAAGCGGTCGCCCTGGTGGAGGCGGGCGTGGCCTCCCCGGAGGACGTGGACCGCGCCTCCCGGCTGGGTTTCAACCTCCCTTTGGGGCAACTGGAGATGGCCGACGCCATGGGCCTGGACACGGTCATGGAGACGGCCCTCACCATACACGGCGAAACGGGCGACCCCAAGTTCCTCCCCCCTCCCCTGCTGCGCCGCATGGTGGCGGCGGGGCTTTTGGGCCGCAAGTCCGGGCGCGGCTTCCACTCCTACGAGGATTGAGCGGGACCCCCGCCGACGAAGTCCGCCGGGAGAACCACAGAGCATCGACGGATCGTGGCCATGGGTTCTGAGGCCGCGCCGCAGGTCATCCTGTGCGCACAGAGGATTCATAAGCCTACCCCGAAGGAAAGATAAAGAAAACCCTCGCCAGGCCCATGCATGATCGCCGTTATCCGAAACTGCATCCAGATCCATAGAGGCGCCGGCAAGGATAAGAGCCACCCCTAGAAACCGCGTTTTCCTCCCCGTTCGTAGCCCACCTCCATAGCCAGCACTTCCCTGCCTCGAGGTTCCCGCGACCGCCTTTCACCGCCTGGCCTTTCCCCCTCTCCACACGGTCGTTCCCACCGCGGCTCGTCAGCCTAATACGCCCCTGCTTTGCCCTGCCTTGTTGTCGCTTCATCCCGGCGGATCGGCGTCCGGCGGCCCGACTCCCGTTCGGAGAAGCAGATGGTCGCCGAGACGCCACCCTCGAGCGACGCGTCCATATTTTGGTTTGGGCAACAGTGTGGCGGACGGTTCCGGCAAGTGATATCCATAAATTACCATCTGAAGGTAACGTCGCGATATGCGGTCGATACAGGAGATAGCCCGGACATTCCATTGCATATGGGCGTTTAAGGCTTGAAAAAGATCGACATGACAAGCCATCGCTCCAAATGGGCAAGGTATACCGGAAAAGGGGCTATTGCCTGCTCAGGTTTGACTTCCGGCATTACCCGCATATATCTTATTAAGTGAGATTGTCGGCAAAAAATGGCTGTTTTTCGTTTGGCGGCATGCTTGCCTTCAACCGAAGCATCCGGGTAACAGGACGGTGTGGGTTGACCTGTTTCGCCGGCTGCAGGTGCGCGCTTTTATCGATGATGTCCACTGCGCCGAACGGCAAGTGGATTCCGTCTTTAAATGCAGGGGCTTCCAAAAACATGATAGGTCTTCCGTGTCGGAGATCGAACGCCCCCGGCGCCAAAGGATGACCTCAGGAAAGGATCAAGGCATCGACGTAGGAGGGAGTGAGAGGTATGGAGAAGGTCTGGCTGAAACACTACGATTACTTCGTCCCGGAGAGCATACGCTACCCACGCGTGCCCCTTTACCAGTTGCTGGAGATGACCTGCGTGAAGTACGACGAGAACGTGGCCACCATATTCTTCGACCAGAAGCTGACCTACGGTGAACTGCGCGACCAGGTACGCCGGCTGGCAACCGCCCTGCGGGGCATGGGGGTACAAAAGGGGGACCGGGTGGCCATCATGCTACCCAACTCTCCCCAGTTCATCATCTCCTATTACGCCGTCCTCGAGGCCGGCGCCACGGTGGTGAACATAAGCCCCTTACACGTGGAGCGGGAGCTGGAATACGAGTTCAACGACTCCGGCTCGGAGACTCTCATCTATCTCGACCTCTTCGATTCCCGCATCCAGGCGGTCAGGGACAAGACCCCGCTGAAGCGCCTCATCGCCTCCAGCATCACCGACTACATGGAGACCCCGGCGCCGCCCAACGTGGAGAAGGGGCCCGGCGTCTACTACCTGAAAGAGGTGATCGCCGAGTCGGAACCGGAGGTACCCGAGGTGGAGATCGACCCCGAGGAGGACCTGGCCGCCCTGCAGTACACGGGCGGAACCACAGGCCTTCCCAAGGGGGTCATGCTCACCCACTTCAACCTGGTGGCCAACGCCACCCAGTGCGTCTTCTGGGCCAAGGAGTTCACCGAGCGGGGCAAGGACGTATACCTCGACGTCATCCCCTTCTTCCACTCCTACGGGTTGACCGTGGGTCTCAACCTCGGCATCCTGGCGGCGGCCAGCATGGTGTTGCTCCCGCAATTCAAGCCCAGGGAAGTCGTGAATGCCATCAAGCGCTACCGCCCGACCATGTTCCCGGGCATTCCGACCATGTACATTGCCATCATGCGTGAAGCTGGCAAAGACAGCCGTGCCTTCCAATCGATCCGCTACTGCATCAGTGGGGCGGCGCCGCTGCCGGCCAAAGTGCGTCACGACTTCGA
Source organism: Candidatus Solincola tengchongensis (assembly GCA_015711895.1). Classification (GTDB taxonomy): domain Bacteria; phylum Actinomycetota; class Geothermincolia; order Geothermincolales; family RBG-13-55-18; genus Solincola_A; species Solincola_A tengchongensis. The sequence goes on along the minus strand of JACVJH010000324.1, from coordinate 288 downwards.
GAGTCTCTCGGGAGGGCGCCTTGTAGAGGGTTATGGCCTCAGTGAAGCCTCGCCCGTCACCCACTGCAACCCGCTCAACGGCGACGTGCGCGAAGGCAGTATTGGTCTTCCCCTGCCCGAGGTCGAGGCTGCCATCATGGACCCCGAGAGCGGCAAACTCCTGCCGCCGGGCGAGATCGGCGAACTGGTTGTCCGCGGGCCTAACATCATGCAGGGCTACTGGAACCGCAAAGAAGAGACCGCGGCCATCTTCCGCGATGGTTGGATGCGCACCGGCGACCTTGGCAA
>JACVJH010000323.1 GCA_015711895.1 Candidatus Solincola tengchongensis | reverse complement strand
TTAGCCCTCTTCCCGCGCCCCGTCCGCTCGAGGACACGGTGGACGCGTCTTCACTTCTTCCCCGGCCGGATCGGTTCCCAAGTCACCACAAAGAGGATGGCTGCGGGGCGGAAACCGGCCGCCCCCTTTCATCCCTAGCTCGCAAAAAGACAACAGGCCATCTCCACGCCGCTGCGCCACGGCAAGCGCCGTTTCCCGGTGCGCTCGTTGACACCCCAGCCCCCCGGTGGTAGCTTTCTTCTCAAACCCTTTTTCGCGAGGTGGTATCGTTGATCGTGGTCATGTCCGAGGGCGCAAGCCGCGAGCAGGTCGAAGCGGTGATGCGCAAGATCGAGGAGTTCGGCCTAAAGACCCATCCTATCTACGGCGTCCGCAAGACGGTCATCGGGGTCATCGGGGACGACAAGACGAAGATCGTGGAGACCATGGCCGGTTATCCCGGCGTGGAGCAGATAATCCCTATCCTGAAGCCCTACAAGTTCGCCGCCCGCGAGACCCATCCCCAGGACACGGTGATCGAGGTGGCGGGGGTGCGCATCGGTGGTGACCGGGTCGTGGTCATGGCCGGACCATGTGCGGTGGAAAGCCGCGAACAGATACTCAACACCGCCCGGCTGGTGAAGCTGGCGGGCGGTTCCGTTCTCCGCGGCGGAGCCTTCAAGCCCCGCACCAGCCCTTACAGCTTCCAGGGCCTGGGGGAGGAGGGGCTGCGCTACCTGGCGGAGGCCCGGGAGGAGACCGGCCTCCCGGTGGTCACCGAGCTGACCGACCCACGACTCATCGACGTCTTTTGTCAGTACACGGATATCATCCAGGTGGGAGCGCGCAACATGCAGAACTTCGTCCTCCTCACCGAGATCGGCCGCAGCGGACATCCCGTACTGCTCAAACGCGGTCCCAGCTCCAAGATAGAGGACCTCCTCCTGGCGGCGGAGTACATAATCAAGGAGGGCAACCGGAACATCATCCTCTGCGAGAGGGGGATTAGCACTTTCGAGACCTACACCCGCAACACATTAGACCTCTCCGCGGTTGCCGCGCTCAAGAAGCTCACCCACCTCCCGGTGGTGGTGGACCCCAGCCACTCCGTGGGCATCGCCTCCCTGGTGCCGGCAATGTCCCTGGCCGCGGTAGCGGCGGGCGCCGACGGTCTGCTCATCGAGATCCACCCCAACCCCAATGCCGCCCTATGCGACGGCCCGCAGTCCCTGGATTTCGAGACCTTCTCCAACCTCATGGGCAAACTACGGAAGGTGGCCACGGCCATCGGGAGGACCCTCTGAACCCGTCGTGGACCTTCTCCCCGCCAGTGCGGCCTCCCGCTACCCTTTTCCCCGTGGAGGTCCCGGCCGATTCGGCCCGCACAAACGCCATGCAGCATGTCTTTCGACATCTTGGGGTGCCCTTCACCCATGCACTAATGAGCGGGGGGCAGAGGTGAGGCCCGGGTAGGGCCGATCAGATGGCATAGAAAGAGAGTTCGGGCAGGGCCTGAATGGCGCGCACGAAGTCCTCCTGCAGGTCCTCCTTGAGGGGAAACCTCTCCATGAAGAGGTTCACCTCCACCCTCTGGTCCCTCTCCTCGGTATGCAATGGGTTGGGGATGGTGAGGTAGGGATGAAGCTCAGCCAGGGAGTGGTGCAGTTCGTCCATCAGGTTGCGGTCCTGATCCCTAAAGATGCCGGCCAGTGAGAACTGGGTGGCGTACTCGAAGAAGACCACCCGGGAGATGCCGATGAGCTTCCCCCGGTAGGAGAACCCGTAGACCTCGAGAGGAGAGATTATCTCCGGCCTTCGGAAATCCTCGGTGCCCATGACCCTGAAATCCGGGACCGTCTTTTCCAGGGCGGAAACCACCTCCTCGGCTGCGCGCCCCTCGCCGGCCAGACAGGTGATGCCCTTGAAGACCACGCCCCCGGCGATGATCACTTTCGACTGTGCGGGCCTGGCCGAGAGTATGCCGCCATCGATGAGGGAGGAGCCTCTCTCCTCCTCCAGTAACCGCTGCAGGTTGTCCATATCCACCCCGAAGGCGTACAGGTTCACCCTCTGCCACCCCTCGTGCTGGTGGCGGGCCAACACCCCCACCCCGGGCGTCCCCTGGTAGACGTAAAAGAAAGCTCTGTGCTTCACCATGGTTCTTCCCGCCTCCCCGGGCGAGGACCGTTGAAACTCTCGACCCCGCCCCTCAAGATCCTCTTAAACCCCGTCGTTTTTCTCATCCTTCCTCTCACATCCTCAACTCCCCTCCCGACTATATTCTTCTCTGCCGTGGCTGTGATACCTTTTATGGGGAAGGCGTCTCGCCTCTGAATCAGGAGTAGAGGGAAAACCTTGGGAAAGGCAACCCCACACGGGCACCGCTCCGCGGATGGGAATCCGGGTGGGGCCAACCCGCTCCCCTGGAGGGGCAGGAGGTGGCTCGAGTGATACGCTTCTGGATCGGCTGGCCCATCTTCCGCGTGGTCGCTCTCTTTTACCATTTCCGCTGCACCGGATACGAGAACGTCCCTCGCAAGGGGCCTCTTCTGGTAGTGGCCAACCACAACAGCCGCAAAGACCCCGTGGCCATCAACCTAGCCCTCAAGCGACCCGTCCGCTTCATGGCCAAGAAGGAGGCCTTCGACCCCCGCAACAGCCTCTTCGAATGCCTCATGGTGCGCATCTT
>MU158646.1:14055-20285 GCA_015711895.1 Candidatus Solincola tengchongensis | reverse complement strand
GGCTTTCCGCGCGGCTGAATCGCGCGGCGGGGATCCGGGCCGCGTGTTCCTGGCCGGCGATTCCGCCGGGGCTTACCACGCGGCCATGTACGCCGCCGAGGTCATCCACCCCGAATTGGCCCGAGCCCTGGGCACCGCGCCTGCGGTTCCCCTCCAGAACATCAAGGGACTGCTTCTCTTCTATGGTGTCTACGACCTGGTGACGGTGGGCGGCTCAAAGTTCCCCTTCAGCAAGCTGTTCATCACCGGGTTCCTGGGCCGCGACCCGGAGGGATTCCGCAAGGCCGCGGAGCTGGCCTCCCCGGTGCGCTACGTGACACCCGACTTCCCTCCTTGCTTTCTCTCCACCAGCCGCATCGACCCGTTGCACTCCCAGACCATGGATATGGTGAAAGAACTGGAGGAGAAGGGCGTGGAGCACGAGCTGGTAAAGCTTGGCAAGAAGGAATATCCCTACACTCAACATGGTTACCTCAACTTCTGGTTCACGCGGGGGGCCAGGCTGACCATGGATAGGGCCCTGGAGTTCCTCTCCCGGCACAGCGAATAAGATGCGGGTCATCCCCATATCCATGATGGAACCGGAAATGCTTGCTCCGTCCATTGGCCTTCCTTTTTTCGCCTTCGTCCCAGCCAGCCTTTCGGTCCGCAGCGCACCCTAGGGATGCCCCTCTCTTCCGGGTTCTCGATATCGGGGTTGAAAGAGTGTGGAGAACACACGCTCTCAGCGGGCTGGAGAAAGACACGGGTAGGTAGGGGAGGGTGCCGTACATTTCAATAGGCGCATCGGGGTTTGAAAAAGGTCGGGGGTGCCCCTGTCATCCGGACAAGACATGCAACTCGGGCGAAACGAGAGGTGCGACCTTTCAGATGTTCGACCTGAGGGAAATGGTTCTCCATATGGCCGCGAAACGAGGAGCCTGGAGGAGATAGAGGAGAAGGCCGCCGGGGCGGTCTTCGAGCCAGCCGGCCATGCTCAAGGCCCTCCTCGAGCGCCTGGACGAGGAGTTAATGAGGAAGAGAGAGAAGGGCCTGCGCCTCCTGGGAAAAGGGGGAGGCATATCGTCGCCCGCTTCGGGACGGTCAAAGTGAAGAGCAGGTACTACCGGGATCCGGAGGGGAAGCAACGCTTCCTTCTGGACGAGGCTCCGGGTTTTACGGATGGGCCTTGACAAAGGGCGTGAGGCAGAAAATATTTAACCTGGGGAGGGAAGGAACCGGATAAAGATCGTAGCTTCTTACATACCAGGATCCTCAGCCGGAATAAAGCCTATATCTGTCCGGGAGGTCGCTCCTTTGACAAGCGCGGTTCTCGGACCAACGAGCCCGTAATGGTCGCCGCTGGGATAACCGCATTTCACGCCCCTTCTTTCGCCGCAGGATCCGTCGCTCCGGTAGCCGCCGTTCTGGCCGGCGTTCGAGTAAAACCGTCGTCCGAGTGAGAGTGCGTCCCTCTGAAAATGAGACTGTAAGCCGGGCGACGAGGGGAGTCTTCGGGGAGGGAAGATGAGAAAGGAAGATCTTACCGCCCATGGAAAGCGCCTCCTGCAGGAGACGCCCGTGTTGGAGACCCTGCGCGGGTTGGATCCCAAGGGGGTGAACGAGGTATTGCGCATCGTGGAGACCTGTGCGGAGTTCGCCCGCCTGCACGCGGAGCCCAAAGCCCTGGAGCTAGACGCCCGCATGGAGGAGGATCCGGAGTATTTCGACTGGGACCTTGTGAGGACGGCCGGCAGGTACCGCCTCTTCAGCCTGGTGGTGCCCGCGGTGCTCGGGGGTCTGGCCGGAAAGTACATGCTCACCGCCGCCTCCCTCGGCGTGGAGGAGATATGCTCCGCCTGCGCGGGCATCGGCAACATGATCGCCGCCACGGGACTCGGTGCCTGCCCGTTGCTCACCCCCGGGGGGATGCCCCACTGGGACACGGTCTTGCGTGAGATAGTGGAGGGGGAGAGGAAAGGCGAGCCGGTGCTCATGGCCTACGCCATCACCGAGCCTTCGGCGGGCACCGACGTCGAGGAACCTCACTTCCTGGCCAAGGCGAGGATAGGCATGGAGGCTCGCCGGGTGAAGGGCGGTTACCTGCTGAACGGCCGCAAGTGTTTCATCTCCGGGGGCAAGGAGGCCAAGTACCTCACGGTGTGCGCGGCCACCGACCGCAACCGCCCCCTGGAGACCTGGACCGTCTTTATGGTAAGCCGGGACATGGAGGGGTTCTCCGTCCCGCGCGTGGAGCGCAAGATGGGCCAGAGGGCCTGCCACGCCGCCGAGCTACTCTTCGAGAACGTGTTCGTGCCCGAGGAGTACGTCATCGGCTACGAGGGGGACGGCATGTCCATGGGAATCCTTTCCATCATGGCCGCCTCGCGGGGGCCGGTGGGGGCCGTGGGCACGGGGATTGCGCGGGGCGTGCTCCGGAATTTCCTCTCCTGGGCGAGGCAGGAGCACGGAGGGAGGAAGCCCATCGAGGAGCAGAGGATACAGATGGAGATAGCCGACATGGCGGCTTCCATCCAGGAATGCCGGGGGCTCGTCCTCGACCACAGCCTGGCGGGGGACAGGGTCTTCGGGACCCTCCTGGTCAATCCCATGATGAAGGCCCTCTTCGCCCTGCCCAGGGAGTTTAGGCTTTCCAGGCCTTACCAGGCATTTCTCCAATCCCGCCCGGGTAGGGCCGCCTCGGCGCGGCTCCTTCGCCTGCTGGTGAGCGAGGAGGACATGACCCGCCTCCTGGCCCTGGCCTCCCTGGCCAAGTTCGCCTCCACGGACATGGCCATGAACGTCGCCTCGCGGGCCCTCCAGCTGATGGGCCCCGGCGACTCGGAGGAGAGGCGCCGGGTGGAGAAGTGCTACCGGGACGTGAAGGTGACGCAGATCTACGAGGGGACAAACCAGCTTAACCGGCTCACGTGGTACATGATCGAGCATGAAGGTTCTCTGAGGGTCGAACTGCCTCGGCCCCGCCTGTGAGGGGATGGAAGAAAGAGGAAAAGGGGGATGGAATTGTCCGTGCTGTTCACACCAGGGAAGATCGGGGACGTGGAGGTGAAGAACCGCTTCGTGCATGCCGCCACCTACGAGAGCATGGCCGAGGAGGACGGGAGGGTGACGGACATGCTCATCAGGCGCTACTCCCGGCTGGCGGAGGGGGAGGTGGGCCTGATCATCACCGGGATCGCCATCGTCCACCCGCTGGGAAACGTCCCGGGAAGGGCCATCGGGATACACAGCGACGCCATGGTCCCCGGCCTGCGCAGGTTGGCGGATGCGGTTCACGAGCACGGGGCGAAGCTCTTCATCCAGCTCCTGCACGCCGGGGCCCAGACCAACCGGCAGGCCATCGGGAGGACCCCACTCGCACCATCTCTTATCGGGCCCAACCCCATGTACCTCAACTTTGCCCGTCCCATGCGCGAGCAGGAGATTGGGGAGGCCATACGGGCCTTCGGGCAGGCGGCGCGCCGGGCCGCGGAGGCGGGAGCCGACGGCGTGCACATCGCCGCCTCCGGGGGGTACCTCCTCAACGAGTTCCTCTCCCCCTACTTCAACCGCCGCAAGGACGAGTGGGGCGGCTCCGACGAGAACCGTTTTCGCGTCATGCGCGAGGTCATCCGGGAGGTGAGAAGGAATCTCGCCCCGGGGATGGCACTCACGGTGAAGATGACAGCCAACGATTACACACCGCGGGACGGCATGACCACGCCGTTGGCCGCGAGGTACGCGGGGTGGATGGCCGAGCTGGGCATCGATGCCCTGGAGATAGCCTCCGGATGCACCACCTATTCCGGATGGCATATATGGCGGGGCGGCGTCCCCGTGCGCGAGCTGGTCAAGGACCTTCCCGGCTGGCAGAAACCGGTGGCCTGGCTGAAGTTCAGGAGCATGGCGGGGAAGTATGACTTCACCGGCCCCTACAACCTCGAGGACGCGCGGGTCATCAAGGCGGCCATCGGGGAGGTGCCCTTCATCCTGGTGGGCGGACTGCGGCGACTCTCCCAGATGGAGGAGATCGTGGAGAGGGGAGAGGCGGACTTCGTGGCCCTTAGCCGGCCCCTGATACGGGAACCCAACCTGGTGAAGAAGTTCAGGGAGGGCAGGGCGGAGGAATCCTCTTGCACCTCCTGCAACAGGTGCTTCGCGGAGATAGTCCACCGCCGCCCCCTCCGCTGCATGGCCACGAAGTGAAAGATGAGGAGCTGGAATCCGAGGAATTCTCCGGGGTGAAATGCACGTTGGCGGGCCTGGTTCCTCTGATCTTTGTTTTGACCGTTCGGACGATCGGGGTTGATAGGGCGCGGGTCGTGATCGAGAGAGGGAGTTGAGCCCATGAGGTCCGAAACCGGGACGATGAACCTTAATGTCGTCGATGAAAAGGGCAGAGACAGCCAGTATGCTTTTTAAGCCAACCAAAACCTGTTGACGGAAAAAAGAACGGGGTCTTATGCCCCCGTTCGTATTCTGGCTCCCCGGGAGGGACTCGAACCCCCAACCTAGTGGTTAACAGCCACCCGCTCTACCGGTTGAGCTACCGGGGAAAGCATCCACGGCGGACGCTCAGGCCCACCCTCACGCTGTTCGCTTCACGGCGCCCGATTCAAGGTGCCGGCGCGCGGTTTCAGATTATATGATACCACGCACCCCGGCACAAGCCGTGCGCCGGCCTGATACACGGCGAACGCGTCGAACGTGCCGAGGCTCTACGCTGAGGGTGCACGCTTTGCCTTCATACTTGGGGCGGCTTATCGGGCGGGAGTGCATGAAGGCCTTCGCCGATTGGCCGCGAACATTATGTTAGAATCGACGCAACGGATGGGGCGGAGGGCTTATAGGTCCGGCAAAGGGCGCTGGAGATGTTCACGTCGGCGACGGCCTGCCTTGGGTTGCCGGCGATTCGAGCATAGCTCCTCTTCGGGGCCGGGGGGTGGATGGTGAAATGCTCGAAGTCTCATCGAAGGGGTAAGCGGTATCGCCTCCCCGACGAGAGGACTTTATCGCCCGTTGTGAAGACGCGCCGCATGGTCAGGCAGCAGCGGCGCAAGCGCAGGCGCAGGCTCATCTTTGAATCGCTGCTTCTGGCAATGCTCGTCTTGGCCGTTGTTTCCCTCCTCTTCGTCTTCCAGGTCATCCACAGGGAGAGGGCGGCGGAGTCTCAGCCCCGGCCGCTGCCTCCCCTGGAAGTGGGGGTGGACGGTGAGCTGTGGGAGGAGGCCATCCCGCTTCTCCGTGAATACGGGGACACCCACCCGGAGAATCCCCTCCTGGTGGAGGAGGAAGGGGCTCCCGCGCTGGTGACCAGGAACCCGTTGCTCATCCTCAAACCGCACCGGTGGGAACTCCTCCATGTGCCGCCATTGAGGCTCAAGGCGGCCGGAAGAGAGATAACCCTCCGTCCCGAGAGAAGCGTGTGGCTGTGCAGCGAGTGCGCCGACCCCAGACTGGACGCGCTGGCCTCATGGCTCGCGGAGAGGTTGGCTCGCCTTTACCCGGAGATAAGCTTTAACGCGGTCGGGGACATCATCCCCGGCCGGAAGGTGGCCATGAAGATGGCCTCACACGGCTTCCTCTACCCCTTTGCGGCCGTTGCGCCCTATATCAGGGACGCGGACCTGGTCTATGCGGACCTGGAATGCCCTCTCTCCGACCGCTATAAACCGCCCTACACGGGCACGGATTTCATCGCGCCCAGTGGAACCGTGGAGGGCCTGAAGGCCTGCGGGATAGACGTGGTCTCCCTGGCCAACAACCACAGCACCAACTTCGGGACCGCGGCCTTCACCGACACCCTGGACCTCTTGCGCAAGAACGGCATCGCTTACGTGGGTGGAGGGCGCAACGCCGAGGAGGCTTACAGAGCCCTGAGCCTCGATGTCAAGGGCACCAGGATCATCTTCCTCAGTTACAACGCCATCGCCGGGAGCATCAACGCCACCTCCCAGAGGCCGGGGGCGGCCTGGTTCGACATGTGGCCCTATGCCGCCGACGACCCGGAGGACCTGGCGGCGATGCAGGAGGCGGTGCGCAAGGCCAAGCGGGAGGGCGGCTTCGTGGTCGTCGGGTTTCACTGGAGTGAGGAGTACAAGAGGCTGCCCAACCCCTCAATGAGGAGGGTGGCCCACGCCGCCTGTGATGCGGGGGCGGATATGGTCATCGGCACTCATCCCCACTGCATCCAGTCCCTGGAGTGGTACAAGGGGAGCTTCATAGCCTACAGCCTCGGCAACTTCGTCTTC
>MU158646.1:0-14045 GCA_015711895.1 Candidatus Solincola tengchongensis | reverse complement strand
GTGTTCGCCGATCACACCCGTCAGGGCATAATCCTGCGCTGCCGGCTTGTGGGGAGCGAGCTGACGGAGGTCGAGCTCCTCCCTTACCTGATACAGGATTACTGTCGCCCCGTGGTCCTGGACCCGGGAAGCGCCAGGAGCATCATCGACTCTTTGTTGTCCATCTCCAATCTCTAAGATTTTGTTCGCACACCCAAGTTATCCGGGAGGCCTTATCCCGAGGGGCTTGAAAACCGCCGACTGGATGGCGATCTCGTCCGTATCAACGGCCCGGGGAAACTCTGGCCGATCGCTTTAGGTTGGATGGCTTGCTGCATTTCTGGGCAATCTTCCGGGTGGTTGAAGCCATGCGGACCTGTCTCGAAGTTGTCCTCTGACGGAGCGGGGAAGGAGCCTCGTGTCTTCGATGACGCGGTCGTGCCGCGTGTCTCCAAGGTCGTCTGCCCGAGACTGCAGGGTTTTCCTCCCCGGAGCTTAACGATTATAGTCGGCGCTACCCGTCTTTAATGGGGGTCCTTCCGGCGCCCGCGGCATTCGTCGAGCCGGTTATTGCTGCCTTACCCCCGAGGAGGGATTTCCGCAAGGTCCGGAAGACGCTAGGGACTTGTCGATGGCGTCCTCTCACGTCCAACGCACCAACGCTCCCGATAAAAGATGTGCTAGGCGGCGACCAAGGCCGTGCGGGCTGCCGCCTTCGTGGCGACCACAACCCGTCGACGCCGTATCCGGTCCCTGGAGTGATACGAGTGGAGCCTCATATTCAGGCTCCAGCGGTAATATATTTTTGGTGTTCTTGAAATTTCTGCCGCGGGGTTATTTGAAAGGGGGCCGATGAAGGGATGGTGAGAGGAGAAAATCCCTCCCCCGGAGAAGGCAATGCCGTGGCCATAGGGCTCATCCCCTTCGGCTGTTCCGTGGAAGAGGAGCTCTCCTTCCTCCCGGAAGCGCTTCATGAGGCCTTTGGCCTCCAGGCCTCCTGGTGCCCCGCTATCCCCCTTCCCCGCGGAGCTTACCGGAAGGGAAGGGGGCAGTATCTGGCGGCATCGCTCCTCCAGGCCTTGGCCCGCACACCCCCCGGAAAATACCTGCGTCTTCTGGGTATCGCGGACGTTGACCTCTACGCGCCCGGGCTGAACTTCGTCTTCGGGCAGGCCGTTGTGGGGGGACGGGAGTGCGTCATCTCCCTCTGGCGCCTTCGCCCCTACTTTTACGGCCTCTCGCCGGAGGGGTCCGTGTTCCGGGACCGGGTGGTGAAGGAGGCGGTGCACGAACTGGGGCACACCTTCGGTCTGGACCACTGTCGGGATCCCGGCTGCGTGATGCGCTTCTCCAACTCCATCGCGGACACGGATCGCAAGGGCCGGGATTTCTGCCCCCACTGCCGGGGGTCGCTGGAGCGGGTTATCGGGCGGCCGTGACCGCCGGGCCGGAAGGGAAGTCCGATACGCCGGTCCGCAAAAGGATCTCGTTGTCCTCGCATTCACGCGCCCTTGCCGTCCCCTTCGCAGTCTTTGCCTAATGGCGCATGGCGCCGGCGCAAACCGGCCTTCGTACCTGCGAAAGACCTCGGTAAAACCGGAAAAAAAGAAAACGTACTTTGTCTAAAGTTTTGTATATATCCGTCCGAGATATGCCTTGAAAACCGGGTCATCCGATGGACCGAGCCTTACGCGCTCATTCTGGAGAGTGAACCGACCTGGCTTGGAAAGCGAAGATCAGGCACTCGCTCTTTCGCGGGAGCGGTTGAATATCCGAAAGGGAGGAATGGACGATGGAGGCCCACGAACTGTTCCGTGGAGAGGAAAGGGACGGCCGTGTCCCGAGGACCAGCTTCTTCACCCGCAAGCTGGCCACTAAATTCCAGAAAATGGGAATAGATATTCCGGCCTCGGTCATGGCTTTCCTGGACACGCCGCTGTGCGCCTTTGACGAGGAGCAGGCCCGTTACTTCGAGGAGAAGTTCCGCCCCCTGATCCCCCGCCTCATCTCCATCCTGGAGGAGGTCTACGACGAGCTCGGCGCGGACCGCGAGGGCTGGGAGGACATGTTGACCTACAACGTCCGGCAGGAGACTCCCATCGGCATCTGCGCCCGTGCTGTGTTGGTGAAGAAGGAACGCTCCGCCGAGGACATCCTCACCCGGGCCCTGCGCGATGAGCAGAGGACCAGGAGGCTAGAGAGGCCACCCTGTTTCAGCCGGCCGGGCGTCTGAGGTCTGGCAGGACGGCCGCCCCGGGGTTCGGAATTAGCCGGGGCGGCCCTTTTATTGTAGAATCTTCCTCATGAAAGTCGACGGCATCCGCGGGTGGGCGGTAGAGAACGCCAAGTCCATCGCCGACATGCTTACCGGCGTGCGCTTCTTCTTGGCCCTGCTCATCTTCCTCTGCGCCGTCTTCGGCGAGGCTTCCCTGCTTCCGCTGGTGGTCTGTCTCACCCTGCTGGGCTGGACAACGGACGTCATCGACGGGAAGATGGCCCGCCTCGACCCTCTCGGCCGCCGCACCTGGGTGGGGGATCTGGATTTCGCCGTGGACATGTTCATGGTCTATTCCGGCCTGCTCTACTTCATAACCGCGAGGTTCGTGCCCTTCTGGCCGTTTTTCCTTTACATGCTCTATGCCGGGGCGACGGCTTTCATCTGGACCAAGAAATCGGTGATCATGGCCCAGGCCGCCCCTATCGCCGCCATGCCCATCATCTTCTCCTTCCTGCATGCCCCGCTATGGGGGTGGATCTTCCTGGGGTGGATAGCGCTGGCCCTGGCCTTGAACTGGAAGCGCTTCATGCAGGAGATAGAGGAGTTCATCCAGGATGTCGAGGAAGGATGAGAGGCCGGCGGGAAGGGGGGGCGCGGAGGGGTTTGTCCCTTCCGTGGCACCGGATGAGAGGGAAGAGGCGTCCGGGCCGGACCCTTCGGCCGACGGCCAGCTCCGCAGGCAGATAGAGGCCCTGGAGGAGGTCAGCCGGGCCATAGTGTCCGACCTCTATTTGGAGGATATCCTCAAACTCATCGTCATGGTCACAGCCGAGGTGATGAACTCCAACATCTGCTCCCTTCTTCTGCTCAACGAGAAGGAAGGCACCCTAGAGATACGGGCCACCCAGTCGGTGAGCGAGGAGTACCTGAACAAGCCCCCCATAAGGCTGGGCGAGGGCATAGCGGGGATGGTGGCCGCGGAGAACAGGCCCATACAGGTGAGGGACGTGAAGGCCGACCCGCGCTACGCGAACAAGAGGGTGGCCGAGAAAGAGGGCCTGTGCTCCCTCCTCTCCGTGCCCATGTGCGTCAAGGGGCGGGTCATAGGGGTGCTCAACTGCTACACCTCCGAGCCGAGGGATTTCACCCCCGAGGACGTCAAACTGCTCACCGCGGTGGCCAACCAGGCGGCGGTGGCCATCGAGAACACCGAGCTCCTGGTTAGGACGCGCATAATCCAGGAGGAGCTGGAGACGCGCAAGCTGGTGGAGCGGGCCAAGGACATCCTCATGCGCAACCTGGGCATCGGCGGCGAGGAGGCCTACCGCCGCATGCGGCGCAAGTCCATGAACACCCGCAAGTCCATGCGGGAGATCGCCGAAGCCATCATCCTCGCCGACGTGGGCGAGGAATAGCTTGACATCATCATGCCGCGCGCATATATTTTCTCTGGATTGGAGGCACGAGGCGGTGCCTTTCAGGACATCGACGTCCGGACAGGAGGTCCGGGCGTTTTTCTATATGGAAAAATAAGGAAGATGTGAAGGAGGTATGCGCGGATGAGTTACAGTAAACCCAACTCGAGCGAGGCGACCCTCACCCGGTTACGCACGGGAAAGGACTACTGCCCCTTCAGCGGGATGTGCGTGACCTGCGTGGACGGCTGCACCGGCCTGTGCGAGATCGGGAGGTCCGCTTATCGGTCCACGGAGGTCCTCTATCCCCAGCCCTTCGGGGGCAGCACCTCCGCTTCCCAGAAGGACTACCCCGTTGACTTCTCCCACCTGAACATCATGGGCACCGCCGTGGGCGCGGTGGGCATCGAGCCCGATCCCGACGTGGCCACCTTCCCCAACGTCAACCTGGAGACGGCGGTGGGAGCGGATAAAGGGATCAAGCTCCGCCTGCCCTTCGTCATCCCCGGCCTGGGCTCCACCGACGTGGCCAAGAACAACTGGGATGGGCTGGCCATAGGCTCGGCCATCTCCGGCGTCATCCTCACCATCGGCGAGAACGTCTGCGGCATGGACGAGAAATCGGTCATAGAGGACGGCCGGGTGGTGGACTCCCCGGACATGGCACGCAGGGTGAAGCTCTTCCAAGAATGGTATGACGGCTACGGGGCAATCGTGGTGCAGGCCAACGTGGAGGACACCCGTCTGGGAGTCCTGGAGTACGTCATCGATAAGCTGGGCGTCCAGGTCGTGGAGCTCAAGTGGGGCCAGGGGGCCAAGGACATCGGCGGCGAGGTGAAGATCCGCAGCCTGGAGAAGGCCCAGATGCTCAAGAAGAGAGGTTATATAGTCCTCCCCGATCCGGAGGCGCCCAGCTCTGTGGAGAACTTCTACAAGACCTTCAACGAGTTCGAGCGCCATTCCCGCATCGGTTTCGTGGACGAGGAGAGCTTCGTCAAGCGGGTGCAGGAGCTGCGCGACGCCGGGGCCAAGTACGTCTTCCTCAAGACCGGCGCATACCGGCCGGCGGACCTGGCCCGGGCGGTCAAGTACTCGTCCCTGGCCAAGATAGACATGCTCACCGTGGACGGTGCCGGCGGAGGGACGGGCATGAGCCCCTGGCGGATGATGAACGAGTGGGGCGTCCCCACCATCCACCTGGCGGCCATGACCTACGAGTACGCCAAACGGCTGGCGGATAAGGGGGAGTACGTCCCGGACATCGCTATAGCCGGCGGGTTCACCCTCGAGGACCACATCGTCAAGGCCCTGGCCATGGGGGCTCCCTACTTCAAGCTGGTGGGCATGGCCCGCTCTCCGATAGCGGCGGCCATGGTGGGCAAGACCATCGGGAAGCTCATCGAGGAGGAGAACCTCCCCAAGAACATCGCCGCCTACGGGAACAGCGTGGAGGAGATCTTCGTCGCCGCCCCCGAGCTCAAGGAGCGCTTCGGGGACCGTTTCAAGGACATCCCCACCTCGGCCATCGGTGTGTATTCCTACTACAAGCGGCTGGCCCAGGGGATAAGGCAGCTCATGTGCGGGGCGCGCAAGTTCGCCCTGGAGCACCTCAGCCGGGACGACCTGGCCTCCCTCACCAAGGAGTGCGCGGAGATAACCGGCATTCCCTACGTCATGGACCTGGACCGGGACGAGGTGGAGAAGATCCTGGGCTGATTCACGCGTTTTATAAAGAGGGCCGGTTTCCCGGCCCTCTTTATTTCTTGACTAGAGCGCCGGCTCAAGGACGCGGCGGTCTCGCCTACATTCGCCTCCGTTCAGACGCCGCTTTTCTGGCGGTTCGTTCGTGGGGTTTACGACTCTCTCGGCGGCAGCCGGGAAAGCACCCCGGTGGCCGCGCGGACCAGGTACTCCTCGCAAGCCCTGCGGGAGACCCGTTTCTCGTTCACCCAGTGGTTGGCCGCCTGCTCCACCATTCCCACCAGCATCACCGCCAGCGCTTCCACCTCCTCTTCCGTGGCCCGGCTCATGTCCGTGAAGTGGCGGATGCGTTCCTCGACGATCTGAGTCATCCTCTTGCGGATTGCGGAGATGCGTTGGGAGACCTCCCGGTCAAGGCACAGGCCCGTGGAGTAGAGCAGTGTATATGCCTTTCCGTATCTCTCCACGAAATCCAGATAGGCATGGATGTCGCGGCGGATGGACTCCCTCCAATCCAGATCCTCGTCCGGCGGTCCGGACATGGCCCGGATGAGGTTCTCCCCCGCCCGGTTCACGAGGGCGATCAGCATGCTGAGCTTGCTCGGGAAATGGCGGTAGAGGATGGGTCGGGTGACGTCGGCACGCCGGGCGATCTCGTTCACCCTGGCCCCGTGGTAGCCGTATTCCATGAAGGTGTTAAGGGCGGCCTCTAGAATTATCTCTCTGCGTTCCGCTGCGGGTACCCTTTTGTCCCTGCCTTTAGGAGCCGCATTTCTTGACTCGGCCTGGACGTCGCCGTTCGTCCCCGCGGTGGATCTATTTCCTCCCTTTTTAGATACCGTGGGCATATACGGTCCTTTCCGGAGTTCCTGCCTCCCTGGGTTCTCGGATGAACGTATGCCCGGCGAAG
Organism: Candidatus Solincola tengchongensis; assembly: GCA_015711895.1. Lineage (GTDB taxonomy): Bacteria > Actinomycetota > Geothermincolia > Geothermincolales > RBG-13-55-18 > Solincola_A > Solincola_A tengchongensis. Next base: position 7,822 of record MU158646.1, on the reverse strand, counting down.
GTTTTCTCCAGAGCATTCTTTCAGGTGGATACATTCTAACACCTGCGGGATCCTCTTTCTCCGCCTGCCTTCACTCCAAGAGTGTTCAAATCCCAGCTAGCGCGATAAAGTTTGTAAGACCATTCTCAGCCATGGCACCTTCCCGCTGAGGAGCACGGCTTAATCGCCCAAGCGAAAAGCGAAGAGCGTTCAAAGAAACGATGCGGGGCCCTTACCTTGTCGCTTTGGAGAGCGAGATCCTCATTCACGAAAGCGTCGGCGCATCACAAGGTCGTTTCCTCGGCGCTTTCCGATCCGAGGGGTAGCCTTCCTTTCAAGGTGCCGACAATAGACTTTTGATAGCGACGCTGCAAGCTACAACGCCTTCGGAAATCCCCATGGAAGTTTTCGCGGGGAAACGGGTCACGGGTTTTCGGCTCTCCTAAGTTCCATGCCGCAGCCACCCGGCGGCCGGCGGCCGGGCCCTTTGATTCATCGCGCGTCAACCTTTCGTTAAACGCGCACGAACCCCTCCGAGGAGGTCGTGCCCTGTTGACATCGCACGAAGCGCCCCACATAGAGATCGGTGGGAAGGGTCCGGTAAAAGACCGCCGGGCCGATGGGAAACCAGGGGTTGACCACTCGCGTGAAGGCAGCCCAAGGCGTCCCGTCGGGTGCGAAGGTGACGTGCATCCCCTCTCCCACGGCGTCGCATAACCTGGCCCAAGGTATGAGGGGCCGAGAGGGGTCGTTGAGCGAGGCGCTCCAGAAGACGGGCTCGGGATCCAAGGCGTTGAAGCATTCGCACAGGTAACCGCTGTAGGGCCTTCCGTCGGGCGTGTAGGGTAAGTTGATGAAACCGAACCGGCGAGGACTCCCAAGATAAGAAATGGCTATGTGACCCTCTTCGAGGGCCGCGATATTCACCTGATACTGGACATGCCTGACCCCCGGTGCGGCAATCATCATGCGCCGGGACCAGGTGCGACCTCCGTCCCGGGAGATGCTGAGGTAGGGAAGGCCGTCCCGGTTGTCCTCCCACACGGCGTAGAGGTTCCCTCCTCGGTCCACGGCAACCCTCTGGATACCGTAGAAGGCCAGAGGGCAGAAGGCGCCGGTGACCACCCGATGTTCCCAGGTGTCTCCTTCGTCGCGACTGATGACCACGCGCAACCTGCCCTGCTCCTTCCAGCGGTATGGATAGGGGGACCCGCGCCACCCGGAGCGCCATCCCAGTGTGTAGATCTCGTCGAGGTAGATGGTGCCGTCCGGGCCCACCGCGCCGTAGCCGGGCTCGAAACCGTCGCAGGCGAACTGGGCCGTCGGTGCCCAGGTCTTGCCCCCGTCGAGCGATTTATAAAATTTTGCCAGCGGACCAAGGATCTTGGGATACATGGCCCGGAAATAGATGACGTTGGGGTATCCCTCCGTGGTGCTGTGAACGGCTGGGCCGGTGAGTATCTTCGGCCAATCCCAGGTATCGTGGCCTAGGGATGCATGTTCCCAGGTCTCCCCCTCGTCATCGGTCCAGCTCAGGTAGCTTCCGCTGGTGCGGCGGGTCCAGTGAGGGCGTCGTTCACCGAAGGACCTCACCGTCATCCAGGTGACATAGAACACGCGGTCGGTATCCCGGTCGATATGCACGAACCCGTGCTCGCCGTTCTCGTGGGTGTCGTCTCCGCTGTCCGGCGGTTTTACGATCTCCCAGGTCCGCCCGTGGTCGCGTGAGCGGGCGACCCCGCGGTGGCGCAGGGCCGCGAAGACGGTTCCCTTACTGGTGACGGCGAGGGTGGGTGTGGTGGTCATGATCCCCGTGGCCATGCCCAGCGCTCGAGGTCCACCCTTGGGCTGGGGATTTAGGAGACGAGCCCCAGCGTGATGGGCCATGGCATCGTGAGGCCCGTCCAGGAGGGCCTCGAACACGCTTCCCGCCGGAGGCACTTGGAATCGTGAAAAATAGGGTATGAATTTTTCGATCATCCCGACCCTCCTTCAAGGATGCACCATTTTCCCAATGACGCCCTGCAACTTGGAGAAGGCGTGCTCCCTGCGTTTCCAGCTCCTGTCCAGTATCAACGGGGGCATCCTCTTACAGAAGGAGGCCCAGATGTTCCCATCCGGGTCGTAGCGCACGTGCACGATCTCGTTCAGGTCGCCGCCGTACCACATCTCCAGGTAGCCCACGTTGAAACCATAACGGTACAGGGGATCGGAAGGGTCGTTCACCGTGGCCGACCAGAAGACGGGCTCCTTTTGAAAGACGTCGCTCGATTCCGCGATATACCCGTGGTAGCGGAAGCCGTCGGGGCTCCCGTAATAGGCGATGGCCACCCGTCCCGGCTCGCGCACGGCCATGGCGTGGTAACGGACGTGTTTGACCTCCGGGGCGGAGACCACCAGCGCCTGGCTCCAGGTGCGACCCCCATCACGGGACCAGGCCAGGCGCAAGAGGTCCCTCTCATCCGGCCATATGGCATAGAGGTTGCCCTCCGTGTCCAGGGCCAAAGGCTCGGAGAAGACGTAGTTACCGTTAATCACCCCGATCTGGATGATGTTGAAATAGCGCAGGAGGCGAGAGCCCGGCACATCACTGACCTCCCAGGTCAGCCCCTCGTCCCGGCTCACGGCGAGCCCCAGCCTGGGGCCGCGTCGGAAACCGAGGTAGATCGTGCCGTCCCTCCCCACTACCCCGGATCCGAAGATTATCCATTCCTGTCGAGGCAATCCGTGATCGGAGGGGACGAGGCTTATGCCTCCTGCTTTTTCCCAGGAGTTTCCACCGTCAAGGGAGCGCCACACCTGCTGCAGTCGCGGGAAGAGGACGGGCCAGCAGCGTGTGGAGATGGGCGTGGGGGCGGACATGTAAAGGACGTTCGGGTAGCCTCGCGTGCGGCTGCTCACCGGCGGACCGGCATAGACCTTGAGCCAGTCGAAGGCCTCAATATCAAGTTTCACATGATGCCAGGTGTCTCCGAGGTCCTCGCTCCAGGTGAGGTTGAACCCCCTCTTCAGGCGCGGGGGCATAAAGCGCAACAGGGAGGAATGGAAAAAGAGGCGGTCAGTGGCCGGGTCCAGGTAGAGGTAGGTCTGAACCCGGCTGTGGCACTCCACGTTTCCGAAGCGGGGGATTATGAGTTCCCATGTCCGGCCCCTGTCCCGGGAACGGATCAGGCCGTTGCCCTCTCGGGTGAAGACCGGAGCGTAGAAAACGGTGCCGTCGCCGGCGATGGCCAGAGAGGGCTCCGCCGCCCCGTAGCCGGTCATCATGCAATCGGCGACCGGCGGCCTTCCTTTCTCCGGCTGCGCATGAACGGGGCGGCTCCCCTCCGCTCCCGCGGCATAAGGCGATGTTTCACGGCCGCTCACAGCACTACCTCCTCATGTTATCGACGCGGGGATGATCTATATCCGGCACCAAGATCGCGGACAGCCCCGTCGATTGCTCACCTCCCCACCGAGCGGGGTCCAGAATTCATGTAAACATATTGTTTACATCATTGTAAGGAGTTTGTATCATATATATCTGGGGGATACAAGTCCGGGGCTAGAAAGCGGGCTTTTACGGGTCGTGATAAGGATGGGGCTATGCGGCGGAGATTCCTATTGGCGAGGAACATCATCGGCTTCCCCGGTGGCTGCATGAAGATGTTAGGCTTTTTTCTCCATATGTAGGGAATTAGCTGCTGATGGTCCAGTAAACGAACCGAGAGAAAGGGGGTTGGAAGATGAGACTGCCAGGCCTGAGGTTTCCCGTGCCCAGGGTGTTTATCCGGGTCGTCCTCCTTCTTACCGATTTCCTGGAGCGACACCCGGTTATGGTGAGGGTTTTCCTCCGACCGGTGGCCAACGCTCCCGTGATGCGCGACCTCCTGCCCGTGGTGGTGAGAGCCTTCATGGGCGCGTCCGCTTTCGACTGCCACGTAGTGGATAGGGAGAGGGGTTGGGTGGTCTTCGGAGAGGTGAAGGAGACCATCCACCCTGCCCTTTTCACCCGCGTGTTCTTCGAGACGCTGTTGCAGGAACTAGGCGAGAAGGAAGGCAAGGATGCCATAAAGGAGATCGCCCGCGAGTCCTTATTTCAAGAGGTGAAGATGGGCGTGGAAGGGAAACACGTCCCGGGCATCATCAAGCCCATGATCGGCAACCCCGCTACCCTGGAGGCGGTGCGCTCCGACCCTGACCTCCTGCGGCTGGCGGAGAAGGGCATGAACATGGTCATACGCCTCATCGGTGACGAGGGCGGGTGGGGGCGCATCCGGGGCCGCCAGCGGCAGGCCCCCATCACCGCGACCCTCGAGAACACCCTGGACGTGAGGTATCTGGAGCCCTCGCCGGAGCCGGTGTGTGCGGAGTACATAGGCCTGGTGGAGGGAGTCGCCTCTTATATAACCGGCCAGCAATGCCGGGCCCGGGAGGTAGAATGCCAGGGCTCTGGCGCTCCCCGCTGCGTATTCGAAGTGGAACGCATCGGCGCTTGAGGTAGACGGATTCCACATCTCACCAAGTCTGTTGACGAAAGATAAAAGGAGGTTGACCGATGAGCGGATCTCTCTCGAGCATGGCGGCGAGTTTCGGTTACGCAAGGAAGGCGGGCCCTCCAATATCGAAGGGAAGCGCGGGCTCCTTTTCCCGTAAAGCTCGGGCTTACCTTACCTTCATCGATTTCACGCGCAGGCATCCCGTGCTCTCCCGGACGGCGCTCCGTCTGGCGAGCGTGTTGCCGCCACGGGATTTCCCCTCCGTTGCTTCCCGGTTGTACATGGGAGGGAGGGCCCTGGATGCCTATGACGTGGACCTGGATCGCGGGATCATAAGCCTTGGAGGCCTGGAGTGGCGCATCCACGGCTCGGAGTATATCGAGATAACCCACCGGGTGTTGGGCCGCCGCATGGGCCGGCGAAGGGCCTGCGAAGTCATCTACGACATGGCCTTCCGGACGGCGATGGAGACCCTGCAACAGCTGGATTACGAGAGCCTCTTCCCTCCCTTCGCCGCCTCCCTCCTCCGGGAGCCACCGGACCGGGTGAAGCTGGAAGCGGACCCGGTGCTCTTCCAATTCTACAACGAGATGGTCTCCATGCTCCTGCGGCTGGCCGTCAGCGAGTGCGGATGGGGTAACCCGGAGTGCGATTCCCTCCCAGTGCCCTCCCAAGTGATGCTCCGACATTCTGTGGAGGTCTACTGGATATCCCGGTCTGAGGACCCCTACTGGGAGGGCCTGCGCAATGAGCCGGTATGCTACGCCTTCGCCGGTATACTGGCCGGTTTCTTCAGCCATATAGCCGGGGAGAGGCTCGAAGCAAAGGAAACGCAATGCGCTATAACCGGCGAGCCTTACTGCGTCTTCACCCTATCCAAGGCATCGCAGTCGTGATGATACCTGAGGGGGTCAGGCCTTCGTCCCGATGTTCGGCAGATCGTCCGTTTTACTCCATCGTTCTCGGGAGGCCCGATTCCCCTCGGCATCCGGAGCTAAGGCCCGGCGCTCTTTCCGTTTACTGTTTTACACGGTGATTCCCAGGAAACGGTCCGCAAGGTCTTTCACCGTGGAGCGCAGGCCCTCTACCTCCTCGGGGGTGAGCTCGTCGGGGTACTTGCCGCCCACCATGTTGCTCAGCTCCGTGAGGCGAACCGCTGCTTTCACGTAACGCACGATGGTGGGGAGATCGCCCTTCAGGCGCAGCTTGCCCTGCATCATTCCCTTTACCGGGTCGAGCTGGCCGCGGCCGACCTCCATCCAGCGGTCGGCGGAACCCGTGATCACGAAATCGCCTGCCTCGCCCACCTCCGGGGGGACGATGCGGGCCTTGCGGCAATCACCGTGCCACAGATCGAGGAGGATGTAGAGGTCTATGTCCAGGCCGTACTGCGTAGCTTTTTCCACGTGGAGGGCCACGCTTCCCTCCCAGTTCTTGGCCAATTCTTTATAGGTTGCGTCCTCCTGGATGGCCTTCTCATAAAGGGCCACCCATTCGGGCGTGAAATATATATAAGGCTTGGGCTCCGATTCCATGCGCTTGGCGACCTCTTCCTGATAAGCCTTTTCCCACTCGTCGCTTCCGTAAACGAGTCCCATGTTTACCCCCTTTCCTCCTATCAGGAGCACCCGCCTTTCTCTCCCGCAGGTGCCCACGCGCCTATCTCACGAGACTCACTGAGAAACGCCCGCCCTTTTCGCTCTCCTCTCGGGAACACCCCTCGCCAACGGGGTCAACAGTAAAGAGACAGTGGACCTTAATATTGTATACTTTTGAGTTTACTTGAAAGACGTCGTTCGTCAAGCGGAGGAAGATGCCCCATAGGATCGTGGACCGCGATAACTGTTGCCGGGTCCCTGAGTTTTCTTCGGCCCTCGGGAATCGATGCCGCGCCTTATGGTGATCGGGCTCCGCTGGTCGTCTTGGGGTGATGCAACCCTCTTCGGACACGGCGGGATAATTCGGAAAAGCGGGGTTTCATTCACCGATGCAGTATAAAAATGCCGTCGAAAATGGCCGAAGATCTAAATGTAAAATAGTGGTAGCCCGAAGGATGAACAGATTGCCGTTCTGGGTTATGAGGCCCAAGTTGGCCGGTCCAGGTAATGTGGGCATATCGGGGGCACACGAAGCGGCCGCCGTACACTTGTCCCCGATCATGAAGGCCGCCACGATGATGACCCGCCTCGCCATTGTCGTTCTCCTGGCAGGTCTATCTTTCTTCCCGGGGCATATGCCTGGCGTGGGCGCGCCTGTCTCCCATCCTCATTATCTGAAGGCCGCCGTGGATAGCACGTCCTGGTACCTGGCCGAGGGATGCACGGCTTATGGTATGCAGACCTACATCCTGGTCCAGAATCCCAACTCCGATGCCGCCGTCCTTGACGTCACCTTCATGACCGGCTCCGGCCCCAAGGGAGGCCCGAAGAACTTTCTCCTCCCCGGGAACTCCCGCACCACCTTCCTGGCCAACAACTACGTCCCCGACAACACCGACGTCTCCACCAAGGTGCAGTCCAACCTCCCGGTGATCTGCGAGCGGGCCATGTACGGCCCGGGCATGTCCTGGGCCCACGACTCACTGGGGTATATATACCGGCGCCGACCGATAAATGGAGTTAGATCTTCGGTGGATCAAGCGAGGACGAAGGATGGTCCATCCTGGCGGAGACCAGCGGGTACGTGGTGGCGGGTTCCACGGATTCCATGGGGGCGGGAGGCAATGACATCTATCTCCTGCGGTGCAACTCCTCCGGCCAGCTCTTCTGGCAAAAGGCCATCGGTGAGGGGGGAGAGGACAGGGCCTCATGTGTCCAGAAGACCTCCGATGGAGGATATATCATAGCGGGATGGACGGATTCCCTCGGTCATGGAGGTCAGGACTGCCTTCTGGTGAAGACCGACGCCTCCGGCAACCTACTGTGGCGGAAGACCTTTGGGGATACGAGCGACGACCGGGCGTACCGTGTGCGGCAGACCTCCGACGGTGGATACATCGTGGCCGGTTGGACCATCCCCGGCGGCGAGGAAAGTGCCAGAGCCTACATCTTTAAAACCAACGCCTCCGGCGGCCTTCTCTGGGAAAAGGTCTATTCTATGGGTATGGAGAACTGGGCATACGATGTGTTGGAATGCCAGGATGGGGGATACCTCGTGGTGGGTTGTGCCGATTGTTCCAACGTTAATTGCGCGAAGGGTATATATCTCGCAAAGACCAAGGCGGATGGTTCTCTGGAGACCCATATGCACAGTGGACTGGACAAAGACGAGGTCGCCTATTCAGTCCGCCAGACCTCCGACGGCGGGTATATCATCGCGGGATGGACGGAGTCCTACGGCTCCGGAGGCATGGATTTCTTCCTCCA
>MU158645.1:5691-8554 GCA_015711895.1 Candidatus Solincola tengchongensis | reverse complement strand
TTCCATGCGCTTCTCGGTGTAGTTCACCGCCTTGAGGTAGCTCTCCAGGGATATGCCTCGGGTGGCCAGCCGGGCCTCCAGCTCGCGGCGGCGGTGGCTCGTGTAGTCCTCGATCATGCGGCGGGGTATCTCCACCTCCAGCCCCTCGGCCAGTTTGCGCAGGGCCTGCAGGCGGACGGATTCCCTGGCCCTCTCCGTCTTCATCTCCTGGAGGCGCCGGCGGATGTCCTCCTTCAGCTCCTGGAGGGTGTCGAACTTGCTGGCCTCCCTGGCGAAGTCGTCGTCAGCTTCGGGGCGCTTCTTGACCTTGACCTCCTTAACCAGGACCTTGAAGCTGGCGATCTTTCCGGCCATCTCCGGATCGGGGAACTGCTCCGGCATCTTCACCTTGATGTCCAGGATGTCCCCCTTGCGCTTGCCGCGCAGCTCCTGGTTGAACTCCGGCCAGATGTTCTCCGAGCCCACCTCGAGCATGAAGTCCTTGGCGGAGCCGCCCTCGAAGGGCTGCCCGTTCACCGTCCCCTCGAAATCGATGAGCGCGTAATCCCCGTCGGAGAGCGCCTTGCCCGAGGCCACTTCCAGCTGGGCGAACTTCTCCCGCAGGTTGTCCAGGGCCCGCTGTACCTCCTCTTCGGTGACCTCCTCGTCGGGGCGCTCCACCACCACGCCCTTGTAGCCGGTGAGCTCCACGCGGGGCTTCACCTCCACCACCGCCTGGAAGGAGAGGGGCTTTCCCTCCTCGATCTCTATCTCCTCCAGGTCGATCTCCGGTTCGGCTATGGGTTCCAGGTCCAGAAGCTCCAGTGCCTCACGGTAGTAGCCGGGGAGGTTCGACTGCTTCACCTCCTCGTAGACCGGTTCCATGCCCAGCCTGGCCTGCAGCACCCGCCGCGGTACCCTTCCCCGGCGGAAGCCGGGCACGAAGACCTCGCGGGCGATATCGCGAAAGGCGCGATCGATGGCCCTGCTCACCTCCTCGGCGGGGACCTCCACCTTGATGCGCACCTTGTTCTTCTCCACTTCCTCCATCTCGGCTTTTACGGTCACCTTCACAACGCTCCTTCCTCGTACTCCTCCGCGCCCGAGCGACGGCGGGCACCGCATCCTGGACCCCGTTTTCCGCTGGAAAAAAATCCCACTCCCCTTCAGGGGGCAGGAAAGGATGGTGCGAGAGGGGGGACTCGAACCCCCACGGTTTAAACCACTGGATCCTAAGTCCAGCGCGTCTGCCGGTTCCGCCACTCTCGCCCGTCTTCGGGGGCGTAAATTATGCTACTACATGCGCGGATGCCTGACAATAAAACCAACTCCCCGACCGGAGGGGCCTAGGCGACGTATGCCGTCCCCAAGTGAGGCATATACCTGTCCGGAGCCGAAGGCATGGATGCCGTTATCTCCCGGCTGCCACCTCACGGCGTCAGGGTTCCCTCCTATTCCATCCCGGCAAGGCGGGGCCCACGGGAAGGGTAGTGCGAGTCCCTGATCCCGGGCCCAAGACCTGGCACTCCTCCGCGGCGGTGCGCAAACCGGCGGGCGTTGCTATAATATCTCTTGCTCCTTGAAAACATGCGCCTGTAGCTCAACGGATAGAGCAACGGACTTCTAATCCGTGGGTTGGAGGTTCGAGTCCTCCCAGGCGTGCCAGAATTCAGCGGTGGGGGTAGCTCAATCGGCAGAGCACTGGGTTGTGGCCCCAGAGGTCGCGGGTTCGAGTCCCGTCCCTCACCCCATTTTTTTCCAAATAAACCCGCTTGAGTCCCCGCGGAAGCGGCGAGGCGCGCCTCGCCACGCGAAGTCCTCATTCCACGTGCAGTTCCAGGTAGCTGACCATGGCCCTGGAGGTGGGGCGGAAGTCGCCCATGTCGTGCCGGTAACGGCACTCGCGAAGGGGCCCGAGGTCGCGTCCTCCCCACAGGCAGCGGGCGTCCTTCACCTTGTACACCCGGTGCAGGCGAAAACGGCTGCGCCGACCCAACTCGGTCACCCCGGCGATCCTCTGCCCAGGATCCGTGCCCAGGAGAGGTGCTGACAGCAGGGGGAGCAGCCGGCAGTAGAGGGCATTGCGGGCCAGGGCTTCCGGGATGCGCGGAGCGAGGCGGTTCACGGCGCGGAGCGCCGGCGTGTCCGCGTAATCCACCTCTATCCTCAGTTCCCCTTTCTCTCCGGTGTCCACCTCGATGACCCAATGCCCGTCCGTGCGCCGGGAGTTGACCGAGGTCACCACCCGGCGGTCGAAACGGTGGATAGAGGACACCAGGTCCCTTCCCTCCTCGCCGCTCACGTAGAGGGTGCGGTGATCGTCGGGGGTGAAGTGGAAGACCGCCCGGTAAGGCCCCACCGGGGTCTCCTCCCAGTCCTCGACCAGGAAGACGTCATGGGGACCGAACTGCAGGGTGGGGATGAACCAGCCCCTCTCCACGACCATTCTCGCCCTCCCTCCTCTCGGGGCCGCGACGCCGCGCGGCCTCGCATGAGATCACCCCGCCGCGGGGAGCCGTGCCTTCTACGTGACGGCCCTCCCCGCCACACCGGATCCGTCTCTTACCCGAGCGCCGGCAACCCCATGGAATTCCCTGAACCCGCCGGGCGGCGCAGAGGGTCGTGTGTGTGCCGGCAAGGGATCCCCATGAAGCCTCTCGCCCGTCTCCCCCGTCTCCACGGACATCGAGCGTGGAGTTGCCTGGTAAAATCTGGTCGGGGTGGGCGGATTTGAACCGCCGACCTCATGCTCCCAAAGCATGCGCGCTGACCAAGCTGCGCCACACCCCGACGGGATGATTATAACAATAAGCGTTGCGTGAAATAAGGCCCGCGCGCATTAACGACAACCAGCGCGGGAATAAGGCCCACACGCCTTACCGCC
>MU158645.1:0-5673 GCA_015711895.1 Candidatus Solincola tengchongensis | reverse complement strand
GCATGCACGGCACCCGAGCCCTCGAGCCGAATCCGGCATCTCCACCCGAAGATCCGTACTTAGGGCCGCGCCGCCCGGCACCGGTGGCGCGAAGGGCCGCTGTCGCGTTTTCCCATACCTCCTGCCGAATGCTGACGCCTTTGCGGGCCGGTTTGCGCGGGTAAGGACCCTCAACACGGCTTCACCGGATAACGCCTGCAGCGGGAAAGGAATCCTTCGCCAGTCGCCGCCCTGGTACCGGTCCCCTGAGCCGTTACATCGGGCCTTTTCGTAACGGTCGTGAGCCGCCCATTCGGCCCACCACTGTCCGATGTGCCGAACACAAGCCGCATCAGTCGATTTCACCCGGCCAAAGGAACCTTCTCCCCGCACGGACCTCGCCGGACAAGCCCCAGCACGCGGAAAAGCCAGATGCGGAAAGGAGATCTCCGCAAGCTACCCTCGCATCGCTTCCCTCGCATCCGCACCACAGCCCCCTTGCGGTAGACCGGAAAGGTGGCTCTTCAATCCATTGCTCCCGGTTGTGTTAAAATTACTCTCGCCGGAGTTCCTTCGGCGGGCGCGAGCGGGAGTAGCTCAGATGGAAGAGCGAGAGCCTTCCAAGCTCTAGGTCGCGGGTTCGAGGCCCGTCTCCCGCTCCATTTTCTTTTCCCCGCCCCTAGCGCCCTGAAGGCACGCAATCAATGTTCTCGATGCCTTACCGGCACTGAATCCATCCGCCGAACACCGCTCCATCCGGATGGTATTCAAGATCCCTACCACCGACGTCCATCGCATGCGCAACGTTTTTTTAGAACCTGGCGGACATTAAGAAGGGTCGGAGAAGAGCCAGGTGGGCTCCCCGCGCTCCAGGAGCTCCCGCAGGCGCCGCAGGGCCTTGCCGCGGTGGCTGAGGGCGTTCTTCTCCTCCAGCGTGAGCTCGGCCATGGTGCGAGAATGTCCCCGCGGGACGAAGACCGGGTCGTAGCCGAAACCTCCCTCGCCGCGAGGCTCCTCCGCTATCCGCCCCTCGCAGGTCTCCCTGATAAGCCGCCTCTCCCCGCGGGGTCCGGCCAGCGCCAGGACGCAGACGAAACGCGCCCCCCTCCCCTCGCTGGGAATTCCTTCCATTTCCGTCAAGAGGCGGGCCACGTTCCCGGCGTCGTCGCCGTGCCTCCCCGCGTAATAGGCGCTGCTCACTCCGGGCGCCCCGTCCAGGGCATCCACCTCCAGGCCGGAGTCGTCGGCTAGGGATGGGAGCCCGGAGAAGCGGGCCAGGCTCTCCGCCTTCTCCAGCGCGTTCTCCTCGAAGGTGCTCCCCTCCTCCTCTGGGACGGGCCAGTCCGGGAAGTCCTCGCAGGTCAGGAGGCGAAGCGGGAGCCCCTCCAGGGCCTTGCGTATCTCCCTAATCTTGCCTGCGTTGCGAGTGGCCACCGCCAGGCGGATCTCCTTCATCCCGCGTCCTCCAGGCAGGCCTCCCTCCTCTCGGAGAAGAGGACGGCTCGCTGCAGGCCCAATATCTTCCCGATGCCCGCGTGAGCCAGCTCGAGGAGTTCCTCCAGTTCGCGCCGGGAGAAGGGCCTCTTCTCCGCCGTTCCCTGTACCTCCACCAGGTCACCCTTCCCGGTCATGACCACGTTCATGTCCACCTCGGCGGAGGCATCCTCGTCGAAGTCCAGGTCCAGGAGGGGCACGCCGTCCACTATGCCCACGCTGACCGCGGCCACGGCGTCGGCCAGGGGGACCTCCTTCAGCCTCCCTTCGTCCACCAGGCGGCGGAAGGCCTCGTGGAGGGCCACGTAAGCGCCGTTGATGGCCGCGGTACGCGTGCCCCCGTCGGCCTGTATGACGTCGCAGTCCACCCAGATGGTGTACTCGTCAAGGGCTTCCATGTCCGTCACCGCCCGCAGGGAGCGGCCGATGAGGCGCTGTATCTCCAGCGTGCGCCCTCCCTGCCTTCCCACCACCGATTCCCGGCTCATCCTCTCTCGGGTGGAACGCGGGAGCATCCCGTATTCCGCGGTTATCCAACCCCTCCCCGAGCCCCGCAGGAACTGGGGCACCCTGAACTCCAGGGTGGCCGTGCATATCACCCTGGTGTTCCCCATCTCTACCAGGGCGGATCCCTCGGCATGGGCGATGTAGCCGCGCACCATGCGTATGGGACGCAGCTGATCGGGCCGCCTCCCGTCCCTCCTAACCATCCCCTCCACCTCCCAGGAGAATGCGCATACCCTCCCGGGCCACCTCCGCCTCACCGCCGAAGGCCTCGGCCGCCTCAGCGAGCACCTCCTCCGGCTCGAAGGTGGGCCATATATGGGTGAGGAGCAGGCGCCGCGCCCCAGCACGGCGCGCCGCCTCGCCCGCCTGCCTGGAGGTCATGTGTCCGTGGGAGCCCTCCTCGCGGTAGGAATCGGGAAGGGTGGCCTCGCAGATGAAGAGGTCCGCATCACGGGCAGCTTCCTCGATGGAGGGAGTGGGGGAGGTGTCGGAGGAATAGGCCAGCGCCCATCCGTCCCCCTCCACCCGCAGGGCATACCCCTCAACCGGATGACGTGTGGGGAAGGCCCGCAGCTTAATCCCTCCCACCTCATAATCCACCCCTTCCTGCAGCCTCTCCTCCCGGAAGACAATGGGCAGGTACTCCCGCGCCTCCCGCCCCAGGATGCACCCCAAGAGCTCCAGGCCCCCTTCGGGGAGGATGAGGCGCAGCCCCCAGGGCCTCAAGGGGTGAAAGCGGAGCGCGTAATACAGGGGGTAGAGGTCTCCGAAATGGTCGATATGCATGTGGGTGACCACCACGGCGTCGATGGCCGTGAGCTCCACCTCCCGCAGGAGGTTGGAGAGGCAACCGTTTCCCAGCTCGATGACCAGGGAATATCCTCCCTCCTGGATGAGGAATCCGTTGCAGGCCCCTCCGGGCCGGGGATAGGTCCCCGACGCGCCGAGGACGGTCAGGACCATGGCCTCCACCCTCCCAGCGGCAGCTCCACCTTCTCCACCCTCTCCACCTCGGGACCCAGGAAGATCCTACCCAGGGAGACGGCCTGTTCCGGGTCCCCCGAGCACATGAAGCGGTAGGTGGGGGGCTCCTCGGAGTTCTTGAGATATCCCCTGCGGACCAGGTTCTCCTCCACTTCCCGAGCCACTTCCTCGTCGGAGCTTATCAGCCGCACCCCCTCCCCCATCTCCCGGGCGATGACCTCCCGGAGCAGGGGATAATGGGTGCACCCCAGGACCAAGGTGTCCACGCCCCTCTTCTTCAAGGGGGCCAGGTACCGCCGCACCTCTTCCTCTACCCGAGGCCCGCGCACCTCACCCCGCTCCACGAAGTCCACCAGGGTGGGACAGGCCCGGGAATGCACGTGGGCCCCGGCGTCCAGGGCATGGATGGCCTTCTGGTAGGCCCGGCTGCGCACCGTGGCCCGGGTGCCGATCACCCCTATGCGGCGGTTGCGAGTGGCCTGCACCGCTCCCCGCGCCCCGGGCTCCACCACCCCCAGGACGGGCACGGAGCAGTTCCTCTGGATGTCGAGAAGGGCGGCGGAGGTGGCCGAATTGCAGGCCACCACGCTGACCGCCCCCCCCAGGGACTCGAGGAAGGCCGCTATCTCCAGCGCGAAGCGCCTTATCTCCGGGATCTCCCGCGGCCCGTAGGGCCCCCTGGCGTTGTCCCCGAAATAAATGATGGATTCCCGCGGCAGGCGGCGCATCACCGCCCGCATCACGGTCAATCCCCCCACACCGGAATCGAACATGCCCAGGGGCGCGGCGTTCAACTCACACCTCCAGGCGGCCGGAGGCTCGGGCGTCGAGCCCCAACGGCCGCGCTAAACTGCGTCTTCCTCAAAACATCCCTTGATTTTAGCACAACCTTAGCACAACCCCTTTCGCCACAGGGCCACCACCTCCCTCCTCCCGAGCTGTTCGCTCCTGCAGGAGGAGGGGGCTGCCGTTCGGCTCATCTCAGACCCGAAGGCGCCCGCCGGAACCGAGTGGCGTAGAGAGCGAGCTCTCCGACCCCTTCTGTTTGCCCGATGGTGCCGTATCCTTTCGGGAGACGTTTGCCGGGAGGAAAATGTTTGAGAAACCTCTCTCTCATCCCGGCAAGGTAAGAAAAAAAGCCGTCGGGACGAAAGGAACGAGAGGAATGACCTCCGGCACGTTTGACCGCGGCGCCAACCTCCCTTTAAGTTAAGAAGGGGGAAGTTGGGGAAAGGAAGGGAGGTCTTGGGATGAGGGAATCGATACTCCGGCGTATCGAGCGACTGGTGCCCGTGCTCCTGGTCACCTCGCATGACCTGCCCGCCGCCGACCCTGATGAGGTAGCCGCCTTCTGCCGGGAGTTCATATCCTCGGGCACGCCGGCCTTCCGCCTGCTCTACCTGGCCATGACCCTCTTCCTTGAGGCCCTGTGCCGGCTGCGCTTCCGCCGCTCCCTGTATTCCCTGCGCCCGGCGGAGGCCGAGGAGTTCCTGGAATCCCTCTATTCCAGCCGGTCCCTGCTGCTCAACGCGGCGCCCACCCTTCTGAGCACGCCTCTGTACCTGGCCTATTACGGACGGGATGACGTGCAGGAGGCTCTGGGCTTCGAGGTGCGGGCCTTAAGGGAGGAGGCGCTCCGGAGGGAGGTGGTCCGATGATAGTCCGCCCGGAGGAGGTGTCCGGGGATGTCCGGCGGGAGGCCGACGTGGTCATCGTGGGCTCCGGCGCGGGCGGCGCCCCAGTGGCCAAGGAGCTGGCCGAAGCCGGATACCGGGTGGTGGTCGTGGAGGAAGGAGCCTGGTACCGCCGTGAGGACTTCGATTTCCGTTCTTCCCAGGCCCTCATGCGCCTCTACCGGGACGCCGGCCAGACGGTGACCCTTGGCCTCCCGGTGGTGGTCGTCCCCCAGGGGATGACCGTGGGCGGCACCACCACGGTGAACTCCGGGACCTGCCTGCGCATCCCCCGGCACGTCCTCAAGCGCTGGCACCTGGAGAACGGCCTCCGGGACATCACCGAGGAGGAATTGAACCTCCTTTACTCCGCCCTCGAGGAATACCTCTTCGTGAAGAGGGCGGATCCGGAAGTGGCGGGGAGGAACGCCCTCCTCTTCCTGGAGAGCGCGAGGTCCCTGGGCTACTCCGGTGGCTTCCTGCCCCGCAACGCCAAGGATTGCGAGGGCTACGGCGTCTGCGCCTACGGTTGCCCCTCCGGGGCAAAGCAGAGCGCCAACGTCTCCTGGATACCGGACGCGGTGAGGGCGGGCGCGGACGTTTACACCCGCTGCCGCGCGGAACGGGTGCTGGTCCGCGGAGGAAGGGCGGTGGGGATAAGGGGGCACTTCCTTGATGCCGGTGGGAAGAGGAGCGGCTTCCGTCTGGAGGTCTACGCCCGGGTGGTGGTGCTCGCCGCGGGGGCCCTCCAGACCCCTTCCCTGCTCCTGCACAACCGTATCTGCCTCTCCTCCGGCCGGGTGGGCGAGAACCTCTCCATCCACCCCTGCGGGGCCACCATGGCCCTGCTCAAGGAGAGGACCGGTAACCCGAGGGGAATCCCGCAGAGCACCTATGTGGACGAGTTCGCCCCGGAGGGGATCATGCTCGAGGGGGTCACCCTGCCGCCCCCCGTTATGTCCGTGAGCCTCCCCTGGGGCGGGCGCAGGAACGCCGAGGCCATGCGCCTGTATCCCTACTGCGGGACCTTCGGCTC
>MU158644.1:12662-19079 GCA_015711895.1 Candidatus Solincola tengchongensis | reverse complement strand
ATAGCCAACGATCCCGCATCCGGCCATGCGCTGCCGCTAATCCCTCCCCTGCCGGATCGAAAATTAGTGTTCGCCCCGGTACACGCGCCCATCGTGATGCAGCGGCGCGGGGACAGGCTCGACGCGGCGGTTGCACGGGAATCGGTGATGCTCCATGCGTTTTGGTATACGAGACGATCCTTCCCTCGGCGCCGTGTCTCGTTTTCGCGTTTCTTCTCGCTCCTTCTTCAGCCGGTGGAGAGGTATCACCTGACATCGCTGCTCGAGAGGGGGCCCTCAGGGAGCTTAAGATCTGGCGGAGGGGGCGGGATTCGAACCCGCGAGCCTGCGAAGGCTAATGGTTTTCAAGACCACCGCATTAGTCCGCTCTGCCACCCCTCCAGGAACCATTTTACTTGGGGTGGGCTCGAAGCGTAAATCCGCAGAGGGTTCCCGTCCGCGGAAATCGGAGATCCGGTGGCTGCAGGCGCGCCAACTTCCGTAGAAACGATGCGGGCACTCCCTCATCGAACGCTGGCCACCTAAGCCTTCAGTTGTCTCTGGCCATTTCCGGTCGCGTCTGGGGCCTCTCGAAACCGGTGACCGTCAGGCCCACGCTGCGCAGGGCGGCGTACTGGAAGGGCCAGTGACGGCGGAGAATGCGCTCCGCGCGCGCTCGGGGATCGGGCAGAGGCTGGCCGCTGGTGATGAGGTAGAGGACCTCGCGCAGGACGAGTCCCTCCACAAGGGGACGATGCAGACGGTGGTCCTCGCGGTTGATCCTCTCCGAGAGGCTCTTCATCTCCACCATGATTGTACGACTGGTGGGGAGAGCGTAGAGGGGGTACCTCTCCGCCGCTCCCTCACGTGACCTTTCCTCTCCCGCCTTTTCCCGCTTCCCCCCTTCCGCCCCCGGGCCTGTACGGTCGGAGACGCCGCGCGTCTCCCCGCCCGGAACTCCGCCGATCCTCGCGGCATCGCCGGCTTTTGTGCCCGTACGCACCTTACCGGATGCCCTCCGGGCCCCGGCCTCTCCCCCCTCCCCGAGATTCCTGCTGGATATCGGTTTCAACCCCCGCGCCCCCGGGGGGGGCGCCTCCGGGCGCCGCCCTCTCACGCGCCCGGGCCCCACTCCTCCCCGCCCCTCCCCGCTCCTCACCGAGGACGGCACGCAACATGGCCTCATCGGCGACGATGGGCTTGCCTCTCACCCGGGCCCGGAATCCCTCCGGGGAGACCACTTCCAGGCGAAGGCCGGGGAGGATGGGGGCGAAATCGCGGGTGATGCGCCTGATGATACCGAGTATCTCGTCCCCCTGCACCTGCGCTCACCTGCCGTCCGAGGTTTTACACCCTTTATTTTATTCGGTATCGGGACGGAGTTCCTGTCAAGCCGTCACGACTCCCGGGAGGAGCGCCAAGCGCAACGGGACAGCGAAAACCGTTTATCGAAAGCGCCTTGTTTCGGCAGGAATCGCGAACCCTCGAATCCCAAACAGTCCCCATGCCCATGTGGCGTGACCTCAAGAATCACTTTCGGACAGCGTCGAGAGGCCCTTGTGACGACATCGCGAGGATCAGGCGCTCGCCTCACCGGCGAACCGTGCATCCCCGGATCTCACCCTCGCTCCGCAACATGAGCGCCGGCATAAGAACGTGCCGCCGGCTTCCGGCATTTAGGTCATCACCCCGTAAGGAGATGGCGCGAGGGACAACGAATCCACCGAGGTCTGCCGCCGGCCCGCGCCGCCGTTTCAGTCGGGCTCGATGACCTCAAGTCCGTGCATGTAGGGGCGCAGGGCCTCGGGGACCTCTACGCTCCCGTCCTCACGCTGGTAGTTCTCCAGGATGGCGGCCACCGTGCGCCCCACGGCCACCCCCGAACCGTTCAGGGTGTGGACGAAACGCGCCTTGCCGCCGCCGGACGGCCGGAAGCGGATGTTGGCGCGGCGGGCCTGGAAGTCGGTGAAGTTGGAGCAGGAGGAGATCTCCTTGTACTCCCCATAGGAGGGGAGCCACACCTCCAGGTCGTAACACTTGGCGGCGGCGAAGGAGAGGTCCCCGGTGGAGAGGACCACCACCCGGTAGGGTAGCCCAAGGCGCTGCAGCACCTCCTCCGCATCATTGGTAAGTTTTTCCAACTCTTGATAGGAGCTCTCGGGGTGGCTGAACTTGACCAGTTCCACCTTGTTGAACTGGTGCTGGCGGATGAGCCCGCGGATGTCCCTCCCGTAAGAGCCCGCCTCCCTCCGGAAACAGGGAGTATAGGCGCAGTAATAGAGGGGCAGGTCTTCCTCGGCCAGGACCTCGTCGCGGTGGATGTTGGTCACCGGGACCTCAGCGGTTGGGATGAGGTACAGAACGTCGTCCCGGCAGCGGTACATCTCACCCTCCAGCTTGGGGAGCTGCCCGGTGGCGAACATGCTCTCCTCATTGACCAGTATGGGGGGGAACACCTCGGTGTAGCCGTGCTCCCGGGTATGCAGGTCGAGCATGAAGTTTATCAGAGCGCGCTCCAGGAGGGCCCCCTTTCCGCGCAGAAGCGTGAAGCGCGATTCGGCGATCTTCACCCCACGTTGGAAATCCAGCACCCCCAGCTGCTCCCCCAGCTCCCAGTGGGGAAGGGGTTGGAAGTCGAAGGCCCGCGGCTCCCCCCAGCGGCGCACCTCCCGGTTGTAGGTCTCGTCGGGCCCCACGGGAACCGATTCGTGGGGGAGATTGGGGAGGCGGACGAGTATCTCCCGCACGGCCGCCTCCAGCCCGTCCGCCTCGGCCTCCAGAGACCTTATCTCCTCGCTCAAGGCCCCCATCTCCTCCCGCAGAGCGGCGGGGTCCTCGCCCTTCCTTATCCTCTCGCCGATCTCCTTGTTCCCCCTCTTGTGGCGGGCGCGCTTCTCCTCCAGTTCGGCGAGGAGGGACCGCCTCCTGCTGTCCTTCTCCAGGAGGTCGTCCAGGGGAACCTCCAGGCAACGGTCCTCCAGGGCCTTGCGCACCAGGTCGGCGTTCTCCCGTACGAACTTGAGGTCCAGCATGCTTTCAATCCTCCCGGTAAGCGGGATAGGAGCCCAGGAGCTTCACCCGCGGGAGCTTGCAGCGCAGGCACTTCAGGGCCGAGGCCACCACCTCGTCCTCCTCATGCCCTTCGCAGTCGATAAAGAAACAGTACTCCCCCAGGCTCTTCTTCGTGGGCCGCGACTCGATCTTGGAAAGGTTTATGTAGCGGTAGGCGAACTCCTGCAGTATCTGCAGGAGCATGCCCGGCCTGTCCTGGTGGATGAAGCAGACCATGGAGGTCTTGTCTCGTCCGCTGGGAGGCATCTTCTCCCTTCCCAGGAGCACGAACCGAGTGCGGTTCTCCGGATGGTCCTCCATTCCCTCACGAAGCAACTGCAGCCCGTAGAGCTCGGCGGCCAAAGCACTTCCCAGGGCGGCCAGGGGCTCCCCGGACTCCGCCACACGGCGAGCCGCCTCGGAGGTGCTGTTGGCCGCTTCCACCTCCACGCCGGGCAGCAGCTCGATGAGGTGCCTCCGGCACTGGGCCGCCGCCTGGGGGTGGGAGATCACGCGAGCCACCTCCTCCAGGCCCACGCCGGGACGGACTAAAAGACAGTGCCTTACCTGGCATACCTTCTCCGCCTGGATGAAGACGTCCGCCTCGAAGGCCAGGCAGTCCAGGGTGGCGTTTACCGAGCCCTCCAGGGAGTTCTCGATGGGCACCACGGCCTTCTCCGCCAGGTTGTCCTGCACGGCCAGGATGGCTTCCTCTACGGTGGGGAAGGGGATGGAGGCCTCGAACTCCAGGTCCGGCCATGAGAGGAGGGCCTCCTCGGTGAAGGTCCCCGGAGGCCCCAGGTAAGCCACGCGCCGGCAGGAGAGGGGAACGCTCACATCACCCAAGAACCGTCCTCCTCCCTTCGAGATTCTCCGCCGGCTTCCTCCGCGCTCTCCAGGTCGAAGAGCCTGCCGGCGCCCCCCTTGCGGCCGCGAATCATGGGCGGCTTCACGGTGAGGGCGCGGCGCAGGGCTTCCTCCTCCTCGCGGGACAGGACATGCGAAGCTTTCCCGTTCTTCACCGCCTTGGCGTAGGTGCGGTTCTCGTTGCGCCCGTAGATGGAGGTGAATATCACCCCATCCCCGTTCTCGTCCAGCATGGCCACCGAATAGCTGAGCTTGCCGCCCATGTCGTCGAAGGCATCGAAGCGCACCACGGCTACCCTCTGCAGGGAGCCGGCGAGCACCTCGGCAAGGTAGTCCTTCTCCGCGGCCTGCTGCTCCAGGAGACGGTAGATGTCCTGTATCTGCACCGCTTGAGAAGCCACCTTCTCCAGGAGGCTCGACCCGTCCACCCCCCGCTTGAGGATGGTCACGTTACGGCGCAGCAGGGAGAGCTGCCGGAATAGGACGAAGACTCCCGCCAGCAACAGGAAGTCCACCAGCAGAAGAAGGGTTATCATCAGGCCGGAATTGTTCTTAAAGGCTTCCAACATGTCCCGTCCTCCTTTACCACAAGAGAATACCACATTTCGGTTTTCTCCCGGCACTGCAGAGGAAACGGGCCGCGGTCTGAGTGGTGCCTCACATCCCCTCGGTCGCCGGGGAATGATATACTTCGGTCAAAGGTTTGGGAGTGGCTATGGACGGCGAGCTGAAGGCCAAACAGCTACGTTTATGGGAAATTCTGGAATCAATTCCCTCCGCGGCGGTCGCCTACTCTGGGGGCGTCGATTCCACGCTTCTCTCACACCTGGCCAGACAGGCGATGGGCGACCGCATGCTGGCCGTCTTGATCTCCTCCCCGCTCATGCCCCCGCGGGAGACGGAACGCGCCATACGCATTTCCGGAGAGCTGGGCTTTCCGCTCCAGGTGGCAGAAAGCAACGAGCTCACCCTGGAGGGTTTCCCCGATAACCCCCGCGACCGCTGCTATCTATGCAAAAAGCACCGCCTGATCCTCCTGCGGAGCCTGGCCTCTTCCCGCGGCCTTGAGGCGATCATGGATGGGGGGAACGCAGATGACGCTCTCGTGTACCGCCCCGGAAGGAGGGCGGCCCGTGAAGAGGGTTGCCTCAGCCCCCTGGAGGAAGCGGGGTTCACCAAGCGCGACATCCGTCTCCTGGCCCGCGAGCTCGGACTCCCCAACTGGAACGCCCCCTCTCGCCCCTGCCTGGCTACCCGTTTCCCCTACGGCGCCCGCTTGAGCCGTGAGGCCCTATGGAGGGTGGATGCAGCTGAGGAGTTCCTGGAAGGCCTCGGGTGGCACGAGTTCCGTGTGCGCCTGGAAGGGCCGGAATGGGCCCGGATCGAGGCGGGCGAAGAGGAGACCTCCTCCCTTGCCCGCGGCGAGAACCGCTCGACGACGGAGAGAAAATTCCGGGAGCTGGGCTTCCGCCGCCTTGACCTCGACCTCGAGGGCTACCGCAGCGGGAGCATGGACCGGGGAGGGCAGAGGAGGAAGGTGCTCACCATCTTCCGGGATGGGGAAGGAGACGTTTCCTCTTTTTCGCCTCCCGATGTTTAAGATGCCGACAATCGAATCTCCGGAAGCCGAGATCTTTTCCTGTCGGAAGGGTCGGTGGGGAGAGAGCCGCAAAACGCGGCGGGGGAATGTCGCCACACGCCCTTCAGGGCCCGCACGAATCTCGCACCCATGAGGCCGAGGGGAGACACCCAGGCCCGTCAGGACATCGGAGGCGAGCCGTGGGCGTACCTTGACGGGCGAACGGGGATTCGGCCCTGCCTATACGGCGGGTGGCCGGGGGGTCGAGGTGGTATGATCGATATGGTCATTGCTGACGGCCTGAGGGGGATGTGATATTCCTGAAACCGACGAGCAAAATCCAAGGAAAGGGCTGCTTTCCGGCGGATCCGGAGGTGTGAAGGCTTGAAGACGCTTTACCTTGACGCCTTTGCGGGCATAAGCGGGGACATGATGCTGGGCGTGCTGGTGGACCTCGGGGCCCCCCTCGGTCTCCTGCAGGAGACCGCCCTGCGCCTTGGCCTGAGCGAGGCGAGCGTCACCGCTTCCCGTACCGAACGCAAGGGCATCGGGGCCACCAAAGTCCACGTGAGGGTGCTGGAGAGGGAGGTCGTCAGGACCTATGCTCACATAAGGGAGCTCATCGAGCGGAGCGACCTCTCGCCGCAGGCCAAGGAGAAGAGCCAGAAGGTGTTCGCCCTCCTGGCGAAGGCGGAGAGCCGCATCCACTCCAGGAATATCGACCAGGTCCATTTCCATGAATTGGGAAGCGCCGATACCCTTGTGGACGTGGTGGGCACGGTGGCCTGCCTGGAGCACCTGGAGGTGGAGGAGCTTCTCTGCTCCCCTCTCCCCATGGGCACGGGGATGATCAAGACCAGCCACGGGATTTACCCGGTGCCGGCGCCCGCCGTGACCGAGATCCTTCAAGACGCGCCCGGGCGGTCGAGCGGCGTGCCGGG
>MU158644.1:5497-12652 GCA_015711895.1 Candidatus Solincola tengchongensis | reverse complement strand
GACGTGCCCGTGTATTCCAGCGGCATCCCCACGGAGATCGTCACCCCAACCGGGGCGGCCATAGTCGCCGCCCTGGCCTCGGATTTCTGTCTTCTGCCCCCCATGCGCATTCAGGCCGTCGGCTACGGAGCCGGGGACCGCGACCTGGAGATACCCAACGTGCTAAGGGGATTCCTGGGCGAGAGGGAAGTTCCTGCGGGAGGCAGGTCCCGGGAAAGAAGGGTGGTCCTCTCCGCCAACATCGACGACATGAACCCGGAGATCTACCCCTATGTCATGGAGAAGCTCTTCGAGGCCGGGGCGGAGGACGTGTGGCTTTCCCCCATTCAGATGAAGAAATCGCGACCCGCGGTGACCATCTCCGTCCTCTCCCCTCCCTCCCGCGAGGAAGAGATAAAGGAGGTCATCTTCGCCGAGACCAAGACCCTGGGAATACGCATAGAGGAAGTGGATAAGGAATACCTGGACCGGGAGGTGCTGGAGGTGGACACGGACTTCGGGCCCATCAGGGTGAAGGTGGCCCGCCGCGAAGGCCGCCCCCTGAACGTGGCCCCCGAATACGAGGACTGCCGGAGGGCGGCGATACGGCACGGCGTGCCTTTAAAGGAGGTCTACGCCTCCGCCGAGGAGGCGGCGCGCGACCTGCTATCCGGTAGAGAGCCCGGAGGCGGCGAAGGGTAACATGGTAAATAATGGTAATAAGTACTGGCCGGTGCCCGTAACGGCGAATTCGGTTTCGTACCAGGAGGTCGAGGAGTGTACGTGGGAGTGGTGGGCGGGCAGTTCTGTAGCGAGGAGGAAGCCCGACTAGCTTATGAGGTGGGCCGTCTGCTGGCTCGCAGGGGAGCCGTCCTCGTCTGCGGCGGCCTGGGTGGGGTGATGGAGGCTTCCTGCAAGGGGGCCAAGGAGGAAGGAGGTGTGACCATCGGAATCCTCCCCGGCCCCTTCCGGGGGGACGCCAACCCTTACGTGGACCACGCCATTGCCACGGACATGGGGCAAGCGCGGAACGCGGTCATCGTGAGAACGGTGGACGCGGTCATAGCCGTGGGGGGCGAATACGGCACCCTCTCCGAGATCGCCATGGCCCTGAAGATGGGGAAGAGGGTGGTGGCCATTTCCAGTTGGGACATCTCCCGGCAGGGCGTGCCGGACGAGAAGTTGCTCCGCGCCTCCAGCCCGGAGGAAGCCGTGCAGGCCGTGCTGGGACCGGAGCGTTGAACGAAGCGGCCCGTCGTGGTCTCAGCAGGCCGGGGAGGGTATGGTCTGTGAGGCGTGGGGCATGAGGAGGATCCTCCCCCCCGGTACCGTGGCCAGGGCCTCCTCAAGCGCCTCCTGGACGCTCGCGTGGGGGACGATGCCTATCTTCTTCACCACCTCCGGGTCCAGCCCGGAGACCAGAATGACCTTCCTTGCCTGTCGGGCGAGCAACGCTGCCCGGTAGACCACGAACCCGGGAACGGTAAAGGCGCGGCGCAGCTCCTGCTCCATCTCCTCGAGCCCTCCCATGCGGAACCAGCGTTGGAACTCGTAGGGGCCGAGGCCCTCCGAGCACTCCCCGACCATTATGAGGACTCCCCTCCCGTCCTCGCGCAGAGCGGCGCGGGCGTTGGCGTTGGACTGGAAGGCCTGGTAGAAAGTGAGGTCCATGGGATAACCTCCCCGGGAAGCGACCACGATGTCCGCTTTGGAAGGAATTTCCACCCGAAACGCCTTCTCGACGAAGGCGCACGCGGACCGGTGGGCTTCCTCCATGTCCCCGGCGAAGACCCCCAGAAAGTCGCCCTCCTCGCTGAGGACGAAGTTCACGATGAAGCGAGGCCCGACCATGCGTGCCGCGGCCAGCATGTCCTCGTGGACCGGGTTGCCGTCCAGAACGCCGGGGACCGCCCGCGGGTGGATGCCGCCGCCCGGGGAGTCGCTCAGGGCCCGGCGGTGGTTGGCCAGTATGGTCCTCAGCCCTGCCATGCCCGGCAATACCGCCTTACGGCCCCCTCCGAACCCGGCGAAGGTGTGGGGTACCACGGCCCCGGTCAGTATGAGGTGGTCGGCCTCCAGGGCGTGGCGGTTTACCCAAAGGGGGGTACCGTAGGTGGTGTGCCCCAGGAAGCGCAGGGCCGCCTCGTCGCGAGCGTCGTGGTTGACCACCCGGACCCGGCGGAGAAGGTCATCCCCGAGTATCATCGCCAGGCCTCCGTATCCCGGAGGGGCATGGGTCCCGTTGGCGATGATGACCGTGATGTCCCGGTCTCGCACCCCGCAGCGGTTCAGGTAGCCGACCAGCAGGGGCATCCACACGCGAGCGCGGACCCACAGGCGGTGGAAGTCGGGGCAGGCCACGGCCACCCGGTCACCACCGCGCACCACCTCCGAAAGGGGAGGGGATCCCAGCGGGTTCTCCAGCGCGTCCTCCAGAGCATGCCTCAGGTCGGCGAGGGGCTCGACGGCCGTGCCCTCCACCACGCCGAGAAGAAGGTCGTCGGGCACCTCGAACTCCTGCGTGCCATGCCCGTAGTCCCAGGAAAACTTCATGCCCTATAGGATATCAGATCCGATCGCCATGGTATCCCCATAAGAAGGGGTTCGTCCCGCACGCCCTCTCACCCTGCGGGGGCGCTGCCCGCCTGCGGGGCATTCGGATGGTCTCTCGGCCCTGGTCCTGAAACGTCTTTCCGAAAGGGCGTAACCCCCTTCAGTCCAAGGCGTCGTGCGCCGAAATTCACATCCGGAGAAAACGCGGAGGAACGCCGTAAGGGGGCTTGAGGCGCTCGCCGCGGCTCCCCTCCGAGACAACCGAGGAGCCTCGAAGGCGGCGTCGATCCCGCCCTGGACGGGAGGTGGGAGAGTTGTCGGAGATAGCGGTGCTGGGATGGGATCCCATGGTCACGGAGCCGGAAGGGCTCATGCTCCGCGGGGGTCGATGGTTCGACGACGGGCCTTTCCTGCCCGTAGAGCTATCCCGCGTGGCCCCACAGAGACACCTGACCCTTACCCTCCGGCGAGGCTCTACGCCGGTACAGGTATACTGGTCTCTCATGGCCACGGAAAGCGTGGGCGAGGCGGTGTGGAACCTCTCGCAGAGGGCGGAGTGCAAGCCGGAGAACGTCGGGTTCCTGGACCTGGTCACCGGGGAGCACTGGTGCCGGACGGTGGACGAGTGCCTCCCGGACATCCGGCGCTGGGCCGAGGAGAAGAACCGGGAGGGACGGAAGATTGGGGTTGTGATCTGGAACGACCTCCGCCCGGACTTCGAGAGGCGTACTCGCCGGGAACTCACCCCGGAAAACGTCATCGACTACCTGAAGGGCCTGCGCCCGGAGGCGAAGGAAAGGGCCCTCGATTACCTCAGAAAGACTCCTCCGCGCATCAGCACCCCCATCCTGGAGGCGGCGAGAAAAGCCCTCGACGACTTGCGTTGAGCCATCCCGCTCCCCTACTTCCTGTAGCGGGGCCAACGAGTGCCGGGGCGGCCGTGAATCCCCAACGGAAGGCCGCGCGCATGAAACCCGCTTCCCCCGTGTCCTCCGGGTGGAATCCACCCCCAAAGCAATCTCTCTAGCCGCGGGAGCCTCATTCCCCGGCGTTCGGAGATTCTTCGCCGCATGAGCTCGACCCGCGCAGGCATGTCCCGGCGCCAACCCGCCGGAACGCCCCATCATGTCCTCTTTCTTCCCTGGGAACCGGCCTTATGGCCTCTTTTCTTCCCCGCCCTCGGGTTTTCCGCCTTCCGCCCTCCACCCGTCCCGCGGGATTCGGGCATGAACTCCACCAGGGAACCGAAGGTATGGGAGAGGATGTCGGAGATGGCCATCCTCCCGCCGCTTTCCATCCATATACTCCTCGCCGTGGTCCAGGCGGCCACGGAGACCGCGGCCAGGACCCTTGGCCGGGGGTCCTCCTCCAGGTCCACTCCCATGCGCTCGGCCAGGGCCTCGGCCACCACCCTCTCAAAGCCCGGATAGATCACGCTGCGCTCGAACTCCCCGATGCGACGCGACTTCTCCGCCAGCCGCTTCACCGTCACCAGCCAGGCCTCGTTCTCCCGGTCGGCCTCAGCCAGTTTGAGGGCCGCGCGATAGAGGGTGACGAAGACCGGCTCCTCGCTGGGCCTCTCAAGTATGAGCCTTCGCAACAACTCCAGGCTCTCTTCCCAGTTCCCGAAGAGCACGGCTTCCTTGGAGGGGAAGTAGCGGAAGAAGGTGCGCTGGGAGACGTCGACTTCCTCGGTGATGTCCCTTATGGTCGTGCGGTCGTAGCCCTTTTCCTGAAAGAGGCGCAGGGCGGCCTTCTCCAAGGCCTCGCGGGTCTGCCTCTTCTTGCGCTCCCGCCGTCCCGATGCGTCGACGTCTTTTCTCCCCTCCATAAGGAGATTATAACAGCGAGTTTATGACATTAAACACTATTTCATTTTTCATAAAAGATTTCACATATGACATGATGGATTGGAGGACGGCCATGGCGTCAATTCGGGAAGCTGTAATTTAGGGGAGAGGGAGAGTCGTGGTCAAGACACTCGCACACTACCTCTTTTGGAAGGTTGACCATCGCCGCGGTCTCCCTCTCCCTATGTCTATATCGGTTGCCGCCGCAGCGATTATAAGGCTTAGGAATCGGGATTTTTGGCAAAGCAAATAATTGAACGGGCATGCCCGCTGGGGCGCGATGCTCGGCACGGTCACCGGCTATTGAGGAACCTCGATATATTGCCACTTTCTTCCATATTTATCTACGCCCGGCGGCCCAGGACGGGGTGAAGCTACGGAAGGGAGGTGGCGCCGTCTTTTCCCGGAGCGGAAACGGCGTGAGGCCGCCTTCCGTCTTGCCGCCTTTCCGAGATGCCCGTCCAGCGCGTTCCTCCCTCTTGCCCGCTCCCGCCCCTCATCACCGCATGCCCGGGCGGTCGGCAGCCGATATCGAGGAACGGAAGACACGCCCGGTGACGCGAGCGCCAGGCGGGTCTGGGTCTCATTTCCCGTCGAGGTCCTCCTCGAGGAGCTTGAGGAGTTCCACCGCCGCACGCTTGTGAAGGGGTTCGTTCCCGCTCCCGCATTTGGGAGACTGGATGCAGGAGGGGCAGCCCTCCGCGCAGGGGCATCTCTCCACCATCTCCCGTGTGGCCCGCAGGTGCCGCGCCGCCAGGCGGAAACCACGGGCGGCGATGCCCACCCCTCCCGGGTAGGCGTCGTATATGAATACCGTGGCCCTGCCGGTGTCGGGGTGGAAGGCCGTCGACATGCCCCCGATATCCCAGCGGTCGCACATGGCGAAGAGGGGGAGCATGGCGATGGAGGCGTGCTCCAGGGCATGCAACCCCCCGGCAAGCGTGTATTCGTCCATCTCCAGGGGGGCCAAGCGCTCCAGCGGGAGGGTGTACCACAGGGCCTTGGTCCTCAGAACCCGGGTGGGGAGGTCCAGCGCCAGAGTCTCCAGCACCTCGTGAGTCAGGAGGCGTCGCTTCTGGTAAGCGTAGACCTTGACGGAGACCTCCACTTCTCCGTAGTGGAGGGAACACGCCCGAGGGCCCGGGGCCGATGTCCATTCTTCGCCCAGAACCATGACGTCGGTGTTGTCCATGGGGTTGGTGTAAAAATCGAGCTCCTCGGCCCTCACCAGGGCCACCATGCGCTCCAGGTCCAGTTCCTCCACGAGATAGGAATCCCCCTGGTGTAGGTAAACCGCACCGGGGTGTACATGGAAAAAACAGGAAGCCTCTTCCACGGTGCCCAGAAGGGTTCCGGTCTCCCGGTCCACGATACTGATAAGCTTCCCGGAAGCGGACCTCAGGTTGACATCCTGGGCCGGGGATTCCGCTCCTGCAAAGTACCATCTCCCGCCCCTCTTTTTCAGCCGCCCCTCGCGTACCAGTTCCTCGAGTGCCTCCCCCATGGCGGGCCCGAAATACTCCTCGTCCTCCTCACGCAGAGGGAACTCGAAGGCCGCGCAGACCAGGTGGTCTCCGAGGATGCGCCGGTTCTCCAGATCGATGACCGCTTCCTCGCAGGGTGAGCCGAAGAGGAACTCCGGGTGGCGTACCAGATACTGGTCCAGCGGGTCGTCGGCGGCCACCAGCACAGCCAGCGATTCACCCTGCCGGCGGCCCGCCCTCCCCGCCTGCTGCCAGGTGCTGGCGATGGTCCCCGGATAGCCGTTCATGAGGCAGGCTTCCAGCTCCCCTATGTCCACCCCGAGCTCCAGGGCGTTGGTGGTGGTCACCGCCAGCAGCTCTCCCGAGAACAGCCGTCTTTCTATCTCCCGCCTTTCCCCGGGAAGGTAGCCTCCTCGGTAGGGCGAGACCCTTTCCGCCAGGCCTCTCTCCTCCGCCCCCAGAAGGCGCATCACATACCCGTAGACCAGCTCGGCCGCTTTACGGGAGCGGCAGAAGGCTATGGTGCGCACCCCGAGCCGTATAAGTCTGGCCAGTATCTCCGCCGTCTCCAGGTTTGAGGAACGGTGCACCTCACCGCCCTCCCGGGACAGGATGTCCGGCGGGTTCCAGAGGGCGAAGACCTTCCTGCCCCGGGGGGAGGAGTCGTCTTCCACCGCTCTCACCTCCAACCCGCACAGCCTCGAGGCGTGCTCCTCCGGATTGGCGATGGTGGCGCTGGCGAAGACGAACGACGGCCGCGACCCGTAGTGCTCCGCCGTCCGCCTGAGCCGGCGCAGCACCTGGGCCACGTGGGAGCCGAAGACGCCGCGGGCCACGCGCGCTTCGTCCATAACCACGTAGCGGAGATGGCGAAAGAACCCGCCCCACAGCCTGTGGTTGGGAAGGATGCCGTAATGGAGCATGTCCGGGTTGGTGAGCACCACCTGCGCCTGCCGCCTTATCCACCCCCGAAGCTCCAGCGGCGTGTCGCCGTCGTAGGTTGCCGAGACCACCTCCCCCCCGTGAAGCTCCTCCAGGCTGCGCAACTGGTCCTGAGCCAGGGCCTTAGTCGGGAAAATATACAGTGCCCTGCTGGAAGGGTTTTCCAAGATCTCCTGGTAGACGGGTATGTGGTAGCAGAGGCTCTTGCCGCTGGCCGTCCCGGTGGCGATGACCACGTTATGCCCCTCCGAGAGGAGCTCCAGGGCACGTGCCTGATGGACGTAGAGGCGGGTTACGCCCATGCGCCTGAGGGTCTCGGAGAGGGTAGGATGCAAGCCCCCGGGCCG
>MU158644.1:396-5381 GCA_015711895.1 Candidatus Solincola tengchongensis | reverse complement strand
CCCCCTCCGTGCCCACCCTCTCCCCCTCCTCCAGTCCGGCCAGGATCTCCACCCATTCCTCGCTCCGCTCCCCCACAGTGACCTCCCGCCTGCGGGCCTTGCCCTCCTCAACCACGTACACATAATCCCTTCCCTCTTCGGAGAAGAGGGCGGTGAGCGGGAGGGAGATTATGCCCTCCCGGCTCAGGACCTCGATGTCCACGGTGGCGTTGTATCCCAGACGCAGCGGGACCTCGGTGCGGTCCAGCCTGACAATCACCGGAAAGACGGTGGTCCCGCCCGAGCCGCTTTCCGCCCGGATTCCCACCTGTACAACCTCGCCGGCGAAAGACAGGTCGGGGTAGGCATCGAGGTACACCTTCACCCTCTGTCCCACCCGCACTTTGGGGATGTCCGTCTCCTCCACCTCCGCCTTCACCCGCATGCTCTGGAGGTCCACTATCTGGAACACGGGACTGTCCTTGCTCACCTTGGTCCCCACCTTCAGCTCCGCGCCCGCCCGTCCTCGCGCGAGGGCACTGAGGTCAACTCCCAGAAGGGAGGTGAGGTCCCCCATCCCCGTGAGGAAGGAGCCGAGCCCTCCCAGCATCTCGGTGAGGAAATCCAGTCCGGGCACGGAGGGCGGGGCGGAGAAGACCACGTAACCGGACACCGGCGCCACGAGATGAGGATGGTTTGCGGCATAGACCGCCTTTTGATAATCGTAACTGGAGGCTTCCTTCATGGCCTCTCCCGCCGCTGCAGCCCCGGAGGGGTAGGCGGGGGGCGACAATGCGGGCATCGCGGGGCGCGAGGCGATGGCCTGGAGGTAGGATTCCCGCTGTTCGGCGATGAGAGATTTAAGGAACTCCTGTTGGTCCGGAGGGAGCAAGGGTACCACCAGGGGGACCAGGTCAAAGAGATTGAGGACCACGGCGTCCAGTTGTTCCTGGGTTTGCCCGAAGACCTGCATGGCGTATTCCGCCCCCTGGTAGAGAGCCTGCATGCCGGAGTACTGCCCGGCTAGGACATCCCCTACCGCCGCTCCGGTGAGATAAGTGGCCCTGGCCTTGGCCGCCTGCGCCTTCAGCTCCTCCTGGTCCAGCGACGCCAGGAGGTCGCCGGCCTCCACGCGATCCCCCTCCTGGACGTAAAGAGCGGCAATGGTCCCGCTGGCGGGAGGATAGACATCGACGGGGTTGTCCGCCTCCAGCTTGCCCACCGCGGTGACCACCCTGCTCACGTCCCCACGGCTCACTTCGGCCACCTTCACCCCTTCGGGAGCTCCCCCGAAGCATCCCGAGAACGCCAAGGCCGTAAAAAGGCCGAACATGAGAACACAAACCAGCCTCGCTGCGTTCGTGCAATCCGATCCTCGCCTTCGCATAACGCCCTCCGGGCTTCGACCCGTCATGCGGAACCTCCTCATGCAGGCATGGGCCTGACTCACCGCGGACGGGATTCGTGAGACATACTATAACCGGGGCTCGGAGGGGCGTCAACGAAGGGTGTCCCCTCGGCCCGTTTTCTTGAGATGGGGTGAATTTTCTTGAGATGGGGTGATTTCATGACTCCTTTCGCAGCCCAAAGCCCCAACCGAAACGGTGGACTCCCGACACCCGGCGGAAAGTCGCTCCTCATTCTGACTTCAACAAGGGCTCCGGGGCTCGTCGGGTCACGTCCTCTTAAAAGCTGGGGGTTCCGCTTGCGCGACCTTCATTCCGCTCCACCATTCCGGGAGCCCGACCCCCCTTCTGTATCGAGCGTGCCGGGGGGAATCGCTTGCACGTATGTGGAGAGGATGCACGTCCGGGATTGGTCCACGCCCGCGCCGCGGAAAGCTCACGGAACAAGCATCCCGAGGGGAGCCGGCACGCCGGAGGACCCCGCCGAGGTTCCGCTGATGAACAAATTCCAGTTATAACAGGCGGCACACAGGAAACCCGCCCCCAGGGCGAGGCTGAAGAAGACCAGGAAGGTGAAGAACCTCCCCCATCCCCGCGGAGGAGCCAGAAAACCGGCCATGACGAGCAACAGGGCGGCGGCGCAGGACATCCAAACCGTGGGCCCCAGGCCGGGGGCCCCGTCACCGCCGAAGAACAGCCTGCCCAGCCCCAAGGCCGGCTCTATCTCCACTCCCATCTCCCGTAGAGGCAAGAGGGCCTGGAAGAACAGATAAACCAGCGGCAGGGCCACCAGACAGCCGGCCAGGATGAACATAGGCCCCCTCCCCAGGCGAAGGGCCAGGAAAAGGAGGGTCAGGAGGAGGGCCACGGCCAACACCAGGCCTACGGTGAAGAACTCCACGCCCCGATAGGGAAGGAGACCAGGCCCGCCGAGCAGCTCATAAGCGCCGCGCACGTATGCTCCTTGGTGGGAGAAGACCCCCAGGTCCACCCCTTTCTTGTAGGAAAAACCTTCCAAGAGAGAGGGGAGCGCCAGGGAAGCGGCCAGGAGGATCGCCGCGCCGATGGCCAGCGCATCTGCGGCCCCGAACTTCCTCTCCGCGCGGACTTCCCTCCCCCGGTCCGGCGTATATCCCACAGCCTCGACATCCTCCTCCGGGAGGTGAAGGGCCGCCGTGGGGCGGTAATCGGCCCCCGCCGGGACGGGCCGCTTTGCTGCCGCCCCTCCTCGTCAAGGAAAGGGGGCTCCCGCACTCCTGACAGAAACGGTTTACCTCCGGATTAGGGGCATAGCACTCCGGGCAGGTCACCTGCGGAACACGTACCCTGCCCGTTTCGCGGACCGGCTCTATGGCCTGGGTGCGCTCATCGGAGAGTGCCGGCTCCGGCGGCACCGCCGGTGGTCTCTCCGCGGGAGTGGAGCTGGAGGCAACAAAGGAGGGGGGGATGTCTGATTCCGGCGGTATGTAAACCATTTCTCCTTCCTCCCCTCCGGAGACCGCAGCGGACCGGGCGACCGTCTCGTCCTGCCACGGCGCCCTATCTCCTCCCTCCCCGCCTGGTCCATCGAGGGGGCTCCCCGTTGACCTCCCCGAGGTCATGGAGTCCGCGATCCCCGCTCCTCGGGTGTCGATTTCCTCCGCCCTCGGCTCGGGTGCCTCCGCCCCGGAGACCCCGAAGACGAAGCCGCCTGGCGATACAACCCGATAACCCCCCTCGGGCAAGGCTCCCGCCTCAGTAGTCGCCCCCGCCTGGATGGGCTTTCCGGGAGACGGAAGGGGCCCGCTCCATCCCACCGCATCACCCCTCTCCATACTCCCGGCCATCGTCGCGAGGTCCGCAGTGGGTTCGCCGGACCCTCGAGGCCGTTCCCCGGCCGGAAAGGCATAAGCGCCGCCGCCCTTCTCCCCTTCGCCTGTCCCCGGCGGGGAAAAGCTCGTCAGCTTCGCCGAGGGCGCGGTTTCCTGTTCTCTTGCCCCTCCTCTGGAGTTTCGAGGGGAAGTGAACGGCGTGCCTGGCAGGGGGACGCCGCAGGCCATGCAGAAAGCCGCGTCCTCACGGTTCTCCGACCCACACTCCTCACATCTCATATATAAACCTCTTGTTAAGCTTTAATTTGAATTCTCCACTATCATCATATACTCCTTCACGCCGCTTGTTAAAGCGCCTTCACGGCGGATGCCTGGAGGGAACCGCGGTGAGCGTAACGCCGAGAGGCCCGGCGTATCACCCGGGTCCATGTCCGCCTCCCTGTACCGCTCGCAGCCGGAGGCACCCTACCTTGGACAAGGAACCCTCCTCAAGTCCACATGGCCGCCAGGGGGAGGAAAAAGGCCACAAAATTGTTGATGCCGTGGGCGGCCACCGGCGACCACAGGTTTCCGGCGTACTCGTAAAGCAGGCACAACAGGGCTCCAACAAGGGTCCTCCCCAGCAGCCCGAAAAGGCTGAAATGCACCACGGCGAAGAGGAACCCGTTAAGGAGTGAAGCCGCCCATACGCCCATCTTCCGCCGCATCGCCGGGTAGAGGAAACCCCGGAAGAAGATCTCCTCGCACACCGGGGCGGCGACGATTATCACCAGCCCGGCCACCAGCAGGTCCGGGCCGGTGACGCTCTTCACGTTGACGTCGAAAAAGCCGTGGAGCCATATTCCTCCACCCAGCTGACGCGCTCGAGGAGGCCCGCGGACATAAGGCTCCCGGCAGTCCCTATCCAGAAGGCTAGCGAACCGCAGACGACACCGAGCCCGAGCGAGCCCGCCAGGTTCTTTCCGTGCATGCCCAAAAGCTCACGCGTATTCCCGTATCTCGAGACAACGAGGAAGGCGAAAGCCAGCGAGGAGGAATAGAGCAGGAGGCTGACGAGCAGCTGAGCGGCCGCCACGGATACCTCTTCTCCCTGGCGCATCATGTAAGTCATGAGCCAGCTCAAGAAGAAGGGGACGGGGAGGAAGGCCAGTGCTGGCCACAGTTTCCATATTTCACCGCAGGCAGGCGTTGTGGCCGCCCCTTTACCGCCCGCCGCCGGTTCTCGCCGGGGTGTGCTCGTCATGTCCTGATGGCAGGAGTTGCAATAACGTTTGTCGCCGCTTATCCTCTGGCACGCGGAACAGACGAAAGCACCGCAGCGAGTGCAGCGGCCGACGGCTCTCACGCCGGGATGGAAGGCGCAGGTGGTCACGACCCTGGCCCCCACCGGTCCGCCTCCGGTTGAAGGGGGGAGTTCCACGCCGTAAGCCGCCGGGCCCCCGCGGGCCGCCCTCTCCGCACAGGATGCGCACAGGAAACGGCCTCCAATTCGGCGCAGGCAGCGCGAACAGTAATGGCCACCGCATTCCGCGCAGGCAG
Source organism: Candidatus Solincola tengchongensis (assembly GCA_015711895.1). Lineage (GTDB taxonomy): Bacteria > Actinomycetota > Geothermincolia > Geothermincolales > RBG-13-55-18 > Solincola_A > Solincola_A tengchongensis. The sequence goes on along the minus strand of MU158644.1, from coordinate 646 downwards.
CGGCGGCCGGCTCTTCAGGATGAACGGCGCACCTCGGCATGTCCATCGGCTTCTCCTGCCTGTCGCTCCAGCCCGCTCGTCAGAGCACGTAATTTTTATTCGGTAATTCTTCGCGGCGCCTGAAAGCCGCTTCCATCCGTCGCTTCCGATGGCCGGAATCCCCCTTACCGGCCGGCTTCACCAGGCTATGAAAAGAGACGCCAGGACCACCGCCAGGTTGTAGAGCGAATGGGCGGCCATGGGGGCGAAA
>MU158644.1:0-386 GCA_015711895.1 Candidatus Solincola tengchongensis | reverse complement strand
GTGAATCCGTCTTCTCGTAGAGATAAGCCAGGACCATTCCCACCAGCACCAGAGAGATCATGAAGGGAGGCTGGAAATGCAGGGCCCCGAAGATGATCCCGTTGACGGCTATCGCGGCTCTCGGCCCCAACCTCCTGCGCAGGGCGGAATAAAAGAGCCCCCGGAAGAATATCTCCTCGAAAACGGGAGCGAACAGGACCACCACCATGACCACCAAGGTGAGTCCGCCCCCGCCGATCCCCCTCAGCTCCTCCGTCTCTCCCATGGAAGGCGGCCTACCGGCTATCAGATAGAAGAGGAAATATAGAGCGAAGAAGGCCGCGTAGCTCAACGTCAGGGCCGCCACGCCTCCGCCCAGCCCTGAGACCAGCAGCCTCAGAGGCCGG
>JACVJH010000314.1 GCA_015711895.1 Candidatus Solincola tengchongensis | reverse complement strand
CGGGCGATGGGCTCGCGCCGCAGCCGCGGGGGCAGTCCTTGAAGAAAGGAGGAGTCCACCTCCAGCGTCTCCCCCTCCTCGCGCACCGCCCTCTCCTCCGCCTGCCGGGCCTCGTCTCCCAGCCATTCCCAGATCTCTCCTAGGACCTCCGCCTCCCGGAGGAGCACCTTGTTCGCACCCGGAAAGTTCTCCTCCAGGAAGGGGAGCACGACGTGCCTTACGCGGTTGCGCGGGACGCTCGTGTCCCGATTGGTAGGATCTTCCAAGGGAGGAAAGGGAAGGAACCGCACGTAACTCTCGACCTCCTCCCGCCAAAGCCGGCAAAGAGGGCGGATGTACGGGCCACGCACCGGGGGGATGCCCGCCAGCCCCCGCGGGCCGGCGCCGATAAGAAGGCGCAGCAGCAGGGTCTCCACCCGGTCGTCCGCGGTATGCCCGGTGGCCAGCCGCCGGGCGCCGCTCTCCGCCAGCTCCTCCTCGTACGCCCGGTAGCGGGCCACACGGGCCGCCTCCTCCGGGCTCAGCCCCCGCGGGCCGGGAGACTCCACCTCCACCCTCACGGAGCGGAAGGGAAGCCCATAGCCACGTGCCACCTCCTCCACCCGCTCCGCCTCGCTGGCGGATTCGGGGCGCAGGCCGTGATCCACGTGGAGTACACGCAGGGAGACCCCCTCGAGCGGCGCGATCTGGACCAGGACGTCCAGAAGGACCAGGGAATCCGCGCCCCCGGAAACGGCCACCACCACCAGGTCCCCGGGCTGGAGCATCTCCCACTTGCGCACCGTACGGCGCACCCGCTGGATGACGGCGAAACGTTCTTTCTCCCACCTCATGGGTTCGAACCTCCGAATTTCGCCGGCGTCGCGCCCACCCGGCCCCTCCAGAGATCGGCAGGGAAGGGTCGGTAAATTGTCCCCTGCAAGGAGAGCGCCCGCCCGCATCCGAACGCCGCCCCGGACGGACGCGGAGGAGACCCGGCGCCGGGGTCCGAGGACGGCAGCCGGCCATTCCGCCGGGAATGGGGATGGGAAGCGCGCCAGCTCCTCCGACCCCCCGCCGCCAACCTTCTTCGTCCCCTCCGGCTCACTGTCCGGGGGTCCAGCGGAGGAAGGTCCTCCCGCCCTCCTCCGAGAGCTCCAACCCCACCCCCGGGCATCTCTCCGACCAGGCGCGGAGGAAATCCTCCGCCGCCGCGCCGGACATGAGGCCCGGCCTCCCGGCCTCGATGAGGACGGGAAATACATCCACCCCCTGCAGCCCGCCGTCCCTGAAACGGCAGCCCAGGAAGATGCCCCGCCTCCCCTCCTCGCTCTGGGAATAGAAGACCAGGTTGCCCAGGGAATAGAAGACCGGGGTCCCGTCGATCACCTCCATCCCCTGCACCACGTGGGGGTGGCAACCCACCACAAGGTCGGCACCGCTCCGCGCGCAGGCGGCGGCCAGCTCACGCTGCCTCGCGGTGACCTCCGCGGACCCGATCTCTCCCCAGTGCAACAAGACCACCACGTAAGGGTATTCCCCCGCCGCCCGGCGCACGGCTTCCTCCAGCACCGCCACCTCCGCGGGTGCCACCCCTGCCCGGTCCTCGCCCGCGGCGTAGGACGAGGGACCCACGTCGCTGAAGGAGAGGACGGCCACCTCCCCGCCTTCCCCGTCCCGGAGGACGGCGGGTTCCAACGCCGCCCTGAGGGAGGAACCGGCGCCGATGGCCGTCATCCCCGCCATGCGCAGGACGTTCAGGGCCTCCTCAAGTCCCGGGGAGCCGAAATCCATGGCGTGGTCGTTGGCCAGGGACACGGCGTCTATTCCCGCCTCGGCCATGGGAGTGGCGCAGGATACCTCGCCCCGCATGGGGTAGAAGGGCTGGTCCTTATTGACCTCGTGCACGGGGCTGCAGAGGGGCCCCTCGAGGTTGACGGCCGTGAAACGGTACTCCCGTAAAAGATCGCCCAGGCCTTGCCAGGGATAATCCGGCCCATAGGCCGCCACCAGCTGGGCCATCTCCAGGGCGAAGGTCACGTCTCCTCCCAGCCCCAGGGTGACCGCCACCGCGGCGCCCGGCCTCTCCGCTGCGACCTCCCTCTCCCCCTCCGAAGCCACCTCCTCCGACTTGACTTCCGCCGTTCCCCCGTTTCCGTTGCCGGGCGAGGTGGCGACGAACACCAGAACCGAGGAGAGGACTACCAGGAGGGTCAGGGCGGTGAGGAAAGCCGCCTGCCGCCGGGCAAGCGTCCTGCGCAGTCGCCCCCGCACGAACCTGGTCATCCTCCTCTCCCGCCTTTCGTGTCCGTCCTCCTCCTTCCGGCAATATCTTAATCTTAACCCAACCCCGCATCGGACGCCCTCCCAGGATCCCCATGCGGATGCCCGCTCCACACCTCCATCCGCTCAAAGGCCCAGGAGGGAATAGATCCTTTCCATGTCCAGGGAGCCGCGCACCACCTCCGCCAGGCGGTCCAGACACCGCTCCCTCTGGGAATCCCATTCCCCGGAATCACCAAGGGGCTCCAAGCCCCTGAGGCGCCTCAGGTGGTTCAGGAAAGCCTTCCTCAGGTGGGGGTTCTCGAAGATGCCGTGCAGGTAACACCCGAATACGGGGAGTTCCTCGTGCACCGCCCCGTCCTCCACCTTTACCCTTTTCCCGTCCCTCTCCACGATGAGGAGCGGTGTCCCGCCCTCCACGCGTGATATTCCCATGTGGATCTCGTAACCGGTGAGCGGAGGGTGGCTGGGGCTCAGGCCCAGCCAGGGAACCTCCATCCCGGCCACCGCCTTCACCTGGTGGGTCTGCTTGTCCCGGGCCATGACCGTGTCCACGGGAAGCAACCCCAACCCCTCCACCCGTCCGGGGCCGAACTCCACCCCCTCGGGGTCCTCGATACTCCTTCCCAGGATCTGGTAACCGCCGCATATCCCCACCACCGGTACCCCGTTGACGGCGAGGCGCATCAGCGCCGCGGCGAGGCCGCTCCTCCGGAGGAAAGAGAGGTCGGAGCCCACGCTCTTGCTCCCCGGGAGGAAGACGCAGTCGGGCACCCCCAAGTGCCGGGGGTCCTCGACGTAACGGACCTCGGCCCCGGACTCCCTTTCCAGCGGCTGGAAATCAGTGGCATTGGAAATGTATGGTAAACGGATGACGGCCAGGTCCAGGCGGTCGAGGGAGGACGGCCGGCGCCGTCCGTCGTCCCTCTCCTCGAGGTTCACCGAGTCCTCCTCCTCCAGGCCCAGGTCCCGGATGTAGGGGATCACACCCAGCACGGGCTTGCCCGTCCTCCTCTCCAGGAAACCGAGTCCCGGACGGAGAAGTTCCTCCTCACCCCGGAACCTGTTGATGACCAGTCCCGCCACCATCTCCCTCTCGCCCGGCTCCAAGAGCTCCAAGGTGCCCACCAGGGAGGCGAAGACCCCGCCGCGATCGATGTCCCCCACCAGGAGGACCGGGGCCTCCGCGGCCACGGCCATGCTCATGTTGACGATGTCCCTGTCCTTGAGGTTGACCTCGGCGGGGCTTCCGGCTCCCTCGAGGACCACTATCTCGTGGCGGGACCGCAGCCTGTCCAGGGCGGCCAGGGCATGGGGCAGGAGGTCCGGCTTCACGCGGTGATAATCCCCCGCCTCCAGGTGGCCGGCCACCCTCCCGTTCAGGACCACCTGGGCCCCTTTCTCCGAGGTGGGCTTGAGCAGGATGGGGTTCATGTCCGTATGCGGCGGGATGCCCGCCGCCTGGGCCTGCAGTACCTGGGCCCTCCCCATCTCGCCTCCCTCCGCGGTGACGTAGGAATTGAGGGACATGTTCTGGGACTTGAAGGGCGCAACCCGCCATCCGTCCTGGGCGAATATGCGGCACAGGGCGGCCACCAGAACGCTCTTCCCGGCATGGGAGGAGGTGCCCTGCACCATAAGGCAGCGTGCCCGAGATCGCCTCACGCCCGACCCACCTCCTTTCGGCTTCCCTCTTATGCCGGCATCGTCTCCCCCCGTGCGGGCACCGGTCCGGAAACCCGGTAAGCGGTGCGCCGGAGGGAGACGGCGAGCCCGCGCTCATTCGCCCCCCGCGCCAAGGCCGTGCCCTCTCGCGCCCCGTCCTCCTCCGGCCCCCGCGATCCAGTGCTCACCTCTCCCCTCCCCCTCATGAGGCCCACGAAGGCCCTCCGTTCACCTTCCGGGTCACGGGGGCCGAGCGCGACGGCCCCCGTCCGGATACCTCACACCATGTCTCGCGCAGCAGCCTGAGGAGTCGCATGTTCTCCCGCCTCCTGCGCACCGCCACCCGGATGAAACCCTCCCCGAGGCCGGAGAAGTCGTGACAGGAGCGGACCAGGACCCCCCGCCTTCCCATCCCCTCCACCACCGCTACCGCCTGCGGGCCCTCCACCGGGAGGCGCAGGAGCAGGTAGTTGGCGTGACCGGGAAAGACCCGGAAGGGCCCCGCCTCCCGGAGCCCACGAGCCAACTCCTCCCTCCAGGCGCCCACCCGGGCGCGCGTCTTGCGCAGGTAACCCTCATCCCCCAGGCATGCCCGTGCCGCCGCCTCCGCTGCGACGTTCACCCTCCAGGGGAAACCCTTCTCCTCCAGCTCCCCAACAAGCCCTCTCGTCCCCGCCAGCCACCCGGGTCCCCTCAATCCGGCCAGGGCGAAGAGCTTGGTGAAGGTGGAGATGATCACCAGCCCCTCCTCGCCCGCCAGGTGGATCATGGTCGCCCTCTCCCTATCCCGGTCCGGACAGAACCCCATGAAGCTCTCGTCCACCACCAGAAGCCCCCCGGCGTCCCGGCAGGCCTCCAGCAAGGACAGGAGTTCCGTCCGAGAATACAGTTTTCCGGAGGGGCTGGCGGGATTGCAGAAGAAGGTCATCTCCGAGCGTGATGCCGCACTAACCAGGGCATCCATGGGCAGGGCGAAGCCGTCACCGGGGGAGAGCGGGAACTCCTCCACCTCGCATCCCGCCGCCTCCGCCGCCCGCCGGTACTCGGAGAAGGCCGGGGAGACCACGGTCACCCGGCGAGGGGAGCGGCACCGTACCAGGTGATGGATCAGCTCCGTGGAGCCGTTGCCCAGGGTGAGAAGGTCGGGGCCGATTCCCAGCCACGCGGCGAGTTCCCGCCGAAGCGCGCCGGAGAAGGGGTCGGGATAGTAGGCGGCCCTCCTCAAAGCCGCCCTGGCCGCCCTCAGCGCCGCGGGCGGGGGGCCCAGAGGATTGACGCTGGAGCTGAAATCGAGGAACCGACCCGGAGGGAGCCCGTAGCGCCGGGAGGCCCACACCAGGTCCCCGCCATGAAATTGAAGCCGCCGTACCCCTCCTTCCCCGCCGTCCCCACCCTCCGTAACGCTCGATCCCTCCCCGGGGGGACAGGGGGACAACAGGGAGGGAGGGTCAACTTGCGTCTCCTCGCCAACCCCGTCACGTCTTGGAACGCGATATGCCACTTCTCCTCCGGATCCGATCTCCTTACCGCCGTTCCCCTCTCCCCTCACGGGGAGGAAGGGGGGGCCGTGATAGCGCCCGACCTCATCCCCTGGGCTTTCCCGCCCGCCGCACCGGTTGTCCACTCCTCCTCAAACTCTACCTCTCTGCGGGCTTTTGGTGACGATCCGTCCCGAGCGCAAGCCCGCATCACCCTCCCGCTCCACTTCCGGAGGCGTCGTGACTCCCCGGAAGAGCAGGGACCCGCAGACCCAACCCCTTGCAATATGTCCGATAGCCCGCCTCGCATCCCGCTTCGCTAAGCCGCCTACCCTTATGGGAGGCGCAAGTCCTTCATTTATTCCACCACCCCCTCCTCACCCTGTTTCGCCCCCTCAGCCAGGCCGCTGCGAGGGCCAGGAGCAGGCCCAGATGGGAAGATGTGTTGAGCAGGCGGACCGCCTCACGGACCTCATTCGGGCCCACATCCCCGGTTCCCTTCCCGATCTCCGGGAGCTCACGCCTCCTGCCCCGGTAAAGGTTGGCCCCGCCCAGGCGTATTCCCAGGGCCCCGGCGAAGGCGGCCTGGGCGTGGGCGCTGTTGGGGCTGGGGTGGCGGAGGCGGTCCCGCATACCGATGAACAGCGCCCCCTTGCCGTCGAACCCGCAGAGGGCCGCCGCGGCGGCGACAAGGGGGATGGACGCCCGCGCGGCCGGGAAGACGGCCAGGTCGTCGAGGCGGGCCGAACACCATCCCAGTTTCCGGTATACCTCGTCCCGGTAACCGACCATGGAATCCAGAGTGGATACGGCCTTGAAGGCCAGGGCCGCCGGGGCCCCTCCCCATGCCGCCCAGAGGAGGGGGGCGAGGACGGCGTCCACCAGGTTCTCTGCCGTGGATTCCACCGCCGCCCGGCAGATACCGGCCCGGTCCAGGGCATGCGTATCCCGCCCCACCAGGCAGACCAGCAACCCGCGGGCCTCCTCCAGATCCCCCCGCTCCACGGCCTCCGCCACCCGGAGGGCGCTTTCCCCCAGGTCCCTCCGCGCCAGACAAGCGTAGATCATGGAGGTCTCCGCCGCCCGGCCTCCCAGACTCACCAGGAGCCACGCCCCAAACCAGGAGGCTCCGATTACCGCCGCCGCCAGCGTGCAGCCGGCGAGCCTCGCCGCCTCGCTCCCGGGGTCCAAGCCCCGCATCCGCCCCTCCAGAAAACGGATGAACGCGCCCATCAGGCGCACGGGATGGGGATACCCCGGAGGATCGCCCAGGAGGGAGTCCAGGAGGTAGGCCGCGGCGAGGGTCGTGGCCGTATGCATGGCACTTTCAACCCCTTCCAAGGTGGATGGCGGCTCCTCGTCCCGCCAGGAAGAGGAGGAGCAGGCCCTCGCAGAGCATGCCCGTGGCCCCGATGACGTCGCCGGTCATCCCGCCCAGGGAGCGGTGAAAATATCCGCCCAAGAGCTCGGCGATGGTCAAAGCGAGGAACATGAGCACGGGTATCAGGAAGGGAGCCCTGACCACGGCGGCGTAGGAGAGGACCAGCGCAGCCAGTGCCAGCGCGGTGGCGAGGAGAAAAGAACATGGCCGCCCCCCTCCCGCCACCGCCGCCCCGGCACCCTCCTTCCGTGCGGGTGGGAACCGCAGGCACAGGTAGGACATGGCCCACCTCCCCAGCACCGGGAAGGAGAGGAGGACCGCCCGGCGCCACCTCGAGCCCGCGGCGGCCTGGCCCGACGACACGGCATCGAGGGAGGCCAGCTCGAGGGCGATGAAGAGGACGAGGGCGGTCACGCCCAGGGCTCCCGCTCGGGAATCCCGCATGATGCGCAGCCGCTCCTCCCGATCACGCCTTCCCCAGAAGGCGTCCGCGGTGTCCAGGAGCGCGTCGTGATGCAGACCTCCGGTCAGTAGAGCGTAAGCCGCCAGCTCCATGGCGGAGCGGACAAGCGCGGAGGGGCAAGTGAATGCCCGCTCCGCGAGCCAGTCCAAGGCCACCAGCGCCGAGCCCAGCGACGCGCCCACCAGGGGAAACCAGGCCACGGAGGAACGGAGCCGCTTGCCGGACGCCTCCCCGCGATAGGGCAGGGGGACGGCGGTCAGGAGGCGGAAGGCCTCCAGGCAGGGTTGGGCGGAGAGGACCCTTTCAGCATCCCGATGGGCATCCCGCGCCGACTGGTGATAGACGGGGCCCACGGCCGACGCCACCGCGCTCCCCGAAGCCGCGGCCTGCGGCCAGGAGGAGCCGTCGGCCGTAACCCTCCGTTTCGGGCACTCGGCCACCGCCGCCAGCAGTAGGGGTGCGGTTTGGAGCAGCTTCACGCAGTCTTCCAGGATATGCCATGCCAGTTCCGCGACCCGTATGCGAGAGGCGCGCGGGCCTCGCGCGTACTTTCCTCCGCCCGCTCCCCGAGAGCGGGAAGTACCCACGCTCAGGCCGTGGCCCCCTTGAGGCTGGGGATTACCCCTTTCTTCCCGGGTCCGAGGGGTTGACGAGCCGCGGCCACCTCGAATCCCGCCAATCGCCGACCGGTCCGAGCCGACAACCGCGACGCGGAGAATCGCCTCGAGCTTCATCATGGCATCCTATCACCCCATGGGCTACCCGGACCCCATCACTCCGGTCCGGAGACGCCCGCCTCCTCGAAGGTGGCCATCTCGTCGAGTATCTTCAAAGCCGCGTCCACGACGAAAAAGGCAAGGGCTGCTCCCGTCCCCTCCCCCAGCCTCATGTCGGCGTGGATGAACGGACGCAGGCCCAGCCTCTCCAGGATGACCCGGTGCCCCCTTTCCACGGAGAGGTGGGAGGCGAACATGTAATCGACCGCCCGCGGTTGCAGGCCGGCGGCGATGAGGGCTCCCGCCCCGGATATGAAGCCGTCCACCAGGACGGGGCACCTGGCGGCGGCCGCGGCCAGCATGACCCCCGCGATGCCCGCGATCTCCAGGCCTCCCACTTTGGAGAGCACGTCCAGGGGATCGGAGGGGTCCGGCCTGTTCACCTCCAGGGCCCTGCGTATCACCTCCACCTTGTGCTCCAGCGCCCGGTCGTCCAATCCCGTGCCCCGGCCGGTGACCTCGCGAGGGTCCAGCCCGGAAAGGCAGGCGGTTATGGCACTGGCTGCGGTGGTGTTCCCGATGCCCATGTCCCCGGCGGCCAGGAAGCGGACGCCGCGTTCGATCTCCGCCTCCGCCACCTCTATGCCCACCTCCAGGGCGGCCACGGCCTCTTCCCTGCTCATGGCGGGACCCAGGGCCATGTTGGAGGTCCCCGGCCTCACCTTGCTGGCAATCAGGCCCTCCCCCTCGACGCGGGACCCCACCCCGATGTCCACCACCCGCACCTCGGCGCCGGCATGACGGGCGAGGACGTTGATGGCCGCCCCGCCGGAGAGGAAGTTCAGAACCATCTGGGCGGTGACCTCGGGGGGATAGAGGCTCACCCCCTCCTCGGTCACGCCGTGATCGGCGGCCATGACGATCACCGCCTTCCGCGCGGGACGGGGCCGCGGTTCCCCGAAGATGCCCGCCATGCGCACCGAGATCTCCTCCAGGACTCCCAGGGACCCCTGCGGCTTGGTGAGGCGGTCCTGTCTCGCCCGCGCTTCCCGCATGGCCTCCTCATCCAGCTCCGGGATCCTCTCCAGCGTCCTTCTCAGTCTTTCCATCCGTTTGCCTCCTCTCTCCTATCAGATCAACGGTCCTCTTGAGACCTCCATGCCTCTCCCCCGAAATGGGGTTTTCACCGTCCTTGAGGCACAGCGGCAGACCCGCCACCACCAGATAGACCTCTTCCGCTTCCTCCGCCAGCCTCTGATGGAGCCGGCCGGCCAGGTCGCGGAACAGGCGCCCGGAGGGGAAGGGAGGTACCAGGCCCATGCCCACCTCGTTGGAGACCACTATCAGCAACCTGGAGCGGCGACGCAGCCTCTCGACCAGCGACAGGGCCTCCTCCACGACCTCCCGCTCCCTCCGCTCCAACTCCTCTTCCGGGATAGATGCCCCGCTTTCATCCGTACGGTCCAGGCCCCGCACGGCCATCAGGTTGGAGAGGTATAGGGTCAGGCAGTCCAGGAGGACCACGCGGCCGGGAGTGGGCGGCTTCCCCAGGCGTATGCCGCCCTCCAGCTCCACCGTCTCCCACTCCTTGGGGCGGTTCGCCCTGTGGCGGCGTATGCGCCGCTTCATCTCCTCATCCCCGTCCTCCGCGGTGGCCACGAAGCACACCCCGCCACCGGCCCGCTCGGCCAAGGACTGGGCGAAGGCGCTCTTGCCGCTGCGCGCCCCCCCGAGCACCAGCACCAGACGGGCGCTCAACCGCGATCCCTCCTCGCCAGCGGGCACACGTCACAAACCCTCCTCGCGAGGAAATTCGGCCATCCCGATCCCTTCAACGGACCGAGAACCCCGGCGGAAGAAGGCACCGGAACTCCCACCGGGTTCGCTTCCCCGCCTTTACCCATGCCCCACCACGTAGCCGAGACCCGCGTAAGCGGTGGAAATCCGGCTTTCACGGCCCTTCTCCCTCACGGTTCCCGGGAAACACCGATCTCGAGTCGAAAATGCTTTTCCGTCTCCACGACCCTCCCGGCGGAAAAGGGGAGCGGTTCCGCGAAGAGAGGCCCGTCATATACCAAGGTGTGGAATTCGCCGTTCTCCCCACAGGGATCGGCCCCTTTACTCTCGAGGGCCGAGATCAGGGGCTCGTCGAGGTCGGCTCCCAGGAACTCCGCGCCCAGGAGCCCCTTCCTCACCGAGACCACCAGGGCACGGAATCCCGCGGCGAGGAACTCCCTGGCCAGATCGGCGGTATCCTCTCCCCACAGGGGGAAGAGGGGTTGAAATCCGCTTCTGTCGGCGACGCCTTCGATCCATCGCCGATGCTCCTCGACGAAGATATCCCCGAAAGCCCCGGTGCGGCAGCCCTTCCCCGCGGCCCTCTCGGCCATCGTCTCGAAGGCGGCCTCTGCGCCGCCGCGCGGTAGGGGAACGACCTCCAGTTCCAAACCCATGCACCGCGACTGGGCGAGGAGGACCTCCTCGGGCAGGCCGTGGGACCTGGAAATCCGCCGGGACGGGTCCACAAGGGAAAGCAGCATCGCGGGGACGTATCCCCGCGTCCTCGCCCGGTATAAGGCCAGGCAGCTGTCTTTGCCGCCGCTCCAGCAACAGAAGACCCTCGCCTCTTTTTTCCTCTCCATCCGCTTCCCTTTCTCCGACTCCTGTTACCTCCGTATTCAGCTCCCTCTTTCCGTGTGATCACCGGTGGCGGAGGGCCTCTGCGGACCGCCGACCGGGAGAGCTTCACCCGGGTTGAGCGGAGCAATCCCTTTAACACCAAAGGGGGCGTCCTCGGGCGCTCGGGAAAACTGTAAATTATTGCCATCAAAGGAACGCACTCCCGGTCCTGCCTTTTTCAGGAAACGCCCGCTGCGCCCCTGGCGACACGGCCGGCGCGCAAAACAGTTCGTCGGTCGACGCCATCCGATCACCCCCCTTCGCGTGTTCGTGGTGGAGCCGTTTTTACGCCCCCGCCAGAGCCTTCCAGGCGGTGGCCACGGGGGGTTATCATCAGCCCCCGGAAGACCCGGGTGGAAGAGTTTCCCACCAGCACCAGGGAGTCCATCCCCAGCTCCATCCCCCTGAGGTCCTCGAGAAGGACCGTGCAGACCTCCTGCCCCGGGCGGAAGGCGTTCCTCACCACTCCCGCCGGCGTCCTCCCGCTCCTGTACTCCATGACTATCTCCGCCGCCCGCGCCAGGGCTTCCCTCCTCCTCGAGGAAGCCGGGTTGTAGAGCACCAGGACCATATCCGCCGCCGCGGAGGAGCGAATCCTCCTCTCGATCTCCTCCCATTCCACCAGGTAGTCGCTCAAGCTTATGACGGCGAAGTCGCCGGCCAGCGGCGACCCCAGAAGGGCCGCCGCGGCGCACAGGGCCGGGATGCCCGGGATCATCTCCACCTCCAGGTCTCCGGGTATCCCCTCGCCGCGTAGCAGAAGGTCCCCCAGGGCGCCGGCCATGCCGTAGATCCCCGGGTCGCCTCCGGAGACCAGGCACACCACCTTCCCCTCCATGGCCTCCCGTACCGCCGCCCGCACCCGCTCCACCTCCTCCCCCATGCGGAAGGCCACGGTCCTCCCCGGGACCGGGATATGCTCCACCTGCCGCACATAGGCCTCGTAACCGACCACCGTGTCCGCGGAGAGCAGGGCCCTAAGTGCTCGGGGGGACATGAGGTCCACATCGCCCGGGCCCAGGCCCACCACCTTCAACTCCCCCCTGCGGCGGATTTTCTCCTCATCTCTCGCCGAGGCCACGGCCACGGTCACCCCGCGGTATGTTTCCTTGGGGACGAGCAGCTCACCGCCCCCGCCGGCGACCAACGCGGCCTGCTCGCACACGCCGGGTATGCCCAAGGCCCGCAGGGCGGCTCCGCTGGGCGGGGAGAACGCGGGCGCGGCCCCTAGCTCCTCACGGGAGAGAAAGCGGAGCGGGAGTTCCCACCGGGCGGCAAAGAGGGCGATCCCCGGCTCCTCCCTCTTGTCCGCCACCGTCGCCAGCAGGGAGACGCCGGCGGGGCTGAGGCCGTGCCGCCGCAAGGTGGCGAGAACCGCGGCCTCGATCTCCTCTCCGGGAGTGCCCCTACGGCACCCCAATCCCAGCACCAGCCGCCTCGGCCGTATGATGACCAACCTGCCCTCAGGAGCCCGGGAGGGCGATGGGAGGTCACGGTCGGTGACGGCTATCCTCCATTTCCTCCCCCCGTCCCATGCCGGGTCACCGGGGGCGGAGGGCGACACGTTCACCCCGCAGGCGGCCAACTCCTCGACGAGACCCCCTCCGCCCTCCTGGTAAACGAGTATCTCCTCCCCCTCCAGCATGGCCGAGAGGAGGGCGGGGAACTTTACGTGGTCCTCACACCGCCACCCCTTCTCCTCCACCAGGAGGTCCAGGGCGGGGAGGCCGGACAGGTCCGTGGCCGTGGTGATCACCGCCCGGGCACCGAGGAAAGCGGCCAGCTCCCGGGCGAGGGCGTTGGCCCCTCCCAGGTGACCGGAGAGCAGGGAGATCACGTTCCACCCCCTCTCGTCCACCACCACCACCCCAGGGTCGCTCCTCTTGTCCTCGAGCAGGGGGGCGAGGAGCCGTACCGCCGCTCCCAGCGCGAGGACCAGCACTAGGCGCCGGTAGCGTGGATATACCTTCGCCAGGAAGCCGGAAAGGGGGAACCGGTAGGTGAGGTGCCGCCCCTCCAGCCTTGAGGAAAGGTGCTCGGGCACGAAGAGGTCCGCCTCACCGAGCCAGCGGCTGATGGCCAGGCCGACGGAGACCCCCTTCCCGGTGACGGCGACGACGGCGGTGGCCTCCCGCCCTACTCCCGGCGGAGAGGAGGGTCCGGCCGGATCAGGGCCTCTTTCCTCCCCCGAAGCCCCACCGCCCTGCGCGGTTCCCTGGCCGGCGGTACCCCACCCCCCATTCCCGAGGTCGACCTCCGCCGGCGGGGAAAATGGCCTCGCCCTGCACGCGTCCGCGGCCACGGACGCCGATGCCCCTTCCGGTCTCATCCGCCTCTCCCCTCCCGCCGGTCCAGGGTTGCCGGGACCGGTCCCCTCACCCAGCGGTCGGGCTCCCGCCGGCGAGGAAAAGGGGCTCGCCCCGCATGCGTCGGCCTTAGCACCCGTCGCTCCGCTTCCCATCTCACCCCCCGTAAAGTCTGGACCTCTTCCCTTCCCGTCTTTCCCGGCCCAGGACCTCCCCCACCAGGATCAGCGTCTGATGGTGCATCCCCTCCCGCGCCAGCCGCTCCGGGAGGAGCTCGAGTCGGGTCTCCAGCCTCCTCTCGCTCTCCCAGCTGGCCCTGTACACGGCCGCAGCGGGGGTCCTCTCCGGGAACCCGGTGGCGAGGAATTCCCTGAGGAGTTCCTCCCCCAGACCGGCACTGAGGAAGACGGCCGCCGTGGCCGAGGGATGCAGAACGTCGGCCAAACGGGCACCCTCCGGAAGGGGGGTACGGCCCTCCGCCCTGGCCAGCACCACCGCCTGCGACACCTCCGGACAGGTGAGCTCCACCCCCAGCGATGCGGCGGCGGCGGAAAAGGAGCTGACCCCGGGCACGATCTCGCAGCTTATCCCCTTCCGCTCCAGGAGGGAGGTCTGCTCGTTGACCGCGCTGTAGAGAGAGGGGTCGCCGCTCACCAGGCGCACCACCATCTTGCCCGCGGCGCAGGCCTCGGCCATCAGGTCGACCAGTTCCTGGAGCCGCATGGAGGAGCTCCCGTGGATCTCCGCTCCTTCCCGTACGTAGCCGAGTATCCCGGGGTGGATGAGGGAATCGGCGTAGATCACCACGTCCGCCTCCTCCAGGAGTCTCCTTCCCCTGACGGTGATGAGCTCCGGGTCGCCGGGTCCGGCGCCCACGAAATACACCTTCATTCCCTCACTCCTCGTCCTCGCGCCGCCTGAACCCACCGTTCTTCACTCCCAATGCTCGATCCGACCTCCCCGGCGGCCTTCCGGCCCCTGGGACCCGACACGTGGCGTCCTCCCTCTCCCCTCCGCCGCATCCCTTTTCGGGGGGACCGCCCTCCTCCTGACCACGGCCAAGGTGAAATAATTCCAATCATTTCCAGATAAAGAGGCGAGGTCGCCGCCCAGGCGCTCCTCGGGAAGGGTGCAGTTCTCCACGCACCACCACTCCACCCTCTCCCCCTCTCGGGCCAGAAAGCGGCGGAACTCCTCAAGGCAGAGGTTGAACTTGAGGAGCACTACGACCGTGCGCCCGTCCAGGAGCTCCTCCAGCTCCCCTGCCTCCACGGGACCCGGCAGGATGACCACCCTCTCCCGGCCCGAGGCCAGGGGCGCCAGCCGGCCGGCCGCCGCGGCGATGAAGGAGGGTATGCCGCTCACCACCTCCACCCTCAGGTCAGGCCTCCTCTTCCGTAGCTGGCGGAGCAGGTGGAGAAAGCTCCCGTAGAGAAGGGGGTCGCCCTCGTTGACGAAGGAGCAGACTCCGCCATGGGGCAGGGCTCCGAGGACGGTGGAGGCCGCCCGGTCCCATTTGCTCCCGGCATCTCCAGCCATGGGGATCTCCACCGGCACTGCCTTCCGCAGCAGCCCCGGGTCCAGGGAGGAGAGGATGGAAAGTGCCCTGCCCGTCCCGTTCCCGCGCGGCGTGGGGACGAAGATCAGGGAGGACTCATCCAAGACCTTCCTGGCCTTGAGGGTCAGGAGTTCCGGGTCTCCCGGACCGAGCCCCACTCCGTAGAGGAGCACCTTTCCTCCCTCGCGTCCCCGGTCCTCTCCGCGCATCAGGCCTTCACCCCCTTTTCCCGCCTTACTTGCGGCCCGAGACTACGAAAACGGGGTTTCTCGGTTCCATGACATGGCCCCCTCCCAGTTTCCTCACCCTGAAGACCTGGTGGAGGGAGACCTCGCAGTCCAGCCCAGCCTCCTCCAGGTGGCGCATGGCGGCCAGGGTCCTCTCCAGGCCCACCAGGTTGCATACCATCCGCCCGCCCTCCCTCAGCCTCTCCGCGGCGCGGATGATGATCCCCTCCAGCCTCCCCGAACTTCCCCCAACGAAAACCGCGTCCGGGGATGGCAAGCGGTCGAAGACCTCCGGAGCCACTCCCTTCACCGGCTTCACGTTCCATGCCCCGAAGCGGCGCACGTTCTCCCTTATGAGGTCCAGGTCCTCCTCGTCCTCCTCCACGGCATAGACGGTGCCGCGGAAAAGGAGCCGGGAGGCCTCGACGGATAGGGTCCCGCAACCCGCCCCCACGTCCCAGAGGACGTCGTCCGGCGAGAGTTCCAGCCGGGAGATGACCACCGCCCTCAGGTCCCGCTTGGTCATCCTCCCCGTCCGTCCCGGAGGGGCGGCGAAGAGCTCGTCGGCGATGCCCAGGAGAGCGGAACCGGTGCCTTCCGCTTTCCCCTGGGCCTCCTCATCCAGGAACACCAGGAGGTTGAGGGGCCGGCATTCCCTGCAGGCGAGTTCCGCAAGGGACACCTCCTCCACACGTTCCTCCGACGTGCCCAGGTCCTGACAGAGGAAGACCCGGAAACGGTCCAGACCCCTATCCAGCATGGCCCTCGCCAGGGCCGCCGGCTGCCTCCCGTCCGAGGTCAGAACGCAGGCCTTGCGGCAACCTCGCAGCCCCTCCAGGACCTCCTCCAGGGGCCTGGCGTGGGCGCTGAGGAAGCGCGCGTCGTGCCAGGATTCCCCGAGGCGGGAGAAGGCCACCTGCATGGAGCTCACCGCCGGGTAGGTGGCCACATGGTCCTTGCCCAGCGCGTTGCGGATTAGGGAGGCGATGCCGAAGAAGTTGGGGTCCCCGGAGACGAGGAAGACCACCGTCCCTCCCTGGGAACGCACACCTTCCGCGGCGGCGATGACCTCCCGCAGGTCCCCGCGCAGGGTCATGGTCGGCACCCCTCTCCAGTTGGAAACCAATTCCTCCCTCCCCACCAGGAGGTCCGCCCGCTCCACCAGGCTCCGCACTCCGGGATCCTCCGGGAGGTGCGCGCCTGGCGTGACTCCGACCACGTGGATCTTACCCGCGCCTACTCCGGCCACTGCTCACTCCTCCTCCCGTCCTCCACCGCGCCGCTCCTCGAGGAGCCGCCGCGTGGCATCCCCCGCCGGCGGCGGGAGTTCCCCGTTCCCCGAACTCCGCCGCGCGACACCGCTCCACGCCGCCGGAGGGGGCTGGAAATGGCAGGCGCTGGCAACGAGCTTCCCGTCCCGAGTGACCAGGTTGCACTGCACCGCGCTCCCTCCACCCAGGTACCGCCGGCAGTGGAAGGCGGCCAGCAGGCAGAGACAGCGGTATAGAGCGTCTTTTTCGGTGTCCCCCAGCGATTCCAGAAGGGCATGGACCGTGACCGGCGGACGGCCCCCGACCTCACGTACCGTGGATTCCAACCCGTCCAGGTAACGGAGGAGGAAGCCCACGTCCGGAAGGCCCCTCCGACTGCGCAGGTCAACCCGTCCGGAAGCCAGCTTGGCCATCTTTCCCGGCATGGCCCAGACGCTAACCAGGCGGAAGTCCAGGGCGGCGCAATGGCGAAAGGCGAAATGGAAGCGGTCGCCGCAGGTGACGAAGCACTCCTCGGGCAGGCGCAGGTGCCTCCGGGCCAGGGATTCCGTGCGCCTCCCGGTGCAGAGGACGAGGGCAAGGTTGCCGCAGGCCCGGGCCACCTCCATGCTCCTCCTCAACGACTCCAGGTAGGCGCGGTCGGAATAGGGAACCACCAGCCCCGAGGTGCCCAGGATGGATATGCCGCCCACCACGCCGAGGCGCGGGTTCAGGGTCCTCTCCGCCACCTTCTCCCCGCCGGGAACGCTGATGACCACGCGGCACCCCCGTTGCCCGCCCGCCCGCCTCAGCACCTCCATGACCTCTCTCCGGATCATGGCCCGCGGGACGGGGTTTATGGCCCTCTCTCCCACGGGGACCTCCAGGCCGGGCTTGGTCACCACGCCCGTCCCCCTCCCTCCGGTCGCCCGCCCGCCGTCCCC
>JACVJH010000313.1 GCA_015711895.1 Candidatus Solincola tengchongensis | reverse complement strand
GGAGCGCAGCTCCTCCACCCCGGCCCGCGCCAACTCTTCCATGCTCCTGAATCGCCTGGCCAGCAACTCGGCCACGTGGGCGCCCACATGTCGGATGCCCAGAGCGAAGAGCAGGCGCGAGAGCGGCCTTTCCTTGCTCTGCCGGATGGCGTTCATGAGGTTGGAGACCGACTTGTCCTTGAAACCGGTGAGGGTGTACAGCTGCTCCTCGGTCAAGTAGTAGATGTCCTCCACGGAACGCACGTAACCCTTGTCCATGAGCTCCCGGATGGTCGCCGGACCCAACCCCTCGATGTCCATGGCCCCCCGGGAGGCGAAATGGAGCAGGCTCTCGAAGAGGCGCGCCGGACAGTCCACGTTCACGCACCTGGCCACCACCTCCCCCTCCGGGCGGTAAACCTTCCCGCCGCAGGCCGGGCAGCGATCGGGCATGACGAACTCCCGCTCCGTGCCGTCACGCAACTCCACGATGGGCTTGATGATCTCGGGGATGACGTCCCCCGCCTTGTGCACCAGGACCACGTCCCCGATCTTTATCCCCTTGCGGCGTATCTCGTCCTCGTTGTGCAGGGTGGCCCGGGAGACGGTTGAGCCGCCCACGAAGACGGGCTCCAGCACCGCGGTGGGGGTCAGCGCTCCGGTACGGCCCACGTTGACCACGATGTCCAGAAGGCGGGTGGTCTTCTCCTCGGCGGGGAACTTGAAGGCCACCGCCCAGCGCGGAGCCTTGCTCGTGGCCCCCAGCCTCTCCCTCGCCTCCAGGGGATTGACCTTGATGACCGCGCCGTCCACCTCATAGGCCAGCTCGTCCCGCCTGGCTATCCAGTACTGGCAGAACTCCAGGATCTCCTCCACCCCGTCGGCGGGCCTCCAGTGCTCGCTCACGCGGAACCCCCAGTCCGCTATCTGCTCCAGGACCTCGCGGTGAGTGCGGAACTCCCGCCCCTCCACGTAACCAATCTCGTAGCAGATGAGGTCCAGGTTGCGGGAGGCGGTGATGCGGGGGTCCAGCTGGCGGAGCGAGCCAGCGGCGGCGTTTCGCGGGTTGGCGAAGGGGGGCTGCCCCTCCTCCTCCCTCTGCCGGTTGAGCTCCAGGAAGGCCTCCTTGGGCATGAAGACCTCGCCCCTTATCTCCAGGTAGGGGACCGGGCGCTCCCCCAGGAGCCGCAGGGGAAGAGACCTGATGGTCCGCAGGTTGGCGGTGACGTCCTCGCCGGTCACCCCGTCGCCCCGCGTGGCCCCGCGCACGAAGACCCCGTCCTCATAGGTGAGGGCGATACCCGCTCCGTCTATCTTCAGCTCGCACACGTAATCCGTCTTCCCCACCTGGTTCTCCACGCGGCGGATGAAGGCTCGCAGCTCATCCTCGTCGAACACGTTGTCCAGGCTCATCATGCGCGCTCGGTGCTGCACGGGCTGGAAGGCCTCCGCGGGAGGGGCGCCTACCCTCTGGGTGGGTGAATCGGGGGTTACCAGCTCCGGGTATCTCTCCTCCAGCTCCACAAGCTCGCGCATCAGGCGATCGTATTCCTCGTCGCTGATGACCGGTTCGTCGAGAACGTAATAACGGTAGTTGTGGTAGTTCAGCTCCCGGCGCAGCTCCTCCGCCCTTTTCTCCGCCTTCTCCCTATCCAGGCTCATCGCTGACCCCCCTGCCTAATTCGTGGTACCCATTTAATTTTATACAACATGAGCGGCGCCCTGCAGCGCTCGCAACGCGAAGAGACGCTCTCTTGGGGAACGGCTCTCGAGGGAGACGGGATTAAGCCGCATACGGGGCCATATCCGTCGGGACGACCTGTGGAGCCGGATGAAGGCCGCGGGCGACGGCCAACCTCTTTTCCAATTCCTTCCTGGAGAAAGGCGTCATCGGACTCGGACCTCGCCGTCCGCCTCCACCGGAGAGGGGATCCTCCGCTTGCCACCTGCCTCTTGAACACCGGCCGCGTCAAAGCCACCGGGGGCAAGGCACCACCTTCCGTTTACCCGGCCCTCTCCAGCCTCAGGTCGCCCCTCACTCCCAGCCTGTCTCCCATGATGACCAGGCATCCCGTCACGCCCTCCAGGCCGGCCACGTAGGCCAGGGCTTCCTCCATATCCTCCGGCGACTTGACCCGATTACCCAAGGCGGTGGCCGCGGCGTCGGCCAGGCTGGCGCTTTCCGCCACCACCAGGGCGGCATCAGCCGCCCCCGCGCTGTAGGAAGGCCCGACGGTGGCCGAAGAGGTGCAGATCCCCAACCCCTGCGGAGGAGTGGGCGCCACCACCAGGGCCAGGCGCCCGCTGAACGGGGACTCGCCGGCGAAGATCCCTATGCGCCTCTCCGACCTCGAGCTGAGGAAGATGTCTCCACCGTTCTCCACCATCAGTTCCGGCGATAGAGGCAAGAGGTCCAGGCCCACCATCTCCGCGACCGCCCCGGCCACCGCGGCCATAGGGCCCACGTGGGCGCGAGCCGCTGCTTCCGCCATGCGCCTCACTATCTCCGGCGCCTCCACGGGAACCGCATAAGGACGGAAGGTGGCGGCGAAAAGGGGCTGGCGGGCGATGAATTCCTCAAGGAGGGAGCGATGCCGGGTCAGCGAATCGAGGGCTTCCTCGCGCAGGTCTCGCAATGCCCAGATGAAGAGGTCGCTCTCCTTCAGCCTCACCTGGAAGGAAACCAGGCCTTCCGCCCGCATCTGCCGGCGGTAGAAACGGTGGATGTATTCCCTCATCCGCGGGGATCAGAGGCCGGAAAGGCCGATCTTCGGCAGGACCATCCAGGATATGAAGGCCACGTAGAGAAAAAGACCCAAAAGGAAGCACGAGACCTGCCCCAGCAGCAAGGACTGCTCCACCTCTTGACCCTTGGGTTCGGCCCTCGAGGAGAGTAGGGGCTCCGACTCCCTTCCCTCCTCTTCCCCGATGCCCGCATCACCGGCGACGTCCGGAAGGGGAGACGACTCCTCCCCTGCGCCACTCACCATGTTCACCACCCCCAGGACCGTGGAGAGGGTCATGAAGACCCAGGAGGCGAACAGGAGGTAACGCGTCCACTGGTTGGAGGTGAAGTTGGCCAGCCAGGAACCGGAGATGAGGATGATGATGGACAGAGGTATGAAGATCACCGCCAGAGCGGTCAACCACCGCGCCGCTCCGAACTGCTTCTCGCTCATTTCCTACCTCCTTGGGACCTCGAGAACATGCGCATCTCGTTCCAGACAAGAACTTTAAGCTTGTGGGCCTGCGAGCTCATCCTCCGAGGAGCCCCACTCGCTCCTCGCAAGGCCATGGGGGCAACCCGGCCGGACCAGACGTCAGGAACCGTCAGGGCACGAGCCTCATCCCTCCTTGCTCTGCCTTTCCTCCTCACCCGCCTTGCGGCGGGTGACCACAACCACGGTGATCACCGCGGCCATGATGGCCAGCCAGATGGCGGCGATGGTCACCACCAACTTCACCGAACTGCTCTTCTCGCCCTCTCCGGATTCGGCCGCCTCCGCACGAGCCGTGGAAAGGCCGACCGTAAGCAGCAGGACGACGACCAGGACAAGGACCGATGTTTTCCTAAGCATTCTTCACCCTCCATGTCATCCCTTTATTGGTCCCCCGAACCCCTTTCATCTTTTCTTCACACCTTCTCACGGCGCCGCATCTCCCACCCGCACAGGAGAAACATCCAAACCGCTTCTCCATGTCCATCCCTCACCGGCCGACTGCCTTCCTCTCTCCTCCACCACGGACCTTCATGCCCTTGCCCAGACCTTTTCCCGGCCCTGCCCATACCGCGAAGGCCGTGTCATCCTGCATCACGCATCCCCAACGCCATCAGGGACCGGCCTTCCGGCGGGGCAAAGGGCAATCCTCCCGACGGCGCCACCCTGACCGCCGACCCCTCAGACCAGCCTCATGATCAAGAGCGCCACCAGGGTCACGGCGATGGCCAGCGCTCCCAGGGCTATGTCCCGGTTAAGCCGCCGGGCGGCGTCGGGCAGCATGCGGCGCGCCTCTCGCCTGAACTTCCTCCAGTCCCTCTTGAAGGTCACCTTGGCCCGCTTCTTGAACTTGGCGTAGCTCCAGCCCCCACCTGCCAGAAAAGCCTGGAACTTTCTGGCAGCGCGCACGTACCAGTACTCGATGCGTGCCTCCCGTGGATAGCGCAGGGAAAAGGGGTCGAACTTGAACAGCTTGAGGTCGAAGAGATCGGAAGCTGCGGCGTAGAGGAGCACCGCCCCACCGACCAAGGCGGCGATGAAGGCCGCGAAGAGGTCCCGTCCCAGGTTGCCGGCTGCCGTCAATCCCAACATGGCCACAAGGCCTCCTCCACACCGGTCATTCTTTCACATCAGGCGCATGATCAAAAAGAGGGTGAGGGACACGGCGATGACCAGGGCGCCCACGGCGATGTCTCCCTGGTACTCGCGGATACGGGGCAGAAGCTCCCTGCGCGCGTTTCCGTAAAGCAGCAACGCCTGCCGGCTCACCCATGACGCGGGACGAGTGGTAAGCGAGGGATATACGACCTCCCTCACGGCGTGAACGGCCGCCGCGGCGCCTCTCCTGCACAGGGCGACCACGTTCTCCTTCACCGGCGCGTAGTTCCTCTTTCCCCAGAAGAGCAGCCTCAAGGAGCCGCGCGCCGCGGCCAGGTACCAGAAATCCACTCCCAGCCAGCGGGGCAGGCGCAACTGGAAGAGGTCCGGGCCCCTCCTGCGCACCCGGAACAGGTCCGGCCATGCCCCCAGGACGAAGACGCTCAGTCCGATGGCCAGAGGCACGAATATCTCCTTGATATTGGACCACAGGAATATGGTGGTATGCGCCAGGTGCTCCACGTAAAGGGCCTCGAGGCCCGGCACCGTGCCCGCAGCCGGCCCGACCAGCCGCCGCAGGAGGAGGCCCGGGAAAAGCCCGTTGAAGAGGACCCCCGCCGCGAGCAGCCCGGTGCCGGCCAGCATCCATGCGGGGGCTTCCCGGACGTGTTCCAGATGAGAGGCATGTTCCGGGTCCGGCCTGCGGAAGAAGGTGTAATAGGTCATCTTGGTTATATATCCGATGGTGCCTCCGCTGGTGATGATGAACATCGTCTCCGCCGCCTTCACCCAACCCGCGGTGGCCAGACGTGCGCCTTCCGCCAGGTGGTGGGATTCGAGTATGGCATGGTGGAGCAGGGTCTTGGAGACGAAACCGTTGCCCAGGGGGATACCCATGATGCCCAAAGCGGCGATACACCAGAAGAGCGTGGTGAGGGGCATACGCCTCCAGAGCCCGCCCAGCTTGAACATGTCCAGCTCGTGGGCACAGAAGAGGACCGAGCCCGCGGCCAGGAAGAAACATCCCTTGAAGAAAGCGTGGTTGATGATATGGTAAAGGCTCCCACCCATGCCCATGGCCCCCTCGGCGCCCAAGTACCCCAGGCATCCCACGCCGAAGAGGATGTACCCCATCTGGCTCACGCTGGAATAGGCCAGGGTGCGCTTGATGTCCCTCTGCACCAGCGCCAGGAGCATGCCCAGGAACATGGTGGTCACGCCTATCCAGATGACGGCGAACCCCAGCATGCGCACATCGGCGGCCAGACCCCCCGCGGCATGGACGGCCGCCTCCCCTCCGTGTCCCGCCGCAGCCTGCCCCTCCGCCCCGTGGGCCACGGGGGACTGCAAGAAGCTGAGCAACGTCCTCAAGATGCCGTAGGCCCCCGCCTTGATCATGACCCCGGAGAGCAGGGCGCTGGCCGGGGAGGGTGCCGCGGGGTGGGCGTCGGGCAACCAGACGTGCAGAGGCACCATGCCCGCCTTGACCCCAAAGCCGGCGACGAGCATGACCACTGCGGCCACCTTGAAGGGCCCGGTCAGCCAGGCGCTCTCCATGAGGGGCCGGAAGGAGGTGGTTCCCGCGTATCCCAAGTAGAGGAACACGCCCCCGATGAGGCTCAGGCCGCCGATGACGGTCATGCCCATGTACTTGGCCGCCGCCGCCCGGGCCCGGGGGGTCTCGGAGTGGATGACCAGTAGGTAGGCCAAGAATCCCATGGCCTCGAAGAAGAGATAGAGGCTGAAGAAGTCCTGCACCATGAAGACCCCCAGGGTGGCGCTCTCGGTGAGGAGCATGAAGATGAAGAAACGCGTGCGCTTGTGTTCATGGTCCATGTAGCGGAAAGCGTGCAGCGAGGCCGCGAACCACAGGATGGAGGCGAAGAGGGCGAAAAAGGCCCCCACGGCGTCCACCTCCAGCCCGCAGGAGAAGCGCTCTCCCAGGCGCAGGAATCCGAGCTCGAAGTACACGGGCCCCTTCCCCGTCACCCGGGCCAGGAGGGAGGCCACCACCACCAGGGTGAACCCGGTGCTCAGCACCGCGGACCAGTTGCGGAGGCGCGGCCTCCTCTCTCCTCCCACCGCGGCCCCGGCCGCTCCCACAAGCGGCAGGAGGAGAGCCAGTGCCGGGAGGAAGCTGAAAGAAAGGACGGCCAGTGTCTCCTCATGCACCGCAGCGACTCACCCCTTTGTCACCCCTTTGCAAGAACCTCTCCCGCCGTACTCGCGTTCCCGCAGGCACCGCCCAAGCCCGAGAGCCGTTACCCATCATCGGAAAATGACGTTGACCACCTTGCTGACCAGAGAATAGGGGAAGCCGGGCACGTTGCTCCAGATACCCGCGATGACCACCAGGGCGGCAAGGATGACCACCGGTACCACCAGCTTGTGGTCGGCCTCCTTGCCGAAGACCAGCTTGGGATGGTGCCTTTCCCCGTGCTCCTCCAGCTCGTCTCCCTCCCACCGGAAGAAGGCCATGTAGATGATGGGAAGGAAGTAAGCCGCGTTCAGCAGGGCGCTCACCAGAAGGATGACGATATACACCGGCAAACCCGCCTCCAGGGAACCGCTCCCCAGAAGCCACTTGGTGACGAAACCCACCGAGGGCGGCGTGCCCATCATGGCCAGAGCGCATACCGAGAAGCAGATCATGGTTATGGGCAACGGGTCACCGCTGCCCGC
>MU158643.1:3376-8200 GCA_015711895.1 Candidatus Solincola tengchongensis | reverse complement strand
GCGAGCTTGGATTCAAGCAGGGGTTTGAAGTGCTGCGTCTCCCGAGTGAGGGTCAGTGCCTCCAGGGCCCGGTGGGCTTCGATGAGGATGGTGGCCGCGGGCGCCTCGTAGACCTCCCGCGATTTTATCCCCACCAGGCGGTTCTCGATCATGTCTATCCTCCCCACCCCGTGGGTGCCACCCACCCGGTTCAGCTCCAGGATGAGGTCCACCAGCCCCATCTCCTCCCCCTGCAGGGAGACCGGCCTCCCCTCCCGGAAGCCGATGGTCAGGTAGGCCGGCTCGTCGGGGGCCTCCTCGGGGGACACCGTCCACTGGTAGGCGTCCTCCGGCGGCTCCACGCCGGGATCCTCCAGGACACCCGCCTCACAGCTGCGGCCCCAGAGGTTTTCGTCCACCGAATAGGGGGTCTCCTGGGTCACCGGGACCGGGATGCCGTGCCTCTGGGCGTATTCGATCTCCTCCTCTCGGGACATGTTCCACTCCCGCAGGGGAGCGATGATGCGCAGATCCGGCCCCAGGGCCATGAAGGTGAGGTCGAAACGCACCTGGTCGTTCCCTTTTCCCGTGCATCCGTGGGCCACCGCCTTGGCACCCCGCCGTCTCGCCTCCTCCACCAGTGCGGAGGCGATGAGGGGACGGGCCAGCGAGGTGGCCAGGGGATACCTGCCCTCGTAGAGGGCATTGGCTTTCAGGGCCGGGAGCACATAGCGCTCGGCGAAGACCTCCTTGAGGTCCAGCGTGACCGCATCCATCGCGCCCAGGCTCAGGGCCTTCTCCCGCAGGGCCTCCAGGTCCCCTGGCTGCCCCAGGTCGGCGGCCAAAGCCACCACCTCCAGGTCGTAGTTTTCCTGCAGCCAGCGGATGGCCACCGAGGTGTCCAGCCCACCCGAATACGCCAGGATCACCGTATCCTTCATAAGCGCTTCCTTTCCGACTGTCGCCCTTACGAACGCTAGACGGGCCTTCCGGCCCTTCCCCAGGGGGCTGGCTTCAATACACCTTGATTCCCGACCTCCCCCCCCTATTTACCGCAAAGAAAATCATATCACCACGCCGATCCCTGAGGATCAGGTCAGCCCCGCCTTTTCCTTCCATTCCCGCGCCAGGCCGTGGGCCCGAAAGCCCTCTCTCACCACCACAAGGATGGTGTCGTCCCCGGCCACCGTCCCCGCCACCCCCTCATGACCCGCCCGGTCCAGGATCACCGCCAGGGCATGTGCGTTCCCGGCCGGGGTACGCACCACCACCAGGTTTCCACTGGCCTCCAGGGACAAGGCATAGGTGCGTAGACCTCTTTCCAGCTCCTCCTCTCCTCCCCGCAGCCCCTCCTCCTCGGGAAGGGTGTAATGCCCTCCGGAGAGACGGATGACCCCCATTTCCCGCAGGTCCCTGGACACGGTGGACTGATCCACCTTCACACCGCACTCGGAGAGCATCTCCACCAGCTCCCTCTGGCTGGAGGGCCGGCGGAGGCGGATCAACTCCCGGATGAGGTCCCTCCTCCTACCTCGGTCCAAACCTTCAAACCTCCTCCCCCATCAGGAGACATAGCAAGGCGGCTTGAGCGTGCATGCGGTTCTCGGCCTGGTCCCATACCAGGGAACATGGCCCATCCAGAACCTCATCGGTGATCTCCTGGCCGCGGTGAGCGGGCAGGCAGTGCATGACCACGGCATCCGGGTCGGCGAGTTCGAGAAGCTCCCGGTTGAGTTGATAGGGGCGCAGGTCCCTATGACGGCGGGCCTCATCGCCCTGGCCCATGGAGACCCAGACGTCGGTGTAGAGGACGTGGGCGCCGGAGACCGCCTCCCGGGGGTCCTGGACCACGCGCACCGCCCCTTCGCCGGCCATGGAACGCGCCTTGCCCAGGATGGCCTCGTCCGGTTCGTATCCGGGGGGAGAGGCGGCGGTGAAGGTCATGCCCGCCAGCGCGCATCCCAGGGCTAGGGAATTGGCCACGTTGTTCCCGTCTCCCAGGTAGGTAAGCTTAATCCCGGAGAACCCCCCGAACCTCTCGCGGATGGTGAACAGGTCGGCCAGTACCTGACAGGGATGCTCCAGGTCGGTGAGAGCGTTGATCACCGGCACCTCCGCCGCCTCGGCCAGTTCCTCCACCTCCCTGTGGGCGAAGGTGCGCAGGGTTATGGCGTGGACATAGCGCGAGAGCACGCGCCCGGTGTCGGAAATCGTCTCTCCCCTCCCCAACTGCATCTCCGTAGCGTTCATGTTGATGGGGTGCCCTCCCAGATGACGCACCGCGGCCTCAAAGGAGACCCTGGTGCGGGTGGAGGGTTTCTGGAAGATTAGGGCCACCAGCTTGCCCTGCAGACTGGGCCTGACTCTGCCCTCCCGCAGGGCGCGCTTGAACTCCGCGGCGCGGTCGAGGAGTGCCACGAGTTCCCCGGCCTCCAGGTCGGCCATGCTCAGGAAATCGCGACCCTTCAGGCTCATTCCCCCACCTTCCCTTCTCCGTACCCACCGCGCAGAAGCTCGGCTAGCACCTCCACCAGTCCGTCCACCTCCCGGGTGGAAACGTTGAGGGGGGGCAGGAAGCGCAGGATGCGCTGGCCTATGTTGTTCACCACGTACCCCCTCTTAAGGCATTCCCGGACCACGTTGCCCGCATCCAGGCTTTCCAGCTCCACGGCCAGCATGAGCCCCAGGCCCCGGACCTCCACGATGCCGGGGACCTCTTCCTGAAGGCGCAACAGCCTCTCCCGGAAATATCCTCCCACCCGCGCCGCGTTCTCCACCAGCTGTTCCTCCTGGAGAACGGTGAGCACCGCCAGGGCCGCGGCGCAGGCCACGGGATTCCCGCCGAAGGTACTCCCGTGATCGCCGGGCTGGAACCCCCTGGCCACCTCCTCGGTGGCCAGCACGGCGCCGAGGGGAAGCCCACCCGCCAGGCCCTTGGCCACGGTCATCACGTCGGGCAGGATGCCGTAATGTTGGTGCGCGAAGAGGGCTCCCGTCCTCCCCATGCCCGTCTGCACCTCATCCAGGATGAGCAGGGCGCCCCTCTCCTCGCACAGCTCCCTGGCCCTCTTCAGATAGGAGGGATCGGCCACGTATACCCCTCCCTCCCCCTGGATAGGCTCCAGGAGCACGGCGCAGGTGCTCTCGTCCACGGCCTCTCCCAATGCCTCCGCGTCGTTGAAGGGCACGTGCACGAAGCCCTCCGGAAGGGGGCGAAAGGGATGCGCCTTCTCCGGCTGCCCCGTAGCGGCAAGCGACCCGTAGGTCCTCCCGTGGAAGGAACGCATCGCGGAGACCACCTTGTAGCGATCCTCCCCCCGCACCTCCCTCATGTACTTGCGGGCCAACTTTATGGCCGCCTCGTTGGCCTCAGTCCCGCTGTTGCAGAAGAAGACCCGGTCGGCGAAGGTGCTGCGCACCAGCATCTCCGCCAGTTCCCCCTGGGGCCTGATATGGTAAAGATTGGAAACATGTATCAGCTGAGAGGACTGTCTGGCAACGGCGGCGATTATCTCCCCGTGGCAGTGCCCGGCTATGCAGGCTCCCAGCCCGGAAACGAAATCCACATATTCCCGCCCATCGTCGTCCCAGAGCCGCGTCCCGAAACCCCTCACGAAGAGCACGGGCAAGCGATTGTATGTGTGCATGAAATATAGCTCTTCCGCCTTCAGGGCCCTCTTGAGGTCGTATTCGGAATTCATCTGTCCTCCTGCCGTCCCGTCTCGCCACGTCAATCTGGGTCTCGCCATGCCGAATCCTTCTCCGTCAGGAGCGCACCATGGTGCCGATCCCGGCGTCGGTAAAGAGCTCCAGGAGAAGGGCGTGTTCCACGGTCCCGTTTATGATATGCGCTCGGCGCACGCCCGCCCGCACCGCCTCCACGCAGCTCTGCAGCTTGGGTATCATGCCGCTGCTCAGGTTGCCGCCGCGCACCAGCTCCTCGGCCTCCTCCAAGTCGAGTTCGGGGATCAGGCTGCTGCGGTCCTCGAGGTCCCGGTAGATCCCGTCCACGTCGGTAAGGTAGATGAGTTTGTCCGCCTTGAGGGCCGAGGCCAGGGCTCCCGCCACCAGGTCGGCGTTGATGTTGTAACTCTGGCCACTCTCATCCACCCCTATGCTGGCCACCACGGGGATGAACTCCTCGCGGATGAGGTTGTCCAGGATGCGCGGGTTGATGGCCTTCACCTCCCCCACGAAACCCAGGTCCGTCTCGCCGCCCTTGCCCACGTGACGGCGCTTGACGGCTTGGATAAGGTTGCCGTCCTCGCCGGACAGGCCTACGGCCAGCGTCCCGTGCCCGTTGATGAGGGAGACGAGCTCTTTGTTCACCTTCCCGACGAGGACCATCTTGGCCACCTCCATGGCCGCGGCATCGGTCACCCGGTGGCCGTCCACGAATCGCACCTGCAACCCCAACCTCTCCATATAATGCGTGATCTGAGGCCCTCCGCCGTGGACGATGATGGGGTTTATGCCCACGTAGCGCATGAGCACAATGTCCGAGGCGAAGAGCTCCTTCAGGGCCTCGTTCTCCATGGCCTTGCCCCCGAACTTCACCACCACCGTTCGGCCGTAATATTCCTTTATGTAGGGAAGGGCCTCCGTGAGCACCTTGGCCTTGCGCTTCGCCGCCTCCATATCCCCTCCTCAGCTATCAGGTATGGTATTCCGCGTTGATGCGGACATACTCGTAACTCAAATCACAGGTCCAGACCACGGCTTCCCCCTCCCCCCTCCCCAGGCCGATCTCCAGGTCCGCCCGGGCCGGGGCCCGCACCCCCCGGAGCGCCGCTCTCCCCGCCGCCCCCGCCGCCCCCCCCCGCGCCGCCGCCGCGCCGGCGGGCG
>MU158643.1:1188-3366 GCA_015711895.1 Candidatus Solincola tengchongensis | reverse complement strand
CCACCCCCACCGGCGCGCCCCCCCGAGCCACGGTTAGCCCGCCAAAGCGCACCTCCACTCCCGCGGGATCCAGTTGGGGAAGGGAAGCCCCCAGGGCCTGCACCACCCGCCCCCAGTTGGCGTCGCCTCCGAAAAAGGCCGTCTTGACCAGGGGGGAATCGGCCACGGCGCGAGCGGCCACTTCCGCCTCCGCGTCATCCGCGGCTCCCCGCACGCGGACGGTGATGAAGCGGGTGGCGCCCTCCCCATCCTCCACTATCATGCGTGCCAGGCGGGAGCATAAAGGATACAGGGCCTCTTCCATCTCCCAGCCGCCCACCCTCCGCCCGGAGAGGCCGCTGGCCATGACCACCACCATGTCGTTGGTGCTGGTGCAGCCGTCAACGGTTATGCGGTTGAAGGTCCGGTCCACCACCCGCCGCAGGGCGTGGTGGAGTTCCCCGGCCTCCACCTTGGCGTCGGTGGTGATGAAGGCCAACATGGTGGCCATACGGGGGCTGATCATGCCCGCTCCCTTGGCCATCCCGCCCACACGGAAACCCTCCGCCTCCAGGGCCCACTGCTTGGGGAAGGTGTCCGTGGTCATGATGGCCTCCGCCGCCCTGCTCGCCCCCTCCCGGCTTAGGGAGGAGGCCGCCCTGGAGATACCCTCCCTCAATTTCCCCATGTCCAGATAACACCCGATGACCCCGGTGGAGGCCACCGCCACCTGTTCCGCCGCTACCTCCAGTTCGCGGGCCGCCGCAACGGCCATCTCCCTGGCGTCCTCCAGGCCTCTATGCCCCGTCCACGCATTGGCGTTGCCGCTGTTGGCGACCACCGCCCGCAGGCTGCCCCCCCGCAAATGTTCCATGCTCACCAGGACTGGAGCGGCCCGAAAGGCATTGGTGGTGAAGACTCCGGCCGCCGAGCACTGGACCTCCGAATATATCAGGCACAGGTCCGGCCTCCCGCTTTCCTTAAGGCCGCAGGCCACCCCCGCCGCCTTGAAGCCCAGGGGCGCGCATACTCCGCCCTCCATCTCCTCGAACGCCATCCTCGCTTCCTCCTCGACGATCGCCTTAAGCGCCCGACGACGCTTTTAGTCCGTGCCCTTCCGCGGCCGCACAATCAGGGGAAAACGCCCGGAGCCTCCAGGCCCAGGGACTCCTCCCATCCCATCATGATGTTCATGCACTGCACCGCCTGCCCGGAAGCCCCTTTGACCAGGTTGTCGATGGCCGAGGCCACCACCAGCACTCCCCTCTCCCGGTCAAGGTGCCATCCCAGGTGGCAGTAATTGCTCCCCGCCACACACTTGGTCTCCGGGAAACGCCCCTCCCCGAGGAGGACCACGAAAGGCGATCCGGCATAGAAGCCTTCATAGGCCTCGCTCACCTCACGAGAGGTCACCTCCTGCCCCAGGGGAAGGTAACAGGTGGCCAGGATGCCCCGGCTCATGGGGACCAGGTGGGGGACGAAGCTCACCCGGACCGGCCGGAAAGAGAGCTCGGAGAGCCGGCCCTCGATCTCCGGGGTGTGGCGGTGTGAGCCCACGCCGTAAGGTTTCACGCTCTCATCGGCCTGGGCGAAATGTGAGGTGAGGGAAAGCGTCCTCCCCGCGCCGGAGAGCCCCGATTTGGCGTCGATGATGCACCCGTCCAGGGGATAACCACGCATGGCCAGGGGTCCAAGGGCCAGCAGGGCGGCAGTCGGATAGCACCCGGGGACGGCAACCAGGCGGGCATCCCGGAGATCCGAGGCATAGAACTCCGGAAGGCCGTAAACCGCGCTCGGGAGGAGGTCCGGGGAGCGGTGTTCCTTCCCGTACCAGCGGGCGTATTCCTGCGGATCGGCCAGGCGGTAATCCGCGGAGAGGTCCACCACCCTGGCTCCCCCCTCAAGCAAGGGTGGGACCACCTCCATGGCCTCCCCGTGAGGTAGGGCAACGAAGTGGAATTCCGCTTCCTGGAGGGCCTCCTCCGGCCGGAAAGCCTGGAACCTCATCTCCCGGTAGGCCTGCAGGTGTGGGTAGAGCTCCTCAACCCTCTTTCCTGCATAGGTATGCGCAGTGATATAAGCCACCTCCACGCTGGGATGCTGGCAGAGAAGACGCATGAGTTCCGCGCCTGTATATCCTGAAGCGCCTATTATGCCTACTTTCATCCGAACACCTCTTGGACGGCAACGACGCTGGGA
>MU158643.1:0-1178 GCA_015711895.1 Candidatus Solincola tengchongensis | reverse complement strand
CAATAATATGCATTATTATGCATATATTTGCATGCTTGTCAACTGCGCCCCATGGAGGCAAGTCGGATGACCGTCCCCATGAGCGCATCCCCGGGTTCCATGCGCCCCGTCTTGAGGTCCCTCTCCGCCTCGAGGAGGGCGGACAAGCTGTGGCGGAGACCTTTCTCCCCCAGAAGGGAGGCCTGGGGCCGGAGGCGGGAGCTCAGCATCCATTCCATGTTCGCCGGAAGCTTCAATTCCGCGGCTATCTCCCGGTCCGACAGGCCCTCATCGCGCAGGGCCATATAATTCAACAGCCGAAGGTAATGGCGGGTGAGGATGAAGAGGACCCGGTTGGGGTCCTCCCCTTGCTTCAACAGGCGGCGCAGGATCTTCAGGGCTTGATCGGTGTCTCCCAGCATGACGCGGTCGGTGAGTTCGTAGACCGCCTTCTCCGCCGAGGGCATAACCAGTGCGACCACTTCCTCCAGCTCCACGGGGCGGTCGCCCTGGTGAAAAAGGGCGATCTTCTCCACGGCGGCCTCCAGGGCCATGAGGTCCTCGCCCAGCATCTCCAGGAGATAGGGTATGGCCCTCCCGTTGACCCGCAGGCCACGCGCCTCGAAACGGGATTTTATCCACAGGGGTACCTTCTTCCGGGATAAGGTGGCCTCCACTACCAGGGCTTTCTCCCGGCACGCCTTGAGGAGAGGGGAGCTCCTCTTCAACCCCGCGGCCATAAGTATCAACACCGCGCTCTCCGGCGGTCGGTCGAGAAAGGAGGCGAGTAGCCTAACCTCCTTCGGCGACAGCATCTGGGCATCCCTCACCACCACGTATCTCCACCCCCCGGCCAAAGGTAGGGTCTCCGCCGCGGCCAGGGCCTCTTCCAGGCTGTCCTCGCCCATGCGGAAGACGTCGAGGTTGAACTCCATCTCCGGGTCGTTACGCGAGACCCTCTTCAGGATCTTCCTGAGCTCCTCCTCCAGGAGCAGCGCCTGTTCGCCGTGAATGAGAACGGCCTGGACTCTTCTTCCCTCGCTCAACGAAAGCCCCCCTCGAGGTCGACGCCCTTCAGGCCACCCGGCCGTGTCCCGTCCTTCCCTTCCGGGTCCGCGACCATCGGCGGGATGGGATGACGGGGGCGCTTGCCTTCCCACCGGGCTCATCGGGGAGACCGGCCGGTGCGGCCACCCTGA
>MU158642.1:1550-17340 GCA_015711895.1 Candidatus Solincola tengchongensis | reverse complement strand
CGCTTCAAGGAGACGGCCAACCTGGGCTTGCGCGCCACGCTGCTGGTCATCGTGCCCTGCGCGGTGGTCTACCTCACGCTGAACAGGCCCATAATCCGTTTCTTGCTCCAGCACGGCTTCTTTAAATCGGGGGACACCGAGCTCCTCTCCGGCGTGCTCTTCTTCTTCGCCCTCGGGCTCATCCCCTACTCCATCGACATGCTCCTCACCAAGACCTTCTACTCCCTTCAGGACACCCGCACCCCCATGATCATCAACTGCTTCGTGGTGGCCGTGAACATCGTGGCCAATATCTTCTTCTTCCGCTGGCTGGGAGTGAAGGGCCTGGCCCTCGGTTTCACCACCGCTTACGTCTTCTCCATGCTCATGGACGGGACCGTGCTCCGCCTACGCCTGGGCAGGATAGGGGGCAGAAAACTCGTTGTCACGCTGGTAAAGGCACTGGCCGCGGGTGGAGCCATGGCCCTGGTGGTCTACGCCACAAGGCACCTTGTCGAGGAGCTCCACCCCCACGCCGGGCTTTTCAGGGACCTGCTGCTCATGGCCCTCCCCTTGTTGAACGGGCTGGCCGCCTATCTCTTCCTCGCCCATGCGCTGCATATGGAGGAACTGGAAGCCCTCAGGCGGATGGCCTCCCGTCTCCTGGAGAGGAGGCGGAGCGGGATGCGCCCGGGCTGAGCCGCAAGGGAGCACCATTCGAACCACAGGGTCGCTTTCCAGGGGAGGGTCCACGAGCGGGCCGGTCCCCGGCGGGCGGACATGGAATCCGCGTCCCGGAACCGTATCCTCCGGTCTAGCCACCGGCGGAACCGCCGGGCGAGGCCCTCTCCCGGGCACCCTTACCCAAAGGGACTCACCGGAGAGGGAAACGGGAGACTTCCGGGCCGCGGAAGGGGGAAGCCGCGGGATCAGGGTCCCGGTACCTATAAAGGGAAAGGGGTTCCCCGGTCGAAGTTTTTAGTGTTGCTGACGGCTTCTTGCATGCAACCTTCCGGAGAACGGAAAGCGGCGGTCTGGTGGGCGAAGGAAGGGCTGGAATGGACGGGGCAAGAATCCGGAGGTCCCTCTCCTCCCAGGAGGGGCAGGTATGGACTTACGTGTTGCGCATATTCCTGGCCGCCCTGATAATCGGGATCATCATCTCCCAGTGCGGACCGGTGATAGCCAACCACATCGCCACCCGCGGAACGGCCAAGGACGCCGCCGAGCTGGCCGCGGACACCTACCAGAAAAAGCGGGGGAACATGGATGAGGTCCGGTCCGAGGTGGCCAAGTTCCTCAACGAGAGAGGAGCGCGCCTGGACGGGGACATCAGCCTGGAGTACGACCAGGCGGGAAGGCCGGCCAAGATAGTCGTCCCCGTGCGCAAGATCGTCAACACCTTCTTCTTCCAGCACGTGGGTTATCTGTCCCCCTATACGGAAGCCAAGGCGGTAGGCGAGGAGGACCTCTTCTGACGGGAGACCACTGCCGGGCATAAGAAGGGCCGTTCTTCCGAACGTAGGCATATCGCGAGGCTCTTCCCCGCCCACCCGCAACCCGATCTGATTATTTGGAATATATTGCCATATTCACGAAGCAAGGCTCCGCGGCCCGCAGCATAAGCGGGAACCTCCCCTTTCTTTTCGGGCACCACACCTGTGCTTCGATGCGGGCGAAAGCCCCTGCCGCGCATGTGCGCCATGTGGGCGCGCCTCCCACGAAGCTCAGAAGGAAGGACGCAATTCCTCCCGGCTGCGCTGGGGCACCTCCACGGGGCGGATGAGGACGATGTGGCTGCGGTTGATGTCGATGAAATCGGTTCGGAAGAGGAGCTCCCCGGTGTTCAGGTTGTACACCTCCACGTCCGTGAGGGCGAAAAAGGACTGCGTTTCCCTGGACTGCATTATGTCCGTCAATCTCGCTCCGGCGAAGATGTGCAGGTCGGCCAGGATACGATGAGAGGTGGTGTAGATCTCCACCCGGAGCTTTTCCTTTCTTGCGTGCATGTCGGACCTCCTGGACGCGTAACGAGAGCTGGCGATGCCGCCGGACTAAACCAATATACAACAAAGGGCGTGGTTTTACCTTCGGCTGCCCTTACGGAAGCCGTCCGAAGAGTGCGGGAGGAGGGACGAGAGGCCCTCCGCCAGCCAAGAGGCGGTGTGCCCAGTAGGAAGCGGCGAGCTCCAGGACCAGGAGGAGAAAGGCGAGCGCGATGCGCGCGCGTAGCGCCTCCTCTCTCCTCCGTGGCCTGAGGAGGCAGATCAAAAGGAGGTTCAGGGACCAGAAGGTCCCCAGCATGGAGAGAAGCAGCTCCAGCTGTGCCACGCGGAAAAGGGAGGGTGGTCGCATTATGTAGAGAGGAAGGGCGACCAGCGAGACCACGGATACGAAGAGGATGTCCCGCCCCCCGCCCATGATGCGCCGCGAGGTGTCCTCCAACCATATCTCCCGGTTCATGAGGGCGGAAACCGGAACGGCGAGTCCGGCTCCTCCGGTAGCGCCGCTCAGAAAGCGCAGGAGGTTGGTCGACTCCCTCCACCCCAGGTAGCTGGTAAGTCCGTCCCAGGCCAGGAAGAGGATTCCCGCGACGCAGAGGGCGATGGTGGCGAAGGAGGGTATGCCCGCACTCCGCTCCCTCCGCAAAAGGCTCAGGGCCAGGAGAAGACCGAAGAAGGCGACGAACATCCCCGTATCCCTGGCGCACACGAAGAGAGGCCTCCCCCCGAAGGAGAGAAGGCGGTCCGTGCGTTGATGGCAGACGGCGAAACCCAGCTCCCACAGCCAGCGGTCCCAGAGGCACATCTCGTCTCCTTCAGGCCGCACCGGCGGAGTTATCCCCATCCCCTGCGCAGGTCAGAGAGACCAGTTCCTCCTCCAGCTCACGCCAGGGGGCGGTGAAAAAGCGGTGGAAGGGGGCTGGTAGAACATGGTAATCAATGCCTTCGATCAGATGGGAGAGATCGGCGGAATTATAGGTGTTCACGAAGAGAATCGGCTTACCCCCGCTGGCGCCCCCAAGTCTCAATGCCGCCGCCAGCGCTTTTCCGGTATAGGTCCCCTCCAGCATCAGTCCCTCCAGCTCATGGGCTTCCCGTACCGCCTGCACGTCCTCGGGCGTGAGATAGGCGTAGCCCCTGCCCAGCTGGTCGCCTATGAAAAGAAGGTCGGAGGGCCTGGCCCGCGGGATCATGATGCCCGGGTCCATGCTCTTCAGGAGCCTCGCCACCGCGTTGGCCAGGCGCGACCACAGGAAGGGGTTGCAGTAGGCGGTCTCCACCACGCCGACACCCACCAGGCGGGAACCCAGGCCGGCCAGTTTCATCCCCACCCAAAGCCCAGCCGCCGTCCCGTGGGTGCCCATGGCCGTGACCACCAGTCCCGGCTCCGGGAGCGAGCCCCGTTCCACCTGTTCAGCGATCTCCAACCCCGCGTTCACATACCCCAGGCATCCAAGAGCCGAGGACCCCCCGGGGCCCAGCCAGTAGACCTTCTCGCGCCTCAACAGATGGTAGATCCGCTCCCGCAGATAAGCCAGGGGTATCAGGGGAATGGATGAGGCCCAGCGCAGGCGCACGCCGAAACGAGCGTCCAGGAGGAGGTTGCGGCGCACATACTCCGCGCAGGGCTGGTCGAAGAGGAGGGCCACGGTCTTGAGGCCCAGCCTCCGGCCGTGCACCGCGGTGGCCAGCACGTGGTTGGAACCCGCCGCTCCCATGGTCATGACCACCCGGCAACCGAGGCGCAGGGCGTCCGCCAGGGTGAACTCCAGCTTGCGGACCTTGTTGCCCCCGTAATGCGGGGAACTCAGGTCATCCCTCTTGACGTAGAAGGGCGGCAACCCATGCTGCCGCTCCAGGGAAGACAGCCTCTCCACCGGAGTGGGCCATATCCCCAGCGAGACCCGGGGCAGGAATGCGCACAAGGCGGGGAAACGCCTGAAGAGAGGGAGTTCATCTTCCATCCCGGCTCACCACCTCGGAAGTGACCGAATATCCCTGTAGTAAAGATAAACCCCCCCGGCGCCCAACACCAGGAAGAAGAATCCGCCCCCGAGCAGGGAAGATGGGTAATCCCATCCCACACCCGGGGCCAGGTACCAGAGGAAACACCAAACTCCCAGCGGGAGATAAAGGGTTGAGACGATGAGGTACAGGTTGCGGCGTCTGCGGTACACCCCCAGGGGTATGGCCACGGTGAGCGAAAAAGCGAGGAGCAGAGCCGCGAACCAGGCTCCCCTTCCGGTGCCCGCGAGGTAAAGGGAGCACAGGGAGATACCGGCCGCGGCGACGGCAGCCAGCCCTCCCAGGCAGCCGGCGCGAAACCATTTCCCGGAACCACCGCGCCCCTCCCCGTTCCAGGCCGACATGAGGTGGTGGCACCGGGCGCACAGGAACCTCCCGCCGGGAAACTGCGGAGGAAGACGTATCGTCCTCCCGCATCCCGTGCATGCGGCGGTGAGGGCTTGGGTTTCCACCCCATGCGGAGTGCCCTGAACATCCGTGTCCTCGCGGAGGCCGGTCATCGCCGCGCGCCTCCTCCGTCCTCCTCGACTCCCTCACCCCCGGCAACGGCCCCCGCCCGGCGCAGAAGCTCCCGGAAAAGCTCCTCCGAGGGGTCGAACTCCACCTCCACGGCCCGATTGGGGCAGAGGAGGGAGCACCTGCCGCAACCCTTGCACTTTTCCGGGTCTATGAAGGCCCTCCCCCCGCGAAGCTCAACCGCCCCCACGAAACAAGCTTCCACGCAGGTCCCGCATCCGGCACAGCGTTCCCCCACCCTCACGCGTACCGAATCCAGCCGGCGTATGGCCCGCTTGAACTCCGGGGCCGCATGGCGCATGTCCGTGCGCACCAGACAGCAACAGTCGCAGCAGAAGCACACCACCAGGAAGCGCTTGAACTCGCGCAGCACGCCGAGGCTGGCGGCGTCGAACCATATGCGGCCGATCATGCCCGTGAGCCCGGCCCGCGCCGCTCTCTCCACATGGGCCAGACATTCCTCCACCGAGGCTCGGTGGCCCAGGGAGGGATGGAGGTGGGCGGCGGCCTCTCCCAGGAAGATACATCCTATATCCCGGGGATATTTGCTGCAGCCTTCGCGGTTCCGGCAGATGCATCCGTCATGGATGAAGCGGTGTGAGGAGGCCCGGATGAGCTCGGCGAGGGCCTGGCGGGGCAGCACCGTGCTCTCCGGGAGAGGAATGTCCTCGGACACCGGAAGGAAGGTCACCTGGAGGACCTTCTCGTCCACGAGGGGAGCGAAAAGCCGCCGAAAGGGCGGATAGGGGCTGAGCTTCTTGACCAGGTGGGTGAAAGGCCACAGGGAGAGAAACCCCTTCACCACCCCTTTTGGATATCCCATACCTCCTCCGCTTGCCGACCACTCCCTTCCAGGCGCTTTCTCCCATTATGGGCCGACTCCCGCGGGCCCGTCAACCCGGGCGCAAGGTTCACGCCATCTCACACGGAGCGAGCCATGGGCGATGGGTACCCGGGTTCGGGAGCAGGACGGGCACTCCTATTGCTTGCCGCGCGACAGGAAGGGGCAGGCCGGACATATGCGAATCCCCCTTGCGCTTTCCTTGCGGCAAGAACGAGTGGAGCGAATGAACTGGGGAAGAAGTGGAGGATCACTCAACCTCCCATGCCCCCTTTCCCCCACAATGGGAGGCGGAGAGGATGGCCGATCGGTCTGGGCTCTCCCTCAACCGGTGGGTGAGTGGGGCGCGGGGAAAGGGGCGAGGGATTCCAGAGACAGCGGGCCGGGACAAGGCCTTGAGGTGGCCCGTCGCGAGGCGCAGCGAGGGGAGGGCGGCGCGCCCTTGTTGCGGCACGGACAAAGGGTTATCAACAAGGATGAGTTTCTCTATAATATGGGGATGTCGGGGTGTGGCGCAGTTTGGTCAGCGCGCGGCGTTCGGGACGCCGAGGTCGGAGGTTCAAATCCTCTCACCCCGACCATTTTATTCTCCTCTCCGGCGTGAAGGAACCGGCGCCCGCCGCTTCCCGGGAGCCGCGGCAGCGGGACCGTCCCTTTCCCGCCAGGTAAGCGATCCCGGGACCCTCGGCCTCGAGCGGCTCTTCGGCATATGAACCGTTTCGAAAGGACGCCGCGTCCCCCCGGAAACCATTCCGGCAGAGGTCGCAGGGGGATTTCCGGGCAGTGGAGCCATCTCATATCGCGCCCGTATTCGCGTATGATGAGGGTTTGTAGTCGCAGGGGATTCCCCGGCAAGGGGAGCCACCTCATTGGGGACCGCGGCCGGAGCAAGGCGTCCCCGCCGCTCCCGTCCGGCGCGGAAAGGGCCTTAACTTCCTTAAACGGTGCGGCGTTAATATAATTGGTGCGTATCCGGCGGGTATCGGCATTTAAAAAGGGGAGAATGGCCATCCGCGTCCGGAAAACGGATATCCGTCTCCCCGGCCGAACCCCTAGCCCACGAGAGGGAGGAGATTGGGATGACCACGCCCCTTGACGGAATCCGCATCCTCGATATGTCGCAGCTCTATCCCGGTCCGCTGTGCACCATGATCCTGGCCGATCTGGGCGCGGAGGTCATAAAGGTGGAGCCGCCGGGCACCGGCGACCACGCGCGCGCCTACAGTTTCCTCTTCAACCAGATAAACCGCAACAAGAAGAGCCTGGCTCTGAACTTGAAGCACCCCAGGGCCCAGGAGGCCTTCCGCCGCCTGGCCGCAGGAGCGGATGTGGTGGTGGAGGGCTTCCGACCCGGAACCACCGCCCGCCTGGGCGTGGATTACCAGACGCTGCGGGAGATCAACCCCCGCCTCATCTACTGCTCCATAAGCGGATTCGGGCAGGACGGGCCTTACCGCGACCGTCCCGGTCACGACATCAACTACCTGGCCATGGGGGGCGTTCTGGGGCTCACCAGGGACAGGGAGGGAAGGCCGGTGGTCCTGGGTTTCGAGGTGGCGGACATCGTCTCCGCCCTGAACTCGGTCATCGGGATACTGGCCGCGCTCCAGGCTCGAGAGAGGACCGGCGAGGGGCAACTGGTGGACATCTCCATGCTGGACTGCGCGGTCGCCCTGCTCTCCAACAGCCTGGGCCCATACCTGGAGACCGGGGAGCTCCCAACCGTCAACCCTTTGCATGCCACGCCCCATTACGGGATCTTCGAGACCTCCGACGGAGAATACCTGGTCATCGGGATAGCCCACGAGGACTGGTTCTGGGACGAACTCTGCGAGGTCCTGGGCATGGAGGACGCCAAAGGCCTGAACGTCTTCCAGCGCATCATGGGCTGCGAACGTCTTCTTCCCCGCGTGCGGGATGCCGTGCGCTCGCGAACCCTTGCGGAGTGGATGGAACTGATGGCCGATAAGGACATCCCCTACTGCAACCTGCCGGGAATTGACGAGGCCCTCGACGACCCCCAGGTACGTCACCGCCGCATGATAGTGGAGGTAGGGGAAGGAGAGAGGCGCGTGCGCCTTCTCGGAAGCCCCTACAAGCTCTCCTCCACCCCTCCCCGTTTTCAGCTTCCCCCTCCTGAGCTGGGAGAACACACCGAGGAGCTCCTGCTGGAGGCCGGGTTCACGCGGGAGGAGATCTCCGAGATGAGGGAGGAGAAGGCCGTATTCTGACCTTGGCGGCGGAACGGAGGGGAAGCTCCCGCCGGGGAGGATGAGGACCGGAAAAGTGGGCCCGCGACTCCCCACGACATACACCAAAGCGTTTCTCGCTTCCGTTTCAGGGGGAGGTTAACCCGAAAACGGGTAGGGAGAGGAAGGGAAAACAGCCGGAAAAATTCCCGAAAAAGTTTGCGGAGAGGGTGGGTATCGGATAAAATTTGCAGCAACCCGGTTATTAATCAAGCAAGAGGGCGAGGGAATTGCCGATGGTGAAGATCCTGGGAATCGCCGGTAGTCCGCGCCAGAACGGCAACACCTCACTCCTGCTCGAGGAGGCGCTCAAGGGTGCGCGTGCGGCCGGCGCCACGGTGAACAAGATCGTCGTCTGCAACCGGGAGATCAACCCCTGTCTGGGATGCGGCTGGTGCCGGCGCAGCGGGGCCTGCCAGCAGGAAGACGCCATGGAAAAGATCTACGGGCTCACCCTCTCCAGCCACGGGATAATACTCGCCGCCCCCGTGTACTTCAATTCCCTCAACGCTCAGACTAAGGCCCTCGTTGACCGCCACCAGTGCATATGGGCACGCAAGGAGATCCTGAAGGAGGAGATAACCGACCCCGACACACGCCATGCCCGCAGGGGGCTCTTCCTGTCCACCGCCGGAGCCGACGACCCCCACGCCTTTGACGGGGCCATCAAGGTCGTGGATTCCTTCTTCCGCCTCCTGGACATCGAATACTATCACCGCCTTCTCTTCTTCCGCATGGGAGAAAGAGGAGCCGTGAGGAACCATCCCACGGCGATGCGCGACGCCTACTCTGCCGGGGAGCAGCTCGTCGCCGAGATAAGCCGGAGCCTCGGCGATACGCGCTCCTGAAGCCCGCCAACGGGTCTCCCCCACTTCCTCCCGTTGAGGAACACAAGGCCAGGCCCATCCCCAGCGGAGGAAGCTCGAGCCGTGTAAGGGTCACGGTAGAGGCAGGTGAGGAAGAGATGGTCGACCGCCGGCGCGCGTCACGAAGAGTTTCCAACGTTTTAAACGTCATCCATGCCGCGGAGAAGAAAACCATAGTGCAGGCCGTCTCCCGCTTGAACCTTTGCCCCCCAGCAGCGCTTCCATGTACATGCTTCGCAAAAACCCTGGGGCAGGTTCGCCGATAGGCGCACTGCCTTTAAGGTCCGCCGGCCTCCCTCAAGGCATTGGCCAAGTAGCCCTCATGATGCGGAGAAAGCGACTCTTTTTAGAATATTTTTATATTATTGAATAAATTATTTTATAATGGCCTTGAGCGGGCGGGAGGCGGATTCCTCATTTTATAATGGCCTTGAGCGGGCGGGAGGCGGATGTCTCGCGGAGGGTTAGGCCGCCCTGGATGTCAAGTCCCGCTTTCGCCCCCGGCGAAAGGTTCGTCCGGCGCGAAAAGCGGCGCCTCGACGCCCCCGAACTGCGCGGGTACCCGCCAGGCGCATGGGGAAGGCCGGGAGACATGGAAGGCTGCCTGTCGAGGATATCCGGGTGGAGGCCCGTCTGGAGAGCCGAAGCGGCCGGAGCCGCTCCCGGTGGGCCGGCGGGAGCGCGGAGCGGAAAGGACGTAGGCGGATGGCGGAGGAAAAGGTAAGACTCACTCTCCTTTCCAGTAAATCGGGGTGAGCGGCCAAGGTGGGTCCGGAGGACCTCAGAAAGGTCTTGCGCCTCCTACCCCCAGGCGAGCTGCGGGAGGAGATCCTGGTGGGGCTGGACACCCCTGACGATGCCGCCGTCTACCGGCTGGACGGGGAAAGGGCCCTGGTGCACACCCTGGACTTCTTCACCCCCATCGTGGACGACCCTTACCGGTTCGGGCGCATAGCAGCGGCCAACGCCCTGAGCGACATATACGCCATGGGAGGGACTCCCCTTTCGGCCATGAACATCGTCTGCTTTCCCTGCTCCCTGGGGATGGACATGCTGGCCGAGATCCTGCGTGGCGGCCACGACGCGGTACACGAGGCGGGCGCCGTCGTCCTTGGCGGCCACACCGTGGATGACGATGAGCCAAAGTACGGGCTGGCGGTCACCGGCATGGTCCACCCCGGGCGCATGTTGACCAGAAAGGGAGCCCGCCCGGGTGACGCCCTCGTTCTCACCAAGCCTCTGGGGACGGGCATCCTCGCCACCGCCCTGAAGGCGGGCTTCTTGTCCGAGGAGGAGATGGAGGAAACCGTGGAGGGGATGGCCGCGCTCAACCGGGAAGCCTCCCTTGCCGCCCTTGCCGCCGGGGCCCGGGCCTGCACCGACGTCACCGGTTTCGGCCTTCTCGGGCATCTCTTCGAGATGCTCCCCGAACAGGGGCTGGCCTGCGAGATCTCCATAAGCTCCATACCTCTTTATCCCCGAACCCAGGAGATGGCCGCCATGGGGATGATACCGGCGGGCGCCCATCGTAACCGCGACTTCCTGGCCGGAAGGGTGGAGTTCGACGTGAGCATGGGAGAGGTGGACCGCGACATCCTTTACGATCCGCAGACTTCCGGGGGATTGCTGGTGGCCCTGCCCCCCGACAAGCTGGAGGAATTCAGGGCCTCGCTCCCGGAGGGGCAGAGGTGGTTCCGTATCGGCGAATTCTTCGCCCGCTCGAGTCCGATCATAAAGATAAGCGCCTGAATCCCGGCTCACGGGTCGGCCGGTATCACGCCGCGGGAGAGGACCGGAGGGCCGGCGGAGAGACGACCCGCCCGCTTCGGGCCTTTCGGGTGGTGAAGAGCCGCCCTCGCGCTCCAATGGCTCCCCATTGGGTAAGGGAATGAGCCAGGGGGGCCCTGCCCGAAGGCAAAGGCGGTAAGGGAACGGTACGGCCCGAGCCGTTATCCGGGATTCGAGCCCGCGTGGGGAGAGGATACGATGCGACGAGGTTAAAGGAGGGGACATGGAGGAAGTGGTGGATGCCCGGGGCCTGCCCTGCCCCACCCCGGTGGTGAAGACCAGGGAAGCCCTGCAACGCGGCTGCCAGCGTCTGGAAGTGCTGGTGGACAACCCCACGGCCAGGGACAACGTCACCCGCTTTGCCGCCTCCCAGGGGTGCAGCGTGGAGGTGAGCGAGGAGGATGGCATGTTCCATCTGTACATAATGAGGGAGGGTGGGCCGGAGGAAGCCGCGTGCGCAACCGCGACCGCGGAAAGCCCTTCGCCCTCCGGGGAGAAAAGGGTGGTGGTCCTCTCCTCGGACGTCATGGGCCGGGGTGAGGAGGAACTGGGAAGGATACTCATGAAGGCCTTCCTGAACACCCTGGCGGAGAGCGAAAGGCGGCCCTGGAGGCTGGTGCTCTTCAACCGCGGCGTCCTTC
The DNA here is from genome assembly GCA_015711895.1 of Candidatus Solincola tengchongensis. Lineage (GTDB taxonomy): Bacteria > Actinomycetota > Geothermincolia > Geothermincolales > RBG-13-55-18 > Solincola_A > Solincola_A tengchongensis. The sequence goes on along the minus strand of MU158642.1, from coordinate 6,432 downwards.
TGGCGGTGGAGGGCGCGGACACCCTCCCCGCCCTCAAGGAACTGGCCTCCCGGGGCGTGGAGGTCCTGGTCTGCGGAACCTGCCTGGATTATTTCGGAGCCAAGGACAAGGTGGCGGCGGGCACGGTGAGCAACATGTTCGAGATACTGGAGACCATGCTGGTGGCCTCCAATTCGGTAACCGTCTAAAATAAATGCGTCCCGCGACGGCAGGAGGAAAGGCCTCTGGGAGTCATTCGGGTGCGCGGCGAGCGCCCTTCAAGCGGTCCAGGGCGGAAGGGTCCGGAGGTGGGAAAGGGCGCCTTTCGAGAATCTCCCAGGGGGGCGAAAGCCCGGTTCACGCTCACCATTCGACCCTACGCGACGAAGAGGACGCCTGAGGGGCAGGTTAAGGATGGTGTCCGAAATCCACATAATACCGTGCATATGAGGGGAAAGAGGACGAAAGGCGGGAGACATGGCGGGTAACGAGGAGGTAAAGAAGGACTACCTGCGGCGGCTTTCCTCAGTGAACGACCTCATCCAGGCCTTCTACCGCAGCCGTATGGCGGGAAACCGCACCATCCCCCGCGAGCTGATAACCGAGGCCTCGCGAGCCGTCCTGGAGGGAGTGAGGGAGGCCATCCTGGCCGCCCGCGATGAGATGTCCCTGCAGAACATCAGCACGGACACCGAGGAGCTGGTCTCCATGGTGGAGAAAGAGGTCGAGGAGCGGATGAGGCCCAGCTTCCGCCGTGTGATCAACGCCACCGGAGTGGTGGTGCACACCAACCTGGGACGCTCCATCCTCCCCGCGGCGGCCATCGAGGCCCTGCGGACCGCCGCCGCCCACTACAGCAACCTGGAGTTCCGGCTCGAGGACGGAACGCGGGGCTCCCGCCAGGTGCACCTGCGCAGAATCCTGTGCGAGCTGACGGGGGCGGAATCCGCCCTGGTGGTGAACAACAACGCCGCGGCCGTCCTCCTGGCCCTCACCGCCCACGCCAGGGACCGCGAGGTCATCGTGAGCCGCGGCCAGCTCATAGAGATAGGAGGCTCCTTCCGACTCCCAGAAGTCATGGCCCAGAGCGGCGCCCGGCTGGTGGAGGTGGGGACCACCAACAAGACCTACCTGGAGGATTACCGGAAGGCCATCACCAGCGAGACCGCGGTTATCATGCGCGCCCATCCCAGCAACTACCGCATCCTCGGCTTCACCGCGGAGGTTGACCTCGCGGAACTGGCCTCCCTGGCCCACGAATACGGGCTCATCCTCCTGGACGACCTGGGGAGCGGGGTCTACGTGGACCTCTCCCGTTTCGGCCTCTCACCCGAGCCCACCATCACCGATTCGCTGCGAGCCGGGGCGGACCTGGTGTGTTTCAGCGGGGACAAACTCCTGGGAGGGCCCCAGGCGGGCATCATCCTGGGCCGCGAGGAACTCGTGGATGCCATGGCCAAGCATCCCCTGGCCCGAGCCCTGCGTGCGGACAAGCTCACCGTTGCCGCCCTGGAGGCCACCCTGCGCCTCTACCTGGACCCGGAACGCGCCCTGGCGGAGATACCCACCCTAGCCATGATCACCGCCGACCCGGAATCCCTGCGCGAGAGAGCCGAGCGCTTGGCGGGGAAACTTTCGTCCGCCTGCCCCGATCTGAGGGTGGAGGTGATGGAGGACGTCTCCCGCGCCGGTGGGGGATCCCTTCCCCTGGAGGACCTGCCCACCTGGGTGGTGGCCGTGGAGTCTTCCCGCCTGAAGGTGAACCGGCTGGAGGAGAGGCTCCGCCGCCACGACCCCCCGGTCATCGGGCGGATAAAGGAGGAACGGTTCCTCCTGGACGTGAGAACCCTGAGGGATGAGGAGCTCTCTCTGGTGGTGGAGGCTTTCCGGTCCTCTGCGGGGCACGAAGAGGGCTGAACGGGAAATGAAGAACTTCATCATAGGGACCGCCGGGCACATCGATCACGGAAAGACCGAACTGGTCAAGGCCCTGACCGGGACCGACACTGACCGCCTCAAGGAGGAGAAGGAGCGGGGCATCTCCATCGAGCTGGGCTTCGCCGAGTTGAAGCTGCCCAACGGCACCACCGCCGGAGTGGTGGACGTGCCCGGCCACGAGCACTTCGTGAAGAACATGCTCGCCGGGGCCACCGGATTCGACATGGTGCTCCTGGTGGTGGCCGCCGACGACGGGGTCATGCCACAGACCGTGGAACACCTGGCCATCGTGGACCTCCTTGGAGTGTCCGACGGGGTGGTGGCCATCACCAAAGCAGACCTGGTCGAGGAGGACATGCTGGAGCTGGTCAGGGAAGACGTGGGCGAGGCCCTCCGGGGCACCGTCCTGGAGGGCGCGGAGGTGGTGGTCACCTCCAGCCGTACCGGAGAGGGGCTGGACGAACTCCTCCAGGCCCTCTCCCGTGCCGCGGAGAGGGTGCGCGCGCGCGACAGCGAGGGTCCCTTCCGCCTCCCGGTGGACCGTGTCTTCACCCTGCGCGGCATAGGCACGGTGGTCACCGGTACCCTCTGGGAAGGGAGCGTGGCCGACGGAGAGGAGGCCGTTGTCCAGCCCCGGGGAAAGCCCGTCCGGGTGCGCAACGTCCAGGTGCACGGGGAGGAGGTGGAGAGGGCCTACGCGGGCCAGCGGGTGGCCATGAACCTACCCGGTATCTCCAAGGAGGAGATAGCCCGCGGGGACGTGATAGTCTCGCCGGGCCACCTCCGGCCCACGCTCATGGCCGACGCCAGCCTCCACCTCCTTCACAGCGCGCCCCAGCCGCTGAGGAACCGTGCCCGCGTCCGCTTTCACCACGGCACCAGCGAGATCATGGCCCGGGTGGTCCTTCTGGGAGGCCGCGAGGAGCTCCCCCCGGGTGAGAGCCATCCGGTGCAGCTGCGCCTGGAGAGGCCGGCCGTGCTCCGCTATGGCGACCGCTTCATAATCCGCAGCTATTCGCCCATCACCACCATAGGCGGTGGCCGCATCCTGGACTCCCATCCCCGCAAGCACCGCCATCATCAGATGGAGGTGCTCGAGGAGCTCGAGGTCCGGGGGCGCGGGGATCCCGCGGAACTCCTCCTCCTGGCCCTGGAGGAGAGAGGTCTCCCCATGTCCCTCGCCGCCCTGGTGGAAAGGCTGGAATTGAAGCCCGGAGACGTGGAGGGAGCGGTCCGGGAGCTTGTGGCCCAAGGGAGACTCGTGGAGATAACAGGGGAGAGCGGCCCTCTCTACCTGAGCCCCTCCCTGTTGAGCGACCTGCTGGACACCATGGTAAGGCTGGTGGAGGAGCTGCATGCCGCCAACCCGCTCAAGGCGGGGGTGGAGAAGGAGGTGCTGCGCCAGCGCCTGGGTGAGCGGGTGGTAAAAGGAAGGAATTCCCAATTGCCCGCCGAGGAGTTTCTGGCCCTCCTCAGGGCGGCGGAGAAGGAGAGCCGCCTGGAAACGGAGGGTGGCAAGATAAGGGTCAAGGGGAAAGGGAGAGCGCTGGGGGAGAGGGAAAGGGCGCTCCTGGAGGACCTGAACGCCCTCATCCGGGAGGGAGGGTTCTCCCCTCCCCTGTTCAAGGAGCTGGGAGAAAGGCTGGGGTTGGACCGCAACCGCCTCCGGGACCTTCTGAACATCCTCCTGGAGGAGGGCAGGATAGAGCAGGTGAACCCGGAATATTATCTGGCCGCGGGAAAGCTGGCCGAGGCGGAGGAAAAGGTCCTGGCCTTCCTCGCCGAGCGGGAGAGGCTCTCCGTGGCCGACCTGAGGGACATGCTGGGCGCCAGCCGGAAATATGCCATACCCCTCCTCGAGTACATGGACCGGAAGAGGATCACCCGTCGGGAGGGGGATTTCCGAGTGTCCTTCAAATCCGGTCGGGGGTGAAACGCGGTGCAAAAATCGGCGAGGGATCGTGAACCCTGCTTTTCGACATGGGCCTCGCGCCCTCATATACCGGAGCGCGCCATGGAAGGAAGGGGTGTGAAAGGCACGGCGATACCGGTCCGCCGGGCGCGGACCGGAAGCCCGGACGGACCCTCTCCGAGGATCACTTTCCATCATCCGATGTTCATCGCCGCCCCGGTGAGGGAGAAACGAAAACCGTCCTTTACAAGACGAACCGTGGGTAATAATTTTTATTCGGAGATGCATCCGTCCTGGTGGGCGGCCCGGTCTTCAAAACCGGTGCGGCGTCGTAACGGGCGCCGGGTAAGTTCGATTCTTACGCATCTCCGCCATTTTTTATTCCCGCCCCTGTTGCATCCGGGGCTTTTCCATGGAGGTCCGGCATGAACACCAGGAGCCTGCGCGTCTTCGCCGAGGTGGCCCGCACGGGGAGCTTCTCCACCGCCGCCCGGAACCTGGGGCTCACCCAGCCCGCGGTGAGCTTTCATATCCGTTCTCTGGAGAAGGAATACGGCTGTGCCCTGGTGGACCGGTCCCTGGGGCGCTGCCGGTTGACCGAACCCGGGCAGGCCCTCTTGAGGCATGCCCAGCGCATACTGAAGGTGGAGGAGGAACTTTCGCGCGAGATGGAGGGGAGGCGGGGCGAACCCAGCGGCACCCTGCTCCTGGCGGCCAGCAATATCCCCGGGGAATACATCCTGCCACGCGTGCTCTCCCGATATCGCCTCCGTTATCCCCTGGTGGAGCCCCGCCTAGAGGTCACCGATACCCGCGGCGTCCTGGACCTGGTGAGGGCGGGGGAGGTGGACCTGGGCTGCGTGGGATCGCGCGACGACGAGGAGCGGCTGGAGTACGGAAGGCTGTGCCCCGACCGCCTGGTATTCATCGCTCCCGGTAATCATCCCCTGGCCACCCGGAAACGGGTGAAGGTCGACGACCTCTCCGGGGAGACCCTCATCCTCAGGGAGGAAGGGTCCGGGACCCGCTCCCACCTGCCCCGCCTACTCTCCG
>MU158642.1:0-1540 GCA_015711895.1 Candidatus Solincola tengchongensis | reverse complement strand
CTGGACTGCCTGGTACTGGGGAGCACCATGGCCGTTATCCAGGCCGTGGCTGCGGGGGCGGGGATATCCGTCTCTTCCCTGTGGGCGGTGGAGCCGTATGCGCGGCTGGGAAAGGTCCGCGTTCTCGCCTTGTCCGGCGCGGATCTCAGGCGCGACTTCCACTATGTCATCCTGCGGCGCAGGCCAAGCACACCCGCGGTGGAAGCCCTGGTGCAGGTCATCGAGGAGATGCGCCCGGAACTGGAGGACGAACTGGCCTCCTTTGCCGGGCCTCCGGACCGGGGGTAGGCTGATTTCTCAAAGCCATGAACACGCAGAGCCAAGTCCTTCGCCACGCGAATGGGAAGGATGTTTAGCCCCTTTGAGGAGAGATTTTTTGACCTTTAAGCCTTGGGGATCATCGCCAATGGGCAGGTATCTAATGGAAAGCCGCGTCGATCGTTCCCCCTAAAGAAGGCCTTCTCTCACGGATGTGTCGGATAAACGGTCAAAGTGCCGGAAAGTTGCCCGACACCCCTCGAGCGGATATGGTCCGGAGCCAAACGAAGACACGTATCCGAACGACAAACAGGGGAAAGGAGCTGCAAGGCCGGCCTGATGGTCTCCCTCGATATCCCCTGCAACGGATGGAAAAAGAGCTGGCATTTTATGGCAGTTGATGTTCGTTTCCCGCCTTTCCGGCTTGGAACCCTGCCCTCACCCCTAGGCCGGATCGCCCGACCTTCGCCTCTACCGGTCTTCCAGCCAGGCAGCGAAAAAGCTCCCCGCGGGCGCGGGTATGTGGAGGTGTGCGCGGGAGGAAAGCGCCGTACGGGCGGGGTCGACCACCACCAACCTGGCACCGTTCTCCAGAGCCAACCGGGGCACCATGGCCGCGGGATAGACCACCCCCGAGGTCCCCAGCACAAGCATGAGGCGGCATCGTCCTGCCTCCTCAAGGGCCTGGTTGAGCTCTCCCGCGGGAAGGCCTTCCCCGAAGAGGACCACGTCGGGGCGCGTCCTGCCCCCGCACCTCATGCAAGGTTCAGCATATCTGCGTAGGGCCTCCAGCAGCCTGCGCCTTGTCATCGCCTCACGGAGGCCCTCCAGGACCGCCAGCGCTCTCTCCCGTTGTACCTCCACCCTCGCCCCGCACCGCGTGCAGCGCAGGCGAAAGGCGTTGCCGTGCAGCTCAATAACCCGCCTGCTCCCTGCCGCCTGGTGCAATCCGTCGATGTTCTGGGTGATCACTGCATGTAGGCGACCCTCCATTTCCAGCCGGGCCAGAGCCAGGTGACAGGGATTGGGTTCGGCCCGCAGGAGGGTACCCAGCACGCCGGAGGCCAGAGCGGCCACCCTCCGCGGCCGGGCGAGGAAGGCCAGCGCCAGGCCGGGCAGGTTACCGTACAAGGCTGGTGGGAATTCCTTCCAAATGCCCTCCCGCCCCCGGAAGGTGGGAATCCCGCTCTCCTCGGAGACTCCCGCCCCGGTGAAGGCCACCGTGTAGGGAGAAGCGTCCAGCAACTCTTCCAGCGCCGAGAGACTCTCGTCCATGGCCGTA
>MU158641.1:1573-7897 GCA_015711895.1 Candidatus Solincola tengchongensis | reverse complement strand
CCCGCCGGAGAGGATGAGGGCGAGCGGCTCCCGGGCCGCGACTTCGGCGGCGTCCGCGTGATGCGGAACGATTTCGCTGTAGTGGCCGAGTTCCCGAACCCGACGGGCGATGAGCTGCGCGTACTGGGCGCCGAAGTCCACCACCAGCACGCAGTCCTCAGGACGAGACTTCAACGTCCTCTCCCTTCCTCCCTGTGTACACCGACGGGCTCCCTCCCCCCTCGGAAGCGAGGCGCCTGCTCCTCGAAACGAAAACCGAAAAGCGGCGTCGCGTAAAACCGTGCCGCGGGAAGTGGCTTCCTCACTTGATCATGCCCACGCCCTGTTCGTACTGCAGGGCCTTGCCCTCGGTGCGCACGGCGGGGGCTACCATCACCTCGGCGCGCTGGAAGTCCTTGATGCTCTCGTAACCGCAGGTGGCCATGGACATGCGCAGGGCTCCGAAGAGGTTTACCGTGCCGTCGTTCTCGTGGGCCGGTCCTACCAGTATCTCCTTAAGCGTCCAGCGCTGTTCCGTCTTCACCCGCGTGCCGCGCGGGAGCTCGGGATGGAAGGTGGCCATTCCCCAATGGTAGCCGAGACCGGGCGCCTCCTTGGCGGAGGCGATGGGGGAGCCGAGCATCACTGCGTCCGCGCCGCAGGCGATGGCCTTGGCGATGTCCCCACCGGTGCGCATCCCCCCATCGGCGATGACGTTCACGTAGTTCCCGGTCTCGGTGAGATGCCTCACGCGGGCCGCGGCGGCATCGGCCAGGGCCGTGGCCTGGGGCACCCCGATGCCCAGGACGCCCCGCGTGGTGCACGCGGCGCCCGGCCCCACCCCCACCAGCACCCCCACCGCGCCGGTGCGCATGAGATGCAGGGCCGTGGAGTAGGATGCGCAACCGCCCACGATGGCCGGGATGGGGAGTTCGGCGATGAACTTCTTGAGGTTTAGGGGCTCGGTACGGGTGGAAACGTGTTCAGCGCTGATGACCGTCCCCTGAATTACCAGGATGTCCAGGCCCGCCTCCAGGGCTATCTTGTAATATTTTTCCACCCGCTGGGGGGTCAGCGAGGCCGCCGCCACCACGCCTCCCTCCTTGATCTCCCGGATGCGGCGGTAGATGAGCTCCTCCTTGATGGGCTCCCGGTAGAGCCTCTGCATCCCCGCCGTGGCCTCCTCCTTGGAGAAAGAGGCTATCTCCTCGAATACCGGCCGGGGGTCCTCGTACCTGGTCTGCAGGCCTTCCAGGTTGAGGACGGCCAGCCCTCCCAGTTTACCCACCGCGATGGCCATGGGTACGTCCACCACGGCATCCATGGCCGCGGCCAGGAAAGGCAGCTGGAACTTGAAGCCCGCCAGCTCCCAGCTTATGTCCACGTCGTCGGCGTCCCGGGTCCGCCGCGACGGCACGATGGAAATCTCATCCAGACCGTATCCCCTTCTTCCCGACTTGCCCATCCCTATCTCGATCTCCATGTCCACCTCCGTTCGGCCGGCGGTCCACCGGGTAGGCTTATGAAAAGGCCTCAATACAAGGGTATTTCCTCTCCTGACCGGGTCGGACCGATTCCGCTTGACCGCCCTCCGGGCGGCTTTTCCAATATATTAGATATTCATTAGTATACTCCTTCATCCAAGTGTCAAGGCTCGCCCCGTCCGCCACCCTCTTGGCCATCGAGTCGCGCTTGTTTTCTGCCCTTCGAGCCGGGGAGGTGCGGGGAGGCGAGCGGGACCGCTACCCTCCGGCCCACCTGGGATCCCCTTACAGCCGGGGCCGGACGGGTCGGTCGCCGCGAGCGCTCCTCTTCCCCGCATCTTGCATCCGGAGAGGTGCGGGGAGGCGAGCGGGACCGCTACCCTCCGGCCCCTCTCTTTATTAAGGGAGGGAATCAAAAAGGGAGGGGCGGAGCCCCTCCCTTTTGGTCCTCCAGTATATTACATCATCCCCGGCGGCATGCCGCCCGCACCGGCCTTCTCCTCCTCCGGCTTCTCCGCCACCACCGCCTCGGTGGTCAGCAGGAGCCCGGCGATGGAGGCCGCGTTCTGCAGCGCCGAACGGGTCACCTTGGCGGGGTCGATGATCCCCTCCTTCATCATGTCCACATACTCGCCGGTCAGGGCGTTGAAGCCGTGGCCCTTGGGGAGGGTCTTCGCCTTCTCCACCACCACGGAACCCTCGGCGCCCGCGTTGTTGGCGATCTGCCGCAGGGGCTCCTCCAGGGCGCGCTTGACGATCTCCGCGCCCACCTTCTCGTCGCCCTCCAGCTCATCGGTCTTGATGGCCTCGATGGCGTTGACCAGGATCACGCCGCCGCCGGGAACGATACCCTCCTCCACGGCGGCCTTGGTCGCCGAGAGGGCGTCCTCGATGCGGTGCTTCTTCTCCTTGAGCTCCACCTCGGTGGCGGCACCGACCTTGATCACCGCCACGCCGCCGGAGAGCTTGGCCAGGCGCTCCTGCAGCTTCTCGCGGTCGAACTCCGAGTCCGACTTCTCGATCTCCGCCTTGATCTGGTTGATGCGTCCCTTGATGGCCTCAGGGTCGCCTTGGCCCTCGACGATGATGGTGTCCTCCTTGGTCACCTTCACCTGGCGGGCCCTGCCCAGCATGTCCAGGGTGACGTTCTCCAGCTTGATGCCCAGCTCCTCGCTGATGCTCTGGCCGCCGGTGACGATGGCGATGTCCTGCAGCATGGCCTTGCGCCGGTCGCCGAAACCGGGGGCCTTTACGGCCACGGACTGGAAGGTGCCGCGTATCTTGTTCACCACCAGGGTGGCCAGGGCCTCTCCCTCCACGTCCTCGGCGATGACCAGGAGCGGCTTACCGGCCTGCATGACTTTCTCCAGCACCGGCAGCAGGTCGGCTATGGCGCTGATCTTCTGGTTGGCGATGAGGATGTAGGGGTCGTCCAGGACGGCCTCCATGCGCTCCGGGTCGGTGACCATGTAGGGGGAGAGGTATCCCTTGTCGAACTGCATGCCCTCCACGACCTCGAAGCTCATGCCGAAGGTCTGGGACTCCTCCACGGTGATCACGCCGTCCTTGCCCACCTTGTCCATGGCGTCGGCGATGATCTGGCCCACCTCCTCGGAATCGGCGGAGATGGCCGCCACCCGGGAGATCTCGTCCTTGGTCTCCACTTCCTTGGCCATGTCCTTGATGGCGTTAACCACCATGTCCACGGCCTTGTCAATGCCCCTCTTCAGGGCCATGGGGTTGGCGCCGGCGGCCACGTTGCGCAAGCCCTCGCGTACCATGGCCTGGGCCAGCACGGTGGCTGTGGTGGTCCCGTCGCCGGCCACGTCGTTGGTCTTGGTGGCCACTTCCTTGGCCAACTGCACGCCGCAGTTCTCCCAGACGTCCTCGACCTCGATCTCGCGAGCGATGGTCACCCCGTCATTGGTGCTCACCGGGGCGCCGAACTCCTTCTCCAGGACCACGTTGCGGCCCTCGGGCCCCAGGGTCACCTTGACCGTGTTGGCCAGCTTGTTGACGCCTTCCTCGAGCAAGCGGCGCGCTTCCTCGTCGTACCTTATTTCCTTGGCCATCTCTATCCACTCCTCCTTCAGGGATTATCAAGGTTTCCTCGCGGCCTTACTTCTCCACCACGGCGAGGATGTCGCGTTCGCTGAGGATGAGGTATTCCTCGCCCTCGATCTTCACCTCCGTCCCCCCGTACTTGGAGTAAATGATGGTGTCGCCCACCTTCACCTCCAGGGGGACGTACTTGCCGTCCTCCCAGCGACCCGGTCCGACGGCGATGACCTCTCCTTCCTGGGGCTTCTCCTTGGCGGTGTCGGGTATCACCAGGCCGGACTTGGTGCGCTCCTCGCTCTCGCCCGGCTTCACCAGCACCCGATCACCCAGCGGCTTCAGCTTCATCTACACATCCCTCCTATCCTCTTTTCTCCAACCCGACCCTGCCTTGCCTTCCGGGACAGGTCGAAACCCTCGCTGGCACTCCCGGGAATAGAGTGTTATCACTCGGAGTCTTGAACTGTTAGCACTCTACTCTCGAGAGTGCTAAAGAGAGGATAATATAAAGGCGAGGCGAAATCAAGGGGTTTGGAATCACATTTTCAACCGATCCCTGCGCGAACGGAGGAAAGGGGCAAGGGTTCCACCCCTTCCACGGGAGGTTGGGGACAGGGAAATCATCCCCGGAATCACGCGCAGGCCGGGTACTTCCCTGAAGGGTCCTGAAAGGGAGGGGCATCCCTTCCGTCTTCCTTCATGCCTCCTGTGTCTCGGGAAGGGGAAGTGAGGCCGCGGCGTCCACGTCAAGGGGTACGACGTCGCCTTCCTCGAGCATCAGCCATCCCAGATAGGCCACCATGGCCGCGTTGTCCGCACACAGGTAGCCCGGCGGATAATAGAGCTCCGCCCCTTTTTCCCCAAGGGCCTCCCCGAGCTTGGAACGCAGGTAACGGTTGGCGGCCACGCCCCCGGCCAGGGCCACCTTCCTGACCCCTGTCTCCTCCACCGCCCGCACGAGCGTGTGTACCTGGGCCTCCACCACCGCGGCTTGGAAGGAGGCGGCCACGTCCTCCACGCACACCTCCTTCCCCTCCTCCCGCATCCTGCGCACGTAGTTGATGACCGCCGTCTTCAGCCCCGAGAGCGAGAAGTTATAAGTACCGTCGTGAAGGAGGGCGCGGGGAAAGGGGACGGCCTGCGGGTTGCCTTTCCCCGAGAGGCGGTCGATCTCCGGGCCCCCCGGATAGCCCAGCCCGAGGAACCTGGCGATCTTGTCGTAGGCCTCTCCGGCCGCGTCGTCCAGTGTCTCCCCCAGTACCCGGTAACGCCGGTGTGCCGGCATGTGCACCAGGAGGGTGTGCCCACCGGAGACGACGAAAGAGAGGAGAGGTGGCTCAAGCTCCGGGAAATGCATGAAGTTGGCATAGATATGCGCCTCCAGGTGGTTCACAGCCAGGAGGGGCAGGCCGAGGGCGAAGCATATGGCCTTGGCCGCGGTGAGCCCCACCAGGAGGGAACCGATAAGCCCCGGCCCCCGGGTGACCGCCACCCCTTCCAGGTCCCGGTAGCCGATCCCCGCCTGGGAGAGTGCCTCACGGATGGCCGGCAGGAGGGCCTCAAGGTGGGCCCTCCCGGCCACCTCCGGTACCACGCCACCGTACTTGCGGTGCAGACGGGCCTGGGAGGAAGTGACAAGGGAAAGCATCCGGCCCCCGCGTTCCACGACCGCCGCCGAGGTCTCGTCGCAGGAGGTCTCTATGCCTAGGATAAACCCCGTGCCCATCCTAGACCGCTCCGTACCTTCTCTCCAGTTCTCCTAGTCTTTTCCTGTACTCAGGAGAGGTTATGTCCTCCGTCCACATGATGAGCGCGTCCTCCAGGTTGTCCAGGTAATACTGCCTCCGCTCCCCCATGACCTGGAAGCCGAACCGGGTGTAGAGCTCTATGGCGGGACGGTTGGACTTGCGCACCTCCAGGGTCAGGAAACGCGCGCCCATCCTCTCCGTCCTGCGGACCAGCTCCAGAAGCAGCCTGGCCCCTATACCCCTGCGGCGAAGGTCCTCGCGGACGGCGAGGGTCATGACGTGCGCTTCATCGAGGATGAGCAGCGCTCCCCCGTAACCCGCCAGCTCCCCGCCGCTGCGGGCCACCAGATAACACCCTTCCCATTTCTCCATCTCCCGCCGGTACATCTCCTCCGTCCAGGGAGCGGAGAAGGCCCTTCTCTCCAATTCCATGACCTCGGGAAGGTCCTCCGGCGACATGCGCCTTATGACCAGCTCGGGGAGGCGCGTATCCTCAGGCATAGCTCACCTTCCCCACTTCCGGCCGCCTGAGGTAAAGTGGCTTGAGGGAGAGGTGGTCCTCCAACTCGCCCCGCATATGGAGTTGCCGGCACAGCCACACAAACCCCGCCGGGTCCGGCCCCCGCCTCTCCGCACGGCGCGCTTCCGGGGGCCAGATGTCCGGGTAGGCGTCCACTCCGCTCCCCACCAGGAGGAGTTCCACGGCGAGCCCGGACGTCCATTCCCGCAGCAGGCGGGCCGTCTCCTCTGGAGCGCATACCAGGGGGCCCTCAAGCCTCCGCGGGAAGCCAAAAACGCCGTTTCCCTCCATCATGAAGAGGGCCACGTAAAGCTCCCCCCTCCGGGCATCCAAAGCCACCGCCACCCTCTCCGCCCCTTCCGGCCCCACGGCGACCGCCGCCAGGCTGTCCGGAGCCACAAGGGGTATCCCCAGCACCTCGGCCAGCGCTTTGGCGGCCATCACACCCATGCGGATCCCGGTGAAGGACCCTGGCCCTTTGCCCACCCCCACAAGACCCAGGTCATGCGGCCCGATCCCCGCCCGGCGCAGCAGC
>MU158641.1:0-1563 GCA_015711895.1 Candidatus Solincola tengchongensis | reverse complement strand
AAGAGCCGCTTCGACCGCTCCCCTCCCTCCCAGGAATTGTGGAACAACCCTCCCGGGCCTTCGAGAGCCAACAACCCTTGCGGCCCGGCGAGCTCCACGGCCAGAAGCCAGGATCGCTTATCCTCCATGGGCGTCCTCCCCAAGCGCTCCCAACCTCTCCATCCATGTCCCTCCCCCGGGGAAGAGGCGGATGACTCTCTCGTTGTCCTCCCCTCCGTAGGACAAGTTCACTTCTAGGTATTCGTCCCCGAACAGCTCCCTTGCCCGCTCTCCCCACTCCACGGCCACCACCCCTTCGCCCTCCAGGAGCTCCTCCACGCCGAGGTCGCTTAGGTCCCGCGCGCCCCGCAGCCGGTAAGCGTCGAGATGATGGAGTGGGAGGCGGCCCCGGTATTCCCTGTGCAGGGTGAAGGTGGGGCTGATCACCCTCTCCCTCACCCCCAGGCCCTCGGCGAGGCCCTTGACGAAGGTGGTCTTTCCGCTCCCCAGCTCGCCGACAAGGAGGATGACGTCTCCAGGCCGGAGGAGTCGCGCCAGGCGGGAGGCCAGCTCCCGGGTCTCCCCCTCGCCTCGCGTGAGGAAGGTCCACGGTGAGCCCGCGGTTTCCCGATTTTCATACATGACGCCGGTCCGACCCATGCCCCTCTAGAAGAGGCCCATCTGCTCCGGCTGTTCGTCCGAGGCCGCCGGGAGGGTCTCCTCCACGGGCTCCTCACCGGCCGCCCAACGCACCCTCTCCGCGTCCAGGTGTTCCTTCAGCCTCTGGAAATCCTCCACCAGGACGGTCTTGAGGGGAGGCTTGTGCAGGGCGGCGGCGGGATGGAAGAGGGGCACGTAGGCCAGCCCACCCTTGCGGATGAGCCTGCCGTGGAGCTGGGATATGCCCGAAGCGGTGCGCAGGAGAGTCTTCGTGGCGTGGTTGCCCAGCGTGCAGATGATGCGGGGCCTGATTATCTCTATCTGCTTGAAGAGGTAGGGGGTGCAGGCGGAAAGCTCCTCGGGCAGCGGGTCTCGGTTCTCCGGGGGGCGGCACTTCAGGGTATTGGCGATGTATACCTGGGAGCGCTGCAGACCTATCGATCGCAGCAGCTGGTCCAGGAACTGGCCCGCTGGGCCCACGAAGGGAATCCCCTGGCGATCCTCGTGGAAACCGGGCGCCTCGCCGACGAACATGATCTCCGCTTCCGGGTTCCCGCTCCCCAGCACCAGGTTGGTGCGCGTCCTCCCCAGGGGACAGGCCATGCAGTCTCTAATGGCCTCGAAGAGCTCCTCCAGGGTCTTCGCCTCTCTCCAGTCCCCCATTTCCACCTCCCGACCGTTGGTCAAGGGTCATAGCGCCTCGTCATGCCCGGCGGGCACGGTGTGCGTCCGTCTTCCGGGGCCACATATATTCAATAACCCGCGGCCCTCTTTTTACAACCCCGGCTGGCGCGCATAGCCCCGGAACGGCTAAGGTCCATGGATACCGAGACTACGGTGCGCCATTCGGAGCCACCGTTTCCGAGAAGGCAACGCCCTTATCACATGACGCAAGTTTCACTCGACAACACCCCTCTTTCTCGA
>MU158640.1:31298-37045 GCA_015711895.1 Candidatus Solincola tengchongensis | reverse complement strand
CCTGGGCACGGTCCTGGAGTGGACCCCTTCCATCCGCCGTAGGGCCAGGATGAGATTCTCCCGGCTCCGCCCCGTGGCCGTCACGGGCAAGGTCATCGAGGCGGGGGAGAGGAGGTTCCGGCTCAAGTACGCCTTCCTGGCCCTGTTCCTGGCCCTCTCCCTTGGAGGGATAAACCTGGCCTGGGCCTACGATCCCCTGGTCATCGCCAACCGGGCACTGGCCTTCGTCCTCGCCGGCGGCATCCCCGTCATCTTCATCGCTTTGCTGGCCCTGGCCGTGCTCGCCGGCTCGCGGTTCTGGTGCCGCGAGATGTGCCCCCTGGGTGCCTGCCTCTCCCTCGTCGGCATGGCCGGTTCCAGGCTTCCTGCGGCGGCCAGCCCGCTCTCCCTGGTGAAGGACGAGGAATCCTGCGTCCACTGCGGCAGGTGCGCCCTGGCCTGCCCCTTCGAGATCACCGAGGTGGCGGACGTCCGCAGGACGGGTCGGCTGTCCATCCCCGACTGCGCGCTGTGCGGGGAGTGCGTGGCCGCTTGCCCGTGCACGGGAGCCCTGACCCTGCGTTCCTTCGGCCGGGTCCTTCTGGAATCGGGCCGCCGGAAGAGGCGGAAGGGCACGGGAAAGAAGGAGGTGGACGCGGAATGCGCAGGCTGAGGCTGGAGCGTCGCGAGTTTCTGGCCTGGGGCCTAGCCGGGGCGGCGACGGCGCTCACCTATGCACTATGGCCGCGGAAGGCGGCGCCCTCGCCCCTCCTCAGGCCTCCGGGGGCGCAGGACGAGGATGACTTCATCTCCCGCTGCCTGCGCTGCCAGGAGTGCGTGCGCGCCTGCATGACCGGCTGCCTGGAACCGGCAGGGAGGGAGTTCGGGGCGGAGAGGATGTGGACGCCACGCTTCAACCCCGCCCTGGCCAAGTGCGAGTTCGAGCTCTGCGGCAGGGCATGCGCCCTTGCCTGTCCGGTGGGAGCCATCCGACGTCCGAGGGACGATGAGGTACGCATCGGGACGGCGCGCGTGAACCGCGAGAAGTGCATCGCTTGGGCCCAGGGGAAGGATTGCCTGGTCTGCCACGAGCGCTGTTCATACGGGGCCATCGAGCCGGATTCGAGAGGGCGGCCTCGTGTCAGGGAAGAGCGGTGCACGGGTTGCGGGGCCTGCCAGAACACCTGTGTCACCTGCCCGGACCCGGCCATCGTGGTCTATCCGCCAGGGAGTTCTCCGGGGGCTGGACGTGGGGGGAAGCAAGGCGGCGGGAAGTAACACCGAGGCCTGGTCGCAGTTACCATCTCTAACGCATCATCCTATATACTCGCCTCTTTTCGTTTGCGTCGGAAATCGCGATTGCGAACATTTCTTCAGTATCCCAGGGTGGGACCATTGGAGCGGGAGCATAGAGGTAAGCCCGATGGACGCCGTTCGATGACCTGGGTATAAGTGAAAAAGCAGGCGCAGACCCATGGGAGGCAGGCGCCTCTCCCGGTCAGGAGTGGCATTAAGTGGAAGGGTTTCAGTATGAAGAAGGGGGGGGGACGGCATTGTCTAGGGCGAGGAAAGTATATCTATCACTTGTAATCCTCATCCTGGCTCTGGTATCGTCAGTCGGCTGCGGGAAGGGGAGGTCGATCTGGTCCGGTTTGATAGAGGAAGAGGGACGGGAGGGTGAAGAGGTTTCCCTCCCTGCGCCCCCGCTTCCGGGCGGAGAAGAGATCCTCAAGAACGGTGATTTTTCCCGCGGTCTGGAGGATTGGGTGGTCATCGACCAGGGACGCACGCGCTATCACGGGCTCAACCGGGTGGAGCTTGTGGGCGGACCGGAGGGCGGAAAGGCTTTGTACATGTTTCGGCGCTGCCCGGAGGTAGACGGCGGTGCATCCGGCTTGCGACAGGAGTTGAACTTGAGGACGGAACCCGGCCGGGAGCTCTATCTCACCGGACGTGTGAGGGCCGATTACCAGAACGGCGGGGCTCTGGCGGGATGCGACCCCCGCTGGCACCCGGAAAGTGCGGTACAGTTTCGGATCTTCTTTCGGCGGGCGGACGGTACGGGAGGCGAATGGTACCACGGCTTCTATTACGGGGAGGTGCGAGGGGCGGATACCGTTCACTTCACCCGGGTGGAGCGGGGCAGGTGGCACGATTACAGCTCGGGGGACATCCTCTCGGAAATAGCATCCGGCGTTTCTGACAGGGGCGTGGAACTCCTTGCCTTTCAGGTCTACGGTTTCGGGTGGGATTTCGACGGTTACGCTTGTAATATATCCTTGGTCATTAAATGACACCGAAATCCGCTAGGCGGACTGAAGGGCTGTCCGCCGTGGCCAACCGCAAGTATAGGGGATTCTCCGTCTGGCTGTTAAAATTAAGAAAATATTCCCCGGACAGCGCTGCAAGGAAAGGAGCGCCATGGATATCCGAACCGTCGTCGGCGAGTGCCTGGAGATGTGGAGGAATCCCTATCCCTACCTGGCCCGTTTGCGGGAGGAGGGAGAAAGACCGGTGGCCTTCTTCTGTTCCTATACCCCGGAGGAGATACTGCATGCTGCCGGATTGACCCCAGTGCGCCTCATGGGAGCCGTGCGCACCATAACCCACGCCGATGCCCACCTGCAGTCCTACTGCTGCTCCCTCGCCCGTACCGACCTGGACATGGCTCTGGCGGGTGAGTTGGATTACCTGGAAGGGGCGGTTTTCGTGCAGACCTGCGACACCATGATGCGCCTCTCGGACATCTGGCGCCGCAATACATCCTTCCCCTTCCACGGGGACTTGGTGCTGCCCATCCGTATGGGGGAAGAGGTGTCCCTTCCCTTCCTGGTGGAGGAAATACGGATCTTCCGCCAGAAGGTGGAGGAATTTATTGGAAGGAGCATATGGGACGACGCTCTGGAGGAGAGCATCCACGTCTACAACCGCAACCGGCGGCTGGCGGACAGGCTCTACAGGCTGCGCCGCGAGAAGCCGGGGGCACGTGACGGGCTGACGGCCACTGCCTGCCTGGTGGCGGGATTCTGGATGCGCCGCGAGAGGCATAACGAGCTCCTGCATCAGCTCCTGGAGGACGCGGAGGGCAGGGAAGCGGTGGAGACGGACAGGCTGCCTCTCCTGGTCAGCGGGAGCGTCTGTGCCACGCCGGACCTCTACGAACTCCTGGCCGAACTGGATGCCGAGGTGGTTGACGACGACCTGTGCTGCGGGCACCGTTATTTCGATGCCTATACCGACGAGAGCATATCCCCGGAGGAGGCCCTGGCGCGGCGCATGTGGGAACGGGTGAACTGCCCGGCCAAGCACCAGTGCCTGGAGAACCGCGCGGACCGCCTGATGAGGCAGGTGGGAGACAGCGGGGCGCGGGGAGTGGTTTTCTTCCTTCAGTCCTTCTGCGAGCCGCACCTCTTCGACATCCCTTATTTGAGGAACCGGCTGCAAGAGGAGCTCGGGGTGCCTTCGCTGGTCCTGGAGAGCGAGCTGCAGTCCTTCTCCCGCGGACAGCTGCGGACCAGGCTGCAGGCCTTCCTGGAGACCATCCGGGGGGTGTGAGGCCGCGACCGTGGGGTGGAGCGAGGAAAGCGATGCATCTCCATGCTCGAGGCCTGCCGTCTTGAAGGCGGCAGGGTGGCTGTTCAATAAGCTGGAAAATATTGGATGATAGTCGGTTGACTTGAGGAAGTGGACCTCATATCCGCGAGCGGGTTCAAGGAGGTTGGGGATGAGCAACGGTGACGAGCGGCGGGAGGAGATGGAGAAGGAGGAGAAGGAAAGGCGCCGCATCAAGTCGGGCGCGGCCATGCGGGAGCTGATGACCAAATACTACATGGAGGCCAAGGCGGCGGAGGGCACGGAGAGGCACATCGCCTGGATAACCAGCGGAGGCCCGGTGGAGCCCCTCATCGCCTTCGACGTCATCCCCGTCTATCCCGAGAACCACGGGGCCATGTGCGGGGCCGCCCACATGAACGTGGAGCTCTGTGAGGTGGCGGAATCCCGCGGCTTCTCCCGCGACCTGTGCTCCTACGCCCGCGGGGACATAGGCAGCGCCATAACCAAGGGCGGGCCTATCGGCGGCCTTCCGCGCCCCACCTTCCTGGTAGCCTGCAACAACATCTGCAACACGGTCTTCAAGTGGTACGAGGAGCTCTCTCGGTTCTTCGACGTGCCCTTGTTCGTCTTCGACACCCCTTTCGTGCGCGGGGAGCTCCCGCCCCACCACCTCAAGTACGCCCGCGCCCAGATGGAGGAGTACATATCCTTCCTGGAAAGGATTACCGGCAGGGAATACGATGAGGCGCATTTCGTGGAGGTCGCCGCCAGATCATTGACCGCTTCCGGCCTGTGGGCCGAGATACTGGCCTGCAACGAGAGCCGTCCCGCGCCCATGACCTGTTTCGACGCCTTCATCCTCATGGCCCCCATCGTCACCCTCCGCGGGACCCAGGAGGTGGTGGATTTCTACCAGGGGCTGCTCGGAGAGATGCGGGAGCGTGTGGAACAGGGCATCGGCATATTGCCCTCCGAGAAGTACCGCCTGCTGTGGGACAACATACCGGTGTGGTACGAGATGCGCAACCTGGGCCGCTTGTTCATGGAGCTGGAGGCCTGCCTGGTGGCCGACACCTACACCAGCGCCTGGACCTTCCAGGGGGTGGAGACCGAGGACCCCCTGGAGGCCATGGCCGCCATCTACACCGAGGTCTACCTGAACATCAACCTGGAACGCATGGCGGAGAAGATAGAGTCCCTGGCCCGGCGGTTCGAGGTTGACGGCATGGTCATGCACTCCAACCGGAGCTGCAAGCCCTACTCCCTGGGCCAGTACGACCTGGCCAAGGAGTTCACGCGGCGCACCGGAAAGCCCGCTCTCATAATCGAGGCCGATCATACCGATTCCCGCTGGTACAACCGAGCCGAGGTGGAAGGCCGCATCCGTGACTTCGTGGAGAACCTGCTGGGCCAGGGCGCGACCGTGTGAGGCCGCTTGGACACGGTGTTCCAGCATGCGCTGGATGCATCACGGGGGAAGCCGCGAAATACAAACTCGCCCACAATCTTACCTCTTGGCACGGGACGCCCTTGGTCCGGATTCCCCCCTTCCGTCAAGCAGCGGCCAAAAGCGGTATGCGTAACACCCGTCGCCTTCGACCGGAGGGACAAATCCCCACTCCAGGCCACGGACACGGCCGGGCACGGCATCCGGAACCGCCATCGTAGAGGTTATTATATGTAAAGTGCCCTAAACAGGGTTCCGCGGGAAGGTCGAGCCGGAGATCGCCTGGAGCACATCACCATGTTCACTCCCGATGGGACAGGTTTCCCGCAGGGGCTTTCGGAAGAGGAAGCCGCACGCCGCCTCGAGGGGGAGGGCCCCAACCTCATACCATCCGCGGAAAGGAGGACTTCCGCACGCATATTCCTGGACATACTCCGGGAGCCCATGTTCCTCCTCCTCATCCTGGCCGGGAGCGTGTATCTGGTGCTCGGCGACCTCCAGGAGGCCCTGATGCTCATGAGCTTTGTGGTCCTGGTGGCGGGCATCGCCTTCTTCCAGGAGAGGAGGACGGAGAAGGCGCTGGAAGCGCTGCGAAATCTCTCCAGCCCTAGGGCCCTGGTGGTGAGGGAAGGGAAGAAACGCAGGATTGCGGGGGCCGAGGTAGTGCGGGGGGACATAGTCCTCCTGTCCGAAGGAGACCGCGTTCCCGCGGCCGGGGTCGTCGTGCAGAGGTCCTACCTCCAGGTGGACGCATAGCTGCTCAGAG
>MU158640.1:25830-31288 GCA_015711895.1 Candidatus Solincola tengchongensis | reverse complement strand
CTGCTCACCGGGGAGTCCCTGCCCGTTCGCAAGGTATCCGCCCCCGAGGCCTCGGAGATGGGTGCCCCGGGCGGCGGTGACTCTCCCTACGTGTACGCCGGAACCCTCGTGGTCGGAGGACAGGGTATCTGCCGGGTCCTGGCCACCGGTCCCCGCACGGAGATAGGGAAGATAGGCGGGGCGTTGCGGGAGATAACGCCTCGGCCTACCCGCCTGCAGAGGGAAACGCGTGCCATGGTGGTGCGCCTGGCGGCGCTGGGGGCGGTCGCCTGCCTCGCGGTCTTCATCGCCTACGGGATGACCCGGGAGGATTGGCTGAAAGGGCTCCTGGTGGGGATCGCTTTGGCCATGGCCCTCCTCCCGGAGGAGTTCCCGGTGGTGCTTACCGTGTTCCTGACCCTTGGCGCCTGGCGCATGTCCCGACACCGCATCCTCACCCGCCGTATCCCGGCTGTGGAGACCCTGGGGTCCACTACCGTGCTCTGCGTGGACAAGACGGGCACTCTCACCCTCAACCGCATGGCCGTCCGCAAGCTGGTCGTTGACGGTAAGACATGGCACCCGGAAGCGGGCGGGGACTCGGCGGCTCCGGAGGAGTGCCACGACCGGCTCGAGTTCGGCGTGCTGGCCTCTCGCAGGGACCCCTTCGACCCCATGGAGATAGCCATAACCGGCCTGGGCGGCGATGCCCTCAACGGCACGGAGCACCTGCATTTCGACTGGGCCCTGGAGCGCGAATACCCGCTTTCTCCCGACCTCCTGGCTCTGTCCCACGTCTGGAGGTCTCCCGACGGGCGGGAGTACGTCATCGCCGCCAAGGGCGCCCCCGAGGCGGTCTTCGACCTCTGCCATCTGGAGGGGGAGAGGCTGGAGGATCTCACAGGAGAGGCCGAGAGGCTGTCCGAGGAGGGACTGCGCGTTCTTGGAGTGGCCAAGGCCTCCTTCCACAAGGAGGAACTTCCAACGGACCAGCACGAGTTCTCTTTCCAGTTTCTGGGTTTGATGGGTCTGGAGGACCCCGTACGGCCTTCGGTTCCCTCATCGGTGCAGGAATGCCGGAGGGCAGGGATCAGGGTGGTGATGGTCACCGGCGATCATCCGGGGACCGCACTGCGCGTTGCGGAGGCGGCGGGGATGGAACAGGGAGTGTGTGTGACCGGCCCGGAGATGGCGGGGATGGACGAGGGGCGGTTGCGCGAGATAGCGAGGAGGGCGAACGTGTTCGCCCGCATGGTCCCGGAGCTGAAGCTGCGCCTGGTGCGGGCCCTCCAGGCGGAGGGCGAGGTGGTGGCCATGACCGGCGACGGGGTCAACGACGCGCCGGCCCTCAAAGCGGCGGACATCGGGGTGGCCATGGGGGGAAGGGGGGCGGACGTGGCCCGGGAGTCGGCCGACCTCGTGCTCCTGGACGACGATTTCTCCACCCTGGTATCGGCGGTGAGGTCGGGCAGGAGGATATTCGACAACCTGAAAAAGGCCGTGGCCTACATCATCGGAGTGCACATACCCATTGCGGGAATGACCGTCATCCCCGTGTTCTTCAGGTTGCCGCTGGTCTTTTCCCCCGTGCACATCGCCTTCCTGGAGATCATCATCGACCCCGCCTGTTCCCTGGCTTTCGAGGCCGAGCCGGAGGAAGAGGATCTGATGCTCCGAGCGCCCCGTTCACCGCGGCAACGGCTTTTCGACCGGAGCCTGCTCGGTATAAGCGTCCTGCAGGGTTTGTCGGCCCTCCTGGCCGTGTTCCTGGTGTTCTTCATAGCCTACCGGCGGGGTATGGACGAGAAGGAGGTGCGGGCACTCGCCTACACCACTCTGGTGGTTTCCAACCTGGCACTCCTTTTGGCCAACCGTTCCTGGGAGAGATCCATATGGGAGACGCGCAGAAGGAAAAACCGGGTTCTGCTCTGGATACTTGCGGGTGCCGCCGCCCTCCTGGCCGCGGTCCTCAGCATACCCTACCTGAGAGGGCTTTTCGCCCTCAGTCCCCTCTCGCCCGTGGACCTGGCCATATGCATCGGCTCGGGCATGATCAGCGTGGTGTGGTTCGAGATGTTGAAATTGCTGAAGCGGAATGGCGCCGTATCCGGCGCGGCTTAGGCCGCTTGCCCTTCCTGCCGGGAGGATAGGTCGTGCAAGGGTGAGCCGGGCCGTTTCCGTACCTTTGTTTTCCATACCGTCATCAAAGATGCTCCCCTATTGCATGCGGTCCTTAAAGGGGAAAGTTTTACTCCCCGCGACGGTCGCCCCCGTTCTTCCCGCCGCCCGCGCCCTTTTCTTCGAGTGACGCCGTAACCCCGTGCCGTGCCTTTCAGTCCAGGCCCGCCTCGTGCTCCGGGAGGATGAAATACTTCACCTCGCGCGCGTACCTTCGCAGTTCCCCCCGGAAGTCGGGGTGAGCGATGCTTATCAGCGCTCTAGCCCTCTCCCGTAGGTTCTTCCCCTTCAGGTTCACGCAGCCGTATTCCGTGGCCACGTACATGACGTCGGTGCGCGTGAGGGTGACCACGGCTCCCGGACGGAGCTGGGGCACGATCTTGGAGACCGTCTCCCCGGTGTCCTTGTCCTTTGCCGTGGAGGGGGTGACGATGAAGGCCTTTCCCCCGCGGCTGAGCCAGGCCCCGCGCGTGAAGTCCACCTGGCCCCCGGTGGCCGTGTACTGGATGGGCCCGAAGGATTCGGAAGCGCACTGACCCGTTATGTCTATCTCCAGCGTGGTGTTGATAGAGATGAGCTTGTCGTTCTTCCCTATGACGTAGGGATCGTTGTTGTAGCTTATGGGGGAGAGGTAGATCATGGGATTGTCGTCCATCCAGTCGTAGAGCTCCTGGGAGCCCAGGCCGAAGTGGCACAGCATTTGGTAGCGGTGAAAGTTCTTCAGGGTGTTGTCTAGTGCTCCGGCCTGGAAGAGCTTCATATAGGCATCTCCCATCATCTCCGTGTGGCAGCCCAGATGTTTCTTCTCCAGGAGGAGCTCGCCGATGGCGTTGGTCGTGCCGCCGATGCCCAGCTGGATCGTGGCCCCGTCCTCGATGAGGTCGATGATGTTCTCGGCTATGGCCCGGTCCACGTCGCTGACCGGCTCGGGGGGGAGGGCGAAGACGGGATGGTGGTTCTCCACCACTTTGCTCACCTGGCTTATGTGCAGCCAGTTGGGGCCGTGCACCACAGGCTGCATCTCGTTGACCTCCACGTAGATCGCCTCCAGTCGGTCCACCACGTCGAGGTAATTGGCAAAGAGTCCCAGGTTAAGGTAGCCGTTCTTGTCCATGGGGCCGGTCTGCACCATCAGCTTGCGGTATCCGACGTCTTCGATCGCCAGCCGGGTAACCTGGTGAAAGTGGTAGGGCGTATGGGTCATGAGCCCCGCGGCCATGGCGGAGCGGTCCAGGGGCGAGGTGTAGTAGTTGTCGATGAGAAGGTTCTTCTGATACTCGGGCTTGAGAACGTCGAAGATGGGGGCCAGGATGATGAAGCTCCCCATCTGCACGTTCTCGAACTCACCGGCCATGGCCCTTTTCACCAGGGCCTCCAGCAGGGCCACGGGAGTGGAGGAAGCCCCGCTGCAGAAGACCTTGTCTCCCGAGACGATGCCCTTGACCGCCTCCTCTGGGGTTGTCAGCTTGGATTCGTACATCTCCTTCCACTTGTCCATCTTCTACCTCCCTCTCCGGCGCGAATGCATGCCCTAACCACCGCCGCCGTCGGTGGCCTACCGCCTGCATCCTCAGACTCCGTTTGCCCCCCGGGTTATTGCGGCCAGACGAGGATGTCCGGGGATTAAAATAACATAAAGCAAGACAAGGGTTCTTACCGGGGGAAAATATCCCCGGAAAGGGAAAGGAAGAGGATCCCCGCCGTGCCGACGCTCGCTCGCCAGAAAAACCACAACCCCTTCCCTTCTGGGTCTTCCTCATGACGGAGGGCAAATGACCTGCGAGGCGCGCGAGGCGGCGGGGAAGGTTCGCCTTTTTCTGTAGCGAAGAGATCCCGTCACGGGGTTGGGATCGAGGGTAAAATAGGCGAAGGTAACCGTTTTCCGCGGTGTGCAGAGGGGGTGTGGGAGGTGAAGGAGGTTCCCGATTACGAGAGGTATCCGGTGAGCGAGGAGGAGATGGGCAAGCGTTACCGCAACTGGACGGAAGTGCTGGCGCGTCAGGTGGTGACCCTGTACCGTGTGGGCACGGAGGTAGGAGGCGAAGAGTTTGTGCAAAGGCTGCGTGAGGAGTTCTACCGCCAGGGAAAGAAGGGAGCGTCCATGTGGATGGCCCTTTCCGGCACACGGCCCGAGGACTTCGCGGATTGCACTGGCCTTCCCAGGCTGCAGGACACCATCGACGACGCTTTTGCCAATTTCTGGGATGGATACGTGGAGAGCACGCCGCGTGCTTTCGAAAAGGAGCTCAAGACCTGTCCCGTGGCCCGTATCTGGTCGCGGGAACCGGACATCTGCGAGATAATGATCGCCGCGTCACTGGTCGGCATGCTCGAGGAGCTGAACCCCAGGTTCAGGACCACGGGTTTCACCAAGTTGTTGACCAAAGGGGACCCCGTTTGCCGCTTTAGGGTCGAGCTGGCGGAGTGAACCGGGGAACCGGCAGGGCGTTCAAGGAGTAGGAGGCCTGGAAAAGGGGCCCACGCTCTCGGTGATAAAGGACGTCCGAGTCCACACCCCGTCCCAAACGCCCGCGATCCGGAACTCGATTCACGGGCCGTCATTCAACGCGCCAGGACCTGCCCGGGCAGGGCATCAGCCTTGTACTCCCCCTTCTCCCCTGCGCCAGGACCACCTGTCCGTTGATCACCACGTACTCGATGCCCTCCGGGTACTGCCGCGGGTTGTCGTAGGTCGAATTGTCTCGCACCTTTTCGAAGTCCATGACCACCAGGTCGGCTGCCGCGCCTTTCCTGATCACCCCCCGGTCTTCCAGCCCGTAACGAGAGGCGGCGAGGCCGGTGCAGCGATGGACGGCGTTCTCCAGGGTGTACAGGCCGAGCTCCCTGACGTAGTGTTGGATGATGCGGGGAAAGGTGCCGTAGGCGGTCTGGGGCGGAGAGCCTTTCTCCGGGAAGAGGACGTCCGCGCCCACCGAGCGCTGGGGGTGCTCCTGCCCGCGCAGGAAGACCTTTTCCGACCAGGGACGAGGAGGCATTCCCAAGAGAAAGACCACGCAGCCCTCCTCCTCGACGGTGAGGTCGGCCAGAAAATCGAAGGGGTCCTTGCCCGCCTCACGGGCCAGGTCCACTACTCGCCTGCCCTCCATGTGCCGGTTCTTCTCGCTTCCCACGGAGAGGATGGAGAGCATCTTCCATCCCAGGCACTTGATGTAGTTCGAGGCCCAAGACCCGGGTTCCCAGTGGGGCCACCTGGCGGTGACCGTTTCCACGTCGTGCCTTATCCTCGCCCTCTCCTCCGGGTCACTCAGTCGCCTGATGAGGGCCTCGGTGCCCCCTTCCA
>MU158640.1:14696-25820 GCA_015711895.1 Candidatus Solincola tengchongensis | reverse complement strand
GGGGAGAGCTGGGGCGCCGTGGTGTTGCCCATCACGTAGGGGATGAAGTCGAGCCCCACGTCAATGCCTTCGTCCAGCGCCCTGTCCACGACCTCATATGCCCTTAGCAGCACCCCGTTGGGAACCCCAGGAAGGGGGATGACGCGGTTGATCACCTCCATCAAGCCGGTTGCCGCATAGACCAGGTCGGCCATCCGTCCAAGATTGGGGACGCACATGAAATGGCTCACCTGGAGCGGGGAATCGCTGCGCCGGGCTATCTCCACGGCTTCCTCAACGGCGCGGTCGAAGGTGTCCGTCAGGGAGCGGACGTGGCTCACGTAACGGCCGCCGTGTTCCCGGCTCACCTTTGCCAGCTCCACCAGCTCGTCGGTGTGGGCGTACATGCCCGGGCAGTAGGTGAGCCCGGTGGAGAAGCCCCGGCACCCGGCTTCCATGTCCCGGCGCACCAGCTCCTTCATCCTCTCCAGCTCCTCCGGAGTGCAGAAGCGGGCCTGTGGGCCCATGACCGCTATGCGGATGGGTCCGTGAGCCGACAGGGGCACGAAGTTGATGGGCAACCCGCGCTTGCGCAGCCATTCCATGAACTCACTCTGGGTTTCCCACTCCGGACGGAATTCGCGTGAGACGCCCATGCTGTGAAGTGTGGAGCGGAAAAGCTCATCGTGTCGGATCGGCCAGGGGGCCAGTGACCATCCGCAGTTGGAGACCACGCAGGTCGTGATGCCCTGCCTTACATAGGGCTCGAACAGTTCGCGGTAGTCGTCACGGATGACGTACAGCTCATTGTGGCTGTGGATGTCGATGAAACCGGGAGCCACCACCTTTCCCTCCGCCTTGATGGTGGCGAGCGATTGGGCCTCGGAGAGGTTCCCCACCTCCGCGATCCTCCCGTCCTTGACCGCCACATCCGCCGTGCGGGGCGCGCCGCCCGTTCCGTCGACCACCCGGCCCCCTCGAATCAGGATGTCGAACATTCCCGCACCTCCCCAAAAGCTCGCTCGCCGCACGCTCTCAGCTTCCACGGATGAAGTCCACCACCACCGCGGCCAGCTCCTCTCCTTTGTCTTCCTGGAGAAAGTGACCTGCTCCCTTGATGGTCACGTGTTTCCGCCCCCGGGCACCCGGGATCAGCGATTGCAGCAGGGCGTCGCCCCCGCGGGTTATGGGGTCCCCGTCGCTGAAGGCGGTGAGGAATGGCCTGTCGAAGCGGCGCAGGCTCTCCCAGGCCCTGCGGTTGTCCTCCGCAGCGGGGTCGTCGGGGGATATGGGCACCAGGGAGGGGAATATGCGTGCCCCCTCCTTGTAGCTCTCATCCGGGAAGGGGGCCTCGTAGGCGGCGACCACCTCGGGAGGGAGAGGACTCACGCAACCCGACTGGATGATCCTTCCGATGGGCAGCTCGGGAGTCTCCTGGGAGAATCTACGCCAGGCCATGAAGGCCTCTCCCAGAGGGTAATCTCCCGTGGGCAGGCCGGTATTTGCCGCCACCACCCGGGAGAAGAGGTGAGGGCGCTCGGCCACCAGCCGCAGGCCTATAAGCCCTCCCCAGTCCTGGCATACCAGGTTTATATCCCGCAATCCCGTGCGGTTCAACCATTCCCGCATCCATTCCACGTGGCGTGCGTAGGTATAATCCTCGCGGCGCGCGGGCTTGTCCGAACGTCCGAAGCCCACCAGGTCCGGGGCCACGGCGCGGAACCCGGCTTCCACCAGGATGGGTATCATCTTGCGGTAGAGGTAAGACCAGGACGGTTCGCCGTGGAGCATGAGCACCACCTCTCCGTCGGGGTCACCCTCGTCCAGGTGATGTATGCGCAGGGAGCCGCCCTCTCCGTCCGGGATGAGTGTGTAATGCGGCTCGAAAGGATAGCCGGGGAGGTCATTGAACCTTTCATCGGGAGTGCGCAGAATTTTCATCTCCTCTCGACTCCTTTGCTTTCCCTCCAGTCGATCATACCCGAAAGGCGAGGGCCTGTTTGCGGACGCAGCGCGGTCTTGATCCGGGAATCTGACCCTCCCAGCGGCTCGAAAGTGTTTTCTGGATTTCCCTCGCCATTCCCGGGACCGGGTCTCATATCCATGTCCTGCTTCCATCTCGCGCCTCTTTTATACCTCCTGGGGATGATGTTTAAACGGCCCACCGTCCCGTTGATCGGCGGGGCCTGACGGAGGGTAACGGGAGTTGCCGGCTAGGCGTAGAGGTGCAAGGAGAACAGTCCCCCCCGGGCGGGTCGATGCGCATGGCCTTTCGGTACCCGGGTGTCAGTTCAATAGCCACGCCGTTTGCCGTTACGTTGAGGGAAAAGGGGGTTCGCGTGGGAGCGGAGGTGTGGAGGTCGTCGGAAAGGGGCCGGCCAGGGTGCTATCATTTGCCTCGACTGTGCCGGGGGGTTGCGATGGTTTCCGATCCGGAGAACGGAAAGGGGAGGTGCGGAGATGGCTTACGTCTACGGTACCGCGGAATGGGAGGAGGCTTTCGAGGGTCTGGTGGGCGATCTGTCGGAGGTGGAAAAGCCCCCCTACATCATGGGCACCCCGGCCTGGATAGGTGCTTACCGAAAGCTCATCCAGGAGGACGAGACCTACCGCAGGCTGGCCAGGGGCTGGGAAGGATCGGTGGTCATCCACATCCTCCCCGAACCGGGGGTGGGGCTGGAGGATGACATGTACCTCATGCTGGACCTGTGGAACGGGGAATGCCGCTCTGTGCGCCTTGTTCCGAGGTCGGTGGGCGAGGAGGGCGATTACGTACTGACTGCGGATTACCATCGTTGGAAGCAGGTGATGACCGGGGAACTGGATGCCACGAAGGGGATGATCCAGGGGAAGATAAGACTGAAGGGCAACCTGCCCACCATCGTGCGCTACGCCAAGGCCGCCACCCGACTCACCGAGCTGGTGGGAATGGTGGACACCATCTTCCTGGACGAGATACCCCCGGAAGAGGTCGAGGCCTTCAAGCCCTGGGTGGATTTCATAAGGGAGGAATTCTCCCTCTCTGACTGAGACGGCTTCAGGGCGGCCCTCTACGGCGAGGGGTTTCTCGACAGGGCACGAATAAGGCGGCGCCGGCTGCGGCGGGA
The DNA here is from genome assembly GCA_015711895.1 of Candidatus Solincola tengchongensis. Taxonomy (GTDB): domain Bacteria; phylum Actinomycetota; class Geothermincolia; order Geothermincolales; family RBG-13-55-18; genus Solincola_A; species Solincola_A tengchongensis. The sequence goes on along the minus strand of MU158640.1, from coordinate 22,734 downwards.
GTGCCCGCGGTCCACCTTTTCTTTCGTCGCCCACTCTGAACGTACCGATTGGTACTGTCTTATACGCATCCCGCAATCGGACGATAATTTAGCCGTGATGAAGTGTAACGGTGCACGGGGTTTTTTCTAGAAAAGGTTGGAGGACGGGAGAAAGGGGCGTTGGCATGACCGGCATAGAGCTATGCCCGGAGTGCGGGGTTCCCCGCCATATCACCTCGGAACACATGTGGCTTAACGGCGGCATCATCGTGCAGAGCCGTGATCGCCGCAACCGTATGGTCTTCGTGGAATGCGAGAACCTCGATCCCCTTTTCGCAGGAGTCCAGGAACTCATAGGCCTTCCGATCGAGCACATGCTGATAACCGCCAAGAGGAGGGCCGTGCGGGCCTATCTGGGGAGCCTGATACCCGACGTGACCAAGGAGCTCCTGCGCCGCCGTGAGCTGGACTGGCGGCCGGTCAATGACGGCCTCCGCCTCACGGCCAGGCTCATGGGTTACGGAAGGTACGAGGTTGTCGATTATCGTTTCGAAAAGGATGTCGACGACTATGTGGTGGAGACCATCTCCGAACCCTACTCGGTGCCGCTGGCCTGTGGGGACATGGCCGGCGCTTTCGAGATACTCTTCGGCTGTGACCTCGCGGCGAAGTACCGGAGGCTCACCGAGGACCTCTACGAGATAACCTGTTACGTCTCCTCGCACCCGGAGGAGCTCAAGGGCAGGCTGAAATTCCGCCATTTCCCCGTGAGGGAGGGAGACGTGGAGTTGGAGAGGTGCAAGAGCTGCGGCGGACCTCTGGCTCTTTCCAATTACCGCTGGCACCCGGAGCGCGGGATAATCCTGGGCTCCACCACCGGAAAGCGCATGATCATGACCGGGATGGAGGTGGACGCCATATTCGGCGAATTGGAGAACGAACTCGGCGAGGACTTACCCGGCATGTTCATAGAGGCCCAGAGGCGCTTCGTGCGCGCCGGCTTCTACAGCATCGAGGGAATGGGGCGCCTGGACATGCGGGACCAGCTGGCCCTGCGAGGCTTGGGGAACCTCACGGAGTTGAGATCCAACCAGAGAGGGCTATACTTCCGCATCGAGAACGCCTTTCTTCACCTGATGGTGGTCGGCCTGGTCCAGGGGCTCTACGAGATGACCTATGACGTGGATACCCACCTGGAATGGAATTTTTCGGAAGATGGAGTGCTGGAAGTCTCCTTGAGCCCCAAGGGGCAGGCGAAAAAGAGCGCGGTTACGGCCTGAGGTGAGGCCGGCCCCGACCGCTTCCTGCCGCCTGGCGCGCGGCCCGTTCCCCTTCATGTTCCCAACCCCTTGATGTTGTACTAAAATCGAGGTGAAATCAGGGAATGACGGTGGCGAAGGCGGCAAAAGGAGTGACGGGGGATGCCGACAGGGGGATTTTCAGGAACTCCACACCGCAGAGAATCCTTTCACCTCACGTTTCGGTCCCTTCTCTGCGTCTTGCTGCTGGCGACCCTGCTGGGAGTTTCATCCAGCCCGGGCGGAAAGACCTGTAGGGCCGCGGAGCTCAACCCCGCCGGTTCGCTTCCAGAAGTCGCCAAACGCATCAATGAGCTCATCTATCCCACTTTCGGTTTCCCGGCCATCGTACCACGTGGTTCCAGGCTGGTCATCGAGTGGGACTGGAGGAAGGGTGTGCCCGGGGCCCCGCGGCCGGAGATGGAATCCGTGAACCGTCCGGAGGATTGGGAGGTCCTGGTGACCACATCGGTGGCGGCCAACCAACAGAATTACGACGGCTCGGTGCCCGGTGACCCCGATGACCCGCCTTCCGAATGGTACCGCCTGGGCGGCCCTTCTTACGGGACCTATCGGAACCCGGTGCACACGGTGGTCAACACCAGGCGGCTCACGGTCGTCGGGGTCAGGCGAGGGCCCAGCCGACGCTGGCCGGAGATCTTCGGCCAGTCCGGGTTCGAGGTGGATCACATCGAGGTGGAGGTGCCCCTAGACGTTCCTCTGGACCTCTATGACCTCCACGTGCATTGCCTCTCGGAGCGCGTGTCCTCGGCCTTCCGCCTGGCCGACCATCAGCCCCACGCCCTCCAGGTGATCAAGGGGTATAGCGACGACCTGAGGATCGTGCACATAACCGATACCCACGTCTACGGGCCGGAGATAAGGAACGGCTTGAACCTCGATTACAACTCCTTCGAACTGCGCGAGCCCCGACCCGGGACTCCCGGCCGCTTCGACCTCTCCGCCTTCGGGTATCCCGGTTTTCCCATGGACCTGGACGGTGACGGGAAGACGAACGAGGGGGCCATCTACCTGCAGGAGGAGCTTCAGGCCATCAACCTCATGAACCCCGATTTCGTGGTCTTCACGGGAGACGCGGTCTACGCCCAGAAGAACTTCAACACCTACCCCAAGGACACCTGGATCTGGGGGGACGTCAACGGAGATCCGGGCACCGAGTACCGGTTCGAGTACACCTGGTGGTACGACGAGCTCCTGGCCCTCAACGTGCCCGTATTCTGTGTGCCCGGCAACCACGACGGTTACTGCTGGGACGGGCATGTGGTGGAGCACGACGACGGGCAGGAGATATGGCAGGACCTCTTCGGGCCCCTGTATTATTCCTGGGATTACGGAGACATGACCTTCCTGGCGGTGAACACGCTGGACTGGGAGAAGCTGGATCCCGACGGGCCTGAGCCCTTCGCGCCCTCGGACGCCAACCCGATCCTCTGGGCTCTGGCCACATCGCTCTTCCCGGAGATGGCGAGGGATTATGACGACCGCAACGGTTATCTGGCGGATTTTACCAATATCTTCCTTCCCCTTAAGGTGATCATACCCCACAAGTGGCATGGCCAGGTCAGAGGGGACGGGGATCCCTGGGGATGGGCGCCCTGGCCCTGGGGGCCGGACCCCGATGGCGACGGCTTCACCGGGCAACTGGCCTGGGTGGAGGGTGAGCTGCGGCGTGCCCGGGAAGAGGGCCGGAGACTGAAGGCCGTTTTCATGCACCACGATCCCTTGCGCACCGCGGGCTCACCTCCGGAGGCCTTCGCCAATGCCAAGGAGCTCGGGCTGGTGGAGCTCGCGGCGGGAGAGGGGGAGGGTTCCCAGGCGCTCATGTACCTGTTGCGCAAGTACGAGGTCTCCTTCGTGGCCACGGGTCACACCCACAGCGACGCTGTGAACCGCGTGGAGTGGGCCCCTTACGGAAGTTCGCCGGGGGAGGTGGTGTGCATCAACACCACCGGAGCGGAGATCCCCGTGGACGGGAATTCCCTGCTCCTGGATCGGACCTCCCAGGGCTATGCGGGCTTCCGCCTCATAACCATACGCGATTGCCGCCTTTCCGAGTGGGGTTTTCCGGGGGCGGAAGGGGATCCCGACCGCAAGTGGTCCATCCCCGGCTGGGAGGGCCTGGCGGTTGGGGCGGGTGAGGTCAACGAGTACACGAAATACCGCCGTAATCGCCCTGTGCTCCAGTGGATGGAACAGGACAATTCCACCAATCCTTCCTACCCTCGACCACCGCTGCGGAATGGGGAGGGGGCTTTCGACAAACCGCTCCCCCTGAACCTGGAGGGACCCTTCGACGACGTGACCTGCAAGGCCAGGAACACCCTGCGTCAACCGGGAGCGGTGATGGACCTCTACGGTTGCCGTTTGGAGTTCCCCATGAGGTACCTCTCCGGAGGCGCCTATTATGCGGTGAGGAACGGCCGTATCCTGGAGCAGTACGACGCCGATTCCGGAGAGCGCATGGTGGTGGTGCTGGCGGACTTGCCGGGGGGCAGCGTGCTCCCCATCAGGGTATACGCGGCAGGCAGAGACCGTGGCAGGCCGGTCGTGGACGAGGCGAGGATAGGCGACGGGGGAGGCGTGACGGACCGCCTGGTGGTTCAAATCACCCTGCGGGCTCACGACCAGGAAGCGGGCCTGATGGACGTGCGCGTTTCCAACCGGCCGGATTTCTCCGGAGCGTCCTGGATTCCCTGCCGTGACGGCGAGGTTCTGGTCCTCCCCTGGAGGCTCGAAGAGGGGCCTCCCGGATGGCGCCGCGTTTACGTGCAGTTCAGGGACGCGGCCATGCCCGGTAACCTGCGCACCGTGAGGCTCCATGTCTATTACCGTGCCGGGACGTGACGGCATGCCCCCGGCGACACCTTTCCTTTTCAAGAGGGTGGGGAAACGTTTCGATAGATCGATTTTGACCTGAAGGAGGTGCCGTGCATCCGCTGGAGACGATCATGAACCCGAGGTCCATCGCCTTTTACGGGGCCTCCAACAATCCCCTGAAAATGGGGAGTATGCAGCTGGCCAATCTCCTGGAAGGAGGGTTCGACGGAGAGGTATATCCCGTACATCCCACGGAGGGAACGGTCATGGGGCTCCCGGCTTACCGCAGCATATCCGAGATCGGCCGTCCCGTGGACCTGGCCCAGTTGGTGTTGCCAACCCATCTGGTGCCGCGCATCATGGAGGAGTGCGGAAAAGCAGGAGTGCGGCGCGTGATCGTGATCTCCGGAGGCTTCAAGGAGGTTCAGGACGGGAACGGACGGGAGCGGGAACGGGCTTTACAGGAAATAGCTTCCAGGTATGGAATGCGCTTCCTGGGACCCAACTGCGTGGGGGTCATGAACCGGATGCGCTCCCTGAACACCACCACCATTCCCGAGCCGCCTTTCGGGGGAGGCATAGCCCTCGCTTCCCAGTCCGGAGCCTATACCTCCATGCTCAACCCCTACCTGAGGGCGCAGGGTATGAGCATATGCCAGACCATCAGCGTGGGCAACGAGGCGGACCTGGACCTCGTGGACTGCCTGGAGTTCTTCCGCGAGCAGGATGAGGTGCGGGCCGTGGGCCTGTACGTGGAGACGGTGCGTCGGCCGGAGCGGTTCATCGCCGTGGCGAGGGAGACGGCACGGCGCAAGCCTGTGGTCGCCGTGTACGTGGGCGGGACGGAGGCGGGATCGCGTTCCAGCCTCTCCCATACTGGCGCGGTCACCGGGCCTGACGAGCTCTACGACGGGCTGTTCAGGCAGGCGGGCGTGATCCGCGCCGAGGACATAGACCACATGCTGGACTTGCTATGGGCCCTTTCCACCCAACCGCTGCCCCCGGGCCCACGTATAGCCGTGATCACCAATTCCGGAGGCCCCGGGACCTCGCTTGCCTATCACCTGGAGAAGTCGGGGATGAGGGTTCCCGAGTTCTCCCCCTCTCTTCAGAAGGCCCTGCGGGAGCGGACCGGTCCTCTCACTTCCGTGGCCAACCCGGTGGACATCACCTTCGAGACCAATATCGCCATCTATAAAGAGATTGCGGAGGAGGCCTTCCGTTACGGCGAGGTGGACGGGGCGGTGATCTACGGTATATTCGGGGCTGCGGACATGGGGACCAACCTGAAGAAGCGGCTCCCGGAACTCGCTCCTATGGAGGACGCCTGGGATGAACAGTTCCTCTCTTTTCTCCCGCAGCTGGCCCAAGTGCCTTTGGAACATCGGAAGCCGCTGCTCGTCATGTCCTTCCTGGGGACCGCCAGCCGCACCATACGCTGCCTTGTGGAGAACGACCTTCCGGTCTTCACCTCGGCCTCGCGCTGCGCCCGCGCCTTGCGCGGTCTCCTGGACTACCGGGAGATCAGGGACTGGCTGGAGAGAGTGAGCTGATGGAAGGTTCCCACCCGGGAGACGGTTGACGTCTCCCTTTTTCGCGCCCTTCAATCGGGCGGCTCTATCCCTTTGAAGATCTCCTCCATGGCCTTCTCCATCTCCGCTTCCGACTCCGGCAGGGAGATCCTCCAGGCGCCGTCCTCGGTGATAAGTATCATGTCGAACTTCAATTCCGATTCGAAAGCCTTGAGTTTGAGGGTCACCGGGACCCTGGCCTTGTCGCCGGAGATGTCCGGGTGCCCGACGGAGTAGCTGTCCAGGCTCTCCGAGAACCCCTCTACCAGCTCCTTTTTGTCCTCCACTTCTCCACGGCTTTCCCGGCTCAGGAGCTCATATGCCAGGTCGGCGTCCTCCGCCAGGGAGGCCTCGAAGAATTTGACCACCACGGTGTCCGGTCCTCCGCCCGTTTCGGTTTTCTTCCCACATCCGGCCAGCGGCAGGAGGCCGGCTATCACCAGGACGATGACGGCAGCGGTAGAAAAAAGCCTGATCTTCAACGTACCTCCTTTCCCTCTCCTCTTTTTCATCGGCTGTCCGAAATCCCATAAAAATAATAAGATCCGGTGAGCGCTTTTAAAAGGGGACTCTGACTGATAGGAACAGATCCTACAAAACGACAAGTGGCTGACCATAGGCGGATTCACCGGGTCTTATTAAAAGGCTCTCGAAAAATACCATTTTGTGGTAATTTTACAAGTCCGAGAATAACACCTCTCGGTCCGGAGAAAACTCCAAAATCGTGATGTTGCCGGCCTCGATGGTGGTGCTACGGGATCTATCCGGTCGGTCCTAATCTGTGACGGGTCCCCACTTCCGTTCAATGAACACTCTGACCGTCACGATGGGGGAGTTCATGGGAAAGGACACCCGGCCTCCGGAGACGGTCAGCTTCTCCATTTCCCTTTCCCGGGCGTCGCAGAGGAAGGCCTCCGTTATGTCCGCGTCCTCACGGAAGATGACCACTTTTTCCGAGGCGGGAAGAGGGGAGAAGAGACGGAGGATATGCCCATCCCCCCGGAGGGGCCTCTTGGCGGCCAGAACAGCCAGGTCTTCGGGGACGGTCTTCCAGCCTGCGGGCCAGGCGAGGGCGTCATCCTCCCACACCGCCCTCAGGCAGGCGCGGAGTGCCCCCTCATCCACGTCAGGAGGGCGCAGAAGCAGTCCGTAGTCGTGAGATTGGAGGCCGCGGTCCGGCCCTCTGGCGGGAAATGAGAGCAGGGGGAGGATCCCGAAGGCCCGTTCCCTGGGTGCGTTGCGCATAACCCCAAGCTCCATACCACCGCTCCGGACAAAGGCCGCGCAGGAGGGCACGCCCGGGAGGAAGGCGATGTCCCAGTTCCCGTCGTCGTCCTCGGGGATCACTAGGCGGCCCGAGGCCCAGAAGGTGGGACGGTATAGTTTCTCCAGCGGGCGGCATACCAGTCCACCGTTGACCTCCATGAGAAGACGCCGGATTTTCCCGGTCAGGGGAAAACGGACCGATGCGGTGCGGTGGTCGGGGAGGCGCCCCTCGACCCTCATCCTCAGGAGTGGAGACGCTTCACGGCACCATATCCATCTGACCAGTCTCCTCCCCTCGAGGTCGGAGATCACCTCTACCCGGAGGGAGCCTTCCTCTTCCACCACTCGAACGACGGCTGTCCTGTCCGAGCTGCGCGCCGTCTCACGGAAGGAGCCCCCGGCGAATTCGTGGCCCATGCGCCAGAGGCCGCCGCTGTCCCGGTAGGACACCACGTCGTTCGCCAGTCCGTTGAAGAGCTCCACGCCTCTTTCCAGGTCCGTGAGGCGAGAGATGCATCCTCCACGCCGCCCGTCTATTTCCAGCCTGTAACGGGAGGTCTCCACGACAAGGCGGTCGTCCTTCAACCTCCATGCAGGCCGGAGGCGTACGTTTCCCGCCTTCCAGCGATCGGGACTCCCGTCGCCTGAAGGTGAAGGGGCGTCCGCGTGCAGACCGGGGATGGCTATGACCGTGTCTTCCCTTCCTTTCTCCAGAACCTCCTCCAGCAGCTCGCGTGACTCCCTCCGCCACCGCAGGAGCAATGGCTTCTGCTCTCTTTCCCATACCCTGGCCGGCGAGGTCCCGGTCACGAAATCGTGATGGTTGGCCATGAGGGCCTCGTCCCAAAGGTCCCTCAACCGGCGCCAGAGGCCCTCGTCTCCATCTCCACATGCCCTCATCTCGCGCTCCACGAGCAGTTTCTCCGCCGTCACCAGGCAGCGGACAGCGGAATCCCAGAGTTGCTTGGCCTCGGGCCGGGAGAGGTAGAAGCCCATGAAGTAAGGGTTGGGATCGAGCTGGACCACGGGGAGGCGGGACCGGTGGGCGGAGACCAGGTCCAGATAATCCTCCAGCGAGGCGTTGAC
>MU158640.1:10268-14672 GCA_015711895.1 Candidatus Solincola tengchongensis | reverse complement strand
GGTCAGGGGGGGGAGGGGGTCGTTGAAGTCCAGGCCTATGGGGCAGAACATGTATGGCGTGGGCGAGAGCGGTTCGAGCCTCCGGGCGAAGCCTGTGATCCTGCGCATGGACCGCGCAAGGTCGAAGGAGGGAGAGGGGAGCCCGACCTTAAATCCCATCCATCGAGCCCATCCGCCGTTGATGAGGGTGTCCCCTTGCCCATAAGTATAGGGGTTGAGGTGGCAGACGACTTCCTCGCCGTTCGCGTCCCTCCATATGAAATCCACGCTGCGCCTGTCCTTGAGCAGTAGGGAGGCGCTGGAACCGCGCAGCGGGTAACTTCCCGGCGGCCGGTAATCCGAGCCGGGGAAGAGTAGCCCGTCGATACGGCTGAAAGCGGCGTACCGGAAGCCCATGGCCCGGAGCATGGTGGGGAGGGTAGGGCTGTTTCCGAAGTTGTCGGGCAGATAGGCCAGGCGCGGTTCCTGGTGCATCCCGTTCCTTCGCAGCCACTCCTGACCGTGCAGGAAATCCCGGATAAGGGCCTCCGGCGGGGGAAGAAGGGTATCCGGGGTGTTAACGCCGCTGCCGCTCAGACGGATGCGGCCGGAGTTGACCCATTCACGTAGCTTCTCCCTGTCTTCCGGATTCCGTTCCCAGTATATGCGGAGAAAGAATACGGACTCGATGCTGAAGACCCTCCTGGGTTCCCGCTCCAACCAGTGCATCATCCTCCGGAAGATCTTCCGGATCCGAAAGCGGTAATATTCCTCGCTGGTCAGAAGCCAGTCGGGATCCCAGTGGCTGGATTCCGCGAAGACCAGCACCCTGGCCGCGCCGGAGGGAATTTCCAGCCTTTCCCTGATCCCCTTTTCCTCTCTTTGTGGTCCGAGCATACACGACCTCCATGGCAATTTGGGAGAGATCTGTGGTCGCCGCTCGCCTCGGCATGGCCGCCTGCCGGTATCATACCCCTGGACGGGTGTTTTCTGGAACGCGGAGCGGCGGCGGCCGGTTTTCTTCCCTCTTTCCCTCAGGGAAAGAATCGTGCATCGCTTACCGGCAGAAGCTGGAAAGGTAGAACAAAAGTGTCGCCTTGGCATCCATCAATGAAACCACGAACTTCCGCCGGCGCGGGACGGGTCAAGGATAAATGGAGAGGGCGCCCCGAGGTCCGGCCCAGGGAACCATCTGTGATGTGTTCCGCTCTGGCCCGTATTGGGAGATCGCCTTCCGACCTGACAATGCAAGCAGAAAAAAATGAAGCAAGAGCGCGATCTCCGGATGGTTTGCCTTCCTCCCCAGAATGCGAATATCATTTCTTTTAGTATCATCATTTCGCGGAATCGACGTTCCGATTGAAGGGCTGCGGAATCGGGCAGGAGGAGGGATGGCGGCATGTTGAGCGAGGGTTGGCCGAGGGACGGCGTGATAGACGAGTGGTTCGAAGGCGCTCTGGAAACCGCTTACGCAAGGAGATACCCGAACCTCACCGCCATTTTCAAGGAGGGGCTGGCCAAATTCCCGGATCAGGAGATCTTCATCTTTCCGACCCTTGGCCAGAGGTACACCCGGCGCCGCCTCGACGAGGCGGTGCGCAAAGTGGCCGCCTCGCTGAGACACGAATACGGCATCCGGAAGGGCGACAGGGTGGCCATGATCCTTCTCAACAATCCGGAGTTCTGCATCAGTTACCTGGCGATCGCCGCGGTGGGCGCCATTTCCGTGGTCATCAACGCCAGGCTGGAGACGGATGAGATCGCCTATCAACTGCGGGATTCCGGTTCCCGGCTGGTCATCGTGGAGAACGAGCTCTACGACAGGGTGAGACCCCTCCGGGATAAACTGGAAAGCCTGGAGCAGGTAGTCACCACGGGAGATGAAGGGAAAGAGGGGACGGTCCCCTTCAGTGCCCTCCTGGCCCGCGAGGCCCCTCCCTATATCGATGTGGAAGTCGGCGAGAAGGACATCTGCAGCATATGCTATACCTCCGGGACCACGGGTCGTCCCAAGGGCAGCATCATCACGCACCGCAACGTGTGTACCAACGCCCAGGCCCTCCTGAGCTGCATGCCCTACTTATTGCCGGAAAAATATACCATGGACGACATATACCGTATAAAGCAGATGATATCCGTTCCCCTCTTTCACGTGACCGCCCTACACACCCTTTTCAACCTCTGCCTGTTGGGCGCCTCGGCTGTGGTGCTGCCCGTGTTTCAGGCGGATCAGGTCATCGAGAGCATGATCGAGGAGAAGGTGAACTTCTTCGTGGGCGTGACGGCCATGTTCTGGCTGCTGCGCATGCAGCCCAATTACCAGAAACTGGTTGAGGCAGGATATCTGGAGGTCATGTTCCAGGGAGGATCCCCAATGCCGCCTGAGCTGGGCGAGCTGATGTTGAAGGACTTTCCTCACGCCAAGATAGGGAACGGCTTCGGCATGACCGAGACCACGTCCATCGGTGCCGGCTCCCTGCTGCCGCCGGAGCAGGTGATAAAGAGGGGTTCCTCCATAGGTTGGCCCACGCCCCCCACCCTTTTCAAGGTGGTGGATGAGCAGCTGCGGGAGGTCCCGGTGGGCGAGCCGGGGGAGCTGTTGATAAGCGGCGCGGGGGTGTGCCGTGGGTATTGGAACCTTCCCGACAAGACCAGCGAGAGCTTCGTCGTCGATTCCGAAGGGCGCAGGTGGCACCGCTCCGGGGACGTGGTGGTCAAGGACGAGGAGGGCTTCTACACCATCGTGGACCGCAAGAAGGACATGATCCTGCGGGGAGGGGAGAACGTCTACTCCGTGGAGGTGGAGAACCTCATACTCACCAACCCCAAGGTGCTGCAGGCGGCCGTGGTTGGCGTGCCCGACCCCGTGCTCGGGGAGAAGATAAAGGCGGTGGTCTTTCCCATGCCCGGCCATTCGCTGAGCCCCGAGGAGGTCGTGGAGTTCTGCCGCGGGAAGATCGCCGATTACAAGGTGCCGGATTACGTGGTGGTCTCGGAAATGCCCCTCCCCATGAACCCCGGGGGGAAGATCATCAAGGACCGGCTGCGGGAGTTGTGAGAACTCCTTCTCCGCGGCAGGAACCCGGAGAGCGTGAAAGCCGGCCTCCGCCGGACGCCGGAGGTGCGTGCCCTCGAGGAGCAGGAGGGTGTCCCGGTGGCGGAGGCCGGCTCGGCTTCCCGGCTTCAGGGCATCAGGTTGGCCAGGGAGAGGGCGAAGGACATGTCTCCGTCCAGCTTCACCTTTCCTTGCATGAAGGCCATGGGGCCACTGAGTTCGCCGGTGGCCATCTTGGCGAAGTCCTGCGAGGAGGCGGATATGGTCACGCTGGGGGAATCCGCCCCGTTGAACCTCACGGTCACCGGCAGGGTCCAGTTGCCGGGCATGCCCATCTCCAGGGTCACCCTGCCCTTGGCCGCGCTTACCGCGTCGTACTGTTTGCGCCCGGTGAAGGAGCTGACCATGTCCACAAGGGGGCGGATGACGTCCTCCGGGATGATTACCTCGAGCATGGGATTCTCCAGCCCGCCGGGATGGACGGTGATCTCACGGGCGTCCTTGATGGATATGCCGTAGACGAGGCTCCTCTCCCCCTTGATCACCAGCTGTACGGAGAAGTCGGTTCCCTCCATGTCCGGGATGGGTTTCTCCTGCAACCGCTTGGAGACCAGTCCGGGCACGTAGGATTCCACGAATTCCTGCAAGGTGATGGAACTTTCTGTCATGGATAAACCCCCCTTTTCTGCCTCGTGATCCCGGCGGTCGAAATCCACCTCACCGGAGCTTTCAGGCTCCGTCACTTCCCGCGTGGGGCGGCATACCACGGGTCTCGTGCACGGTCGACCTTTTCCCTGCCGGGTTCGCAGTAGGCAAGATTCTTCCCCTCCAGGCGCCGTAACGCCCGTAAAACCTCTTTGCGGCTCAGGCCGAGCGATTCGGACAGTTCGTCCACATCCGCCCCGGGGCACTCTTCCAGATAGGTGAGCACGTTCAAGGCGTTCTTCTTGAGCTCGTGCACCCTCTGGCGCCCCTTTTCCGTCAGGCCGATCTTCTCTAGGCTCCTCACCTCCTTTCGCGCCGCCAGGAAGGCGTCGATGTCCTCCTGGGTGATGATGTACTTCTTCCCGACGCGAGCCGCCTTTAACTCCCCCTTGCGAATGTAGTGCCTGACCGTCTGGATGTTGACCCCCAGGGTCTTGGCCACCTGATAAGTGCTGAGATAGTTTTTCAACGCGCCTCCGAGGTCAATCATGTGTCGATGGTTCGATGATATGTATATCTGATATATATGTCAATAGTATATGGTGTTGCAATATATCCATGCGATACCGATTCCGGCCACATGCCCGGTCGTAAGGCGGTCTCCCGTCTCGTCCGGATGGGCTCGGGGTATGGTGAAGGAGAGTTCAGGTATTGCCTAGGGAGAG
>MU158640.1:0-10258 GCA_015711895.1 Candidatus Solincola tengchongensis | reverse complement strand
CATGGACGAATACACCGGCACACCGCCGGAGAGCAACCTGTCCCGCATTCTGCGGGAGAGCTCCTCGACGGCCATGTCCTTCAAGCCCACGGCGCGGGAATAGAGGACCAGGACGACCGGCTTTCCCGTGTCCCTTCTGATCCTGACCAGGATATTCGCGGCTTCTTCCAGACCGGAGTCACCGAAAAGCCCGTGGGCGAAGTTCAGGGCCAGGTCGAAGACCAACACGTCAGTGGTCGGGTTGAGCGCCGCCTCGCGAATGGCGGCCTCGAAGACCGGGAGGTGGGTTAGAGGGGTCCCGATATCCAGCGGATTGCCAACCGAGGACCCGGGGTAATCGAGTATCTCGCGCAGGCGGGCCTCCGTATGGCCATGGAGGAGCGGCACTTCGAGGCCTTCCGCCTCTGCCAGGTCACCCGCATAGGCGCCCAATCCCCCGCCTCCGCCGGAGATGAGCACCCTTTTACCGGGCCTTCTCCCCAGATGCTTCAAGGCCAGGAGCACGTCGCAGAGCTCTTCCACGCCGGAGGCCTCAATGACCCCGCACTGCCTGAAGAGACCTTCCCAGAGCGAGGAGGCTCCGGAAAGGGAGCCGGTGTGGGAGAGGGCGGCACGGCTCGAGGATTCCGATTTTCCCACCTTCCACATGACCACGTCCTTATGGGAAGCCGCTTCCTTGAGCGCGGCGAAGAACCTCCGGCCGTCCGAAATCCCCTCCAGGTAACCGGAGATGACCCGGGTTGCCGGGTCCATGGAGAAGTAGAGGAGGAGGTCCGCCTCGTTGAGGTCGGCCCCGTTCCCGTAGCTCACCACCGCGCTGAAGTGGATGCCCAGATCTCCCGCCATGCGTGCCACATGAGCGGAGAATCCGCCGCTCTGGGAGATGAAGGCCACTTCACCGGGGGAATCGCTGAAGTCGTGACCCGGGAGCAGGGTAAGGCGGTTGCGCGGGTTGTAGATGCCGAAGCAGTTGGGCCCTATGATGCGGAAACCGCCCCGGCGGGCGATGCTGACGGCCTCCGCCTCCAGCTCCGCTCCCTGCTCGCCTATTTCGCGGAATCCGGCGGCCAGGAGCACCACGCCCTTCACCCCAAGGCGAGCGCATTCCCTCAGGATGTGCAGGGAACGATGTGCGGGGATGGTAACATATACCAGGTCGGGCACCTCGGGAAGGGAGTTCAGATCCGGATAGCAGGGATGCCCCATTATCTCCCTCTCGCCGGGATTCACAAGGTATAAGGGTCCCGAGAAGCCGAAAGCCAGCTGTGAGGCGGTGAAGAGGGAGCCGAACTTGAAGGGCTTTCCCGAAGCCCCCACGATGGCCAGGGAGCGAGCGTTGATTATGGCGTCTATTTCCGCGAAATCGAAGTTCAATCCTACCACGTCCCTTCCTGCGCGGCCTTCATTATATCAACCGCCGCTCTGGGGTGCGATCGAGGTGTCCGTGTTATAATTCCGTCATGGCTGAGCGGCTAGTATTCATGGACCTCACGGGCCCGGAGATCGACGCGCTGGACCGGGAGAAGACGGTTTTCGTGCTCACCTTGAGCCCTCTGGAAGTCCACGGCCCTCACCTTCCGATGGGCACGGACGTCTGGGTGGCGGAGGAGGTGCGCGACCGCGCCCTGACAAAGGCGGCGCGGAGGAATCCGGATCTGGGCTTCGTCGTCCTTCCCTCCTTCTGTGTGGGTAGCGACACCATACCCGGCTCGGTGGAGGTGGACAGCCGGGCGGTGAACCTCCTTCTGCGCGGCATCGCCGGTTTCCTGGCCCGGCGCGGCTTCCGGTACCTCCTGGTGGTGGACAACCACGGCGGGCCGCGTCACCAGATAGCCACGGCCAAAGCGGTACGCAGGCTGTACCGCGAACGTGGTTTTCACATCGTGGCCCCTTTTCTCTCCTTCTACCGGCGTATGGTGGAGCTGGACCCGGACCTCCTTTCCCGCCTGGGGGCCGGACCGGGAGCCTGTGGTGACGCCCAGGATTGCCATGCCGGACTGAACGAGACCTCGCTGATGCTCAGGGCTCACCCGGAGAAGGTGAGGGCTTCCTGGAAGGAATTGGCAAGAGTTTCCATCAACCCGAGGCGGTGGCCCGGCATCCTCCTGGGTTTCGTCGGCCGCTTGGCGCGGGAGCTTGGAGGGGAGGAGGTGGGGAAGGACCTCTCCTACATCGGGTTGATGCTCTGCTGGGTCACCGAGAGCCGCCCCTCCAACTATATCGGCGAGCCCCGTGCCGCTTCGCCCGAGGCCGGTGAGCGCATGCTGGACGCCTTCTCGGACGAGGTGGTCGCCCGCCTGGAAGCTGCCCTGAGGGGAGAACCTCCTTACCACACCCCCCTGGGGTGGACCCTCCGCCTCCTGGAACCAAGCCGTTGATACCGTCCGTGTACGGGTTCAGGGATTACCTTCCGCGAGGGACTGGAAGGTCCGGGCCAACTCCTCGTACTCCTGGCGCGAGAGGTCGCCGGTCACGGTTATCTCCACCTCCCCGGCGACCAGTTGCATCTCCTGGCGGTTGAAGGTTACGGTGTAGGATGCATCCGCGGCCTCCCGAGGGAACCTTTCCTGCTGGACAAGGTAGGCTCCGGAAAGCAGGCCCAGGCCGGAAGTGTAATATCCGAAATCCTCCACCCGTGGGACCTCCCTGATTTCCGCCTGTCGGCTACCCTGGCGCAAAAGGAGGTAGAACTCGCGGAAACCCTCCGGGAAACGCAGCGACCGTTCGGAGGCTGAGAGGTCGGAGGCCGCGGGGTCTCTCCAGAAAGAGCCGGCCTCCTCGAACCCCTCCAGTTCGGGAAGGAGGGGAGAGAAACCGGTTCCCTCAGGCGTTAAAGAGGCCGGGCCGAGGCGGCAGGCTCCGTCCTTGACGTCGAGGCTCACCGGAGAGCCGGTCCGGCCGAAGACCGCGGCTATCTCCGCGGCTGATTCCGGAAAGGGTTCCAGTGGGAGAGGTGGATCCACGCAAAGGTCTCCGTAGCTGAAGACCACCCTTCTTCCTTGCTCCAGGACCAACTCCCTGCGCAGCGGGAGCCCGTTCTCGGTTTCCAGCCACACCTCGGTCTCCGGGCTGAGCCCCTCCGCGGACCGGAGGTGATAGGTTTTCCTGCCCTCGCGGTCCTCCAGGGAGACGACCGACAGGGAGCCGCCCTCCAGCATGGAGAGCAGGGAGTAGTAATAATCCGCGTTTCCCATCATATGGTAAAGGGAAAGGTAGACTCCGGTGCCACGGATGGGCGGGACGTCCTCGAGGAGTTCGGCCTGCAGGGAGATGTCGGAGCCCGAGCCCTCCAGCCGGGCGCGCACCACCCGGTTCCCCGACTGGGCGGCGTAACGCGTGGGGACCATCTCCCCGTTCCTCTCTTCCAGGAACCGGTAGCGGTACTCGTCCGGGAACCGGAGGTGAAATTCCTCGCCGTAGACCTTTTCGCCGTCCTCCGTCCGGCAGGTGAAAGTGAGGGATTCTATCTTTCCCGCCTTTTCCCGCAGCAGCTCGACGAGCTCGGCGCGCAGGTCCGCTTTCCCGCATGCGGGGTGCGACAAGGCGGTGAGGGACAGGAACAAGAGAGCCGTCGTCCTGACCAAGGCACGTCGCATGTTCGACTCCTTTCCTCTCCGTTTATATATACCTTGGAGCCGCTTCCCGTCATCCGCCCGGATACTGACGGTGTAGGTTGTAATATAATGCTGGAAAATCTCGCGGAGGTCCTACCGGGGAGCCGGCCGGCCCAGGTGTTCAACGCAGCTGGAGAGGGAGGGAGGGACAGATGAAGAGATCGCAGCAGGCCGGGGAAGGGGAGGCTCCAGAAACGCAGGCCGCCGTCCTCGATCGCTGGATGGGCGGGAAGACGGGAGCCCAGAAGGAGGGGATGGAGTGGATCGACCCCCACGTGCACATCCTCCCGCCCCGGCGCATGGCCGGCCTGGTGCGCTGGGTCAGGAAGTTCACTCCGGGATTCCCGGTGAGCGAGGAGATCACGCCGGAGGAGATAGTATCAGCCCTTAGGGAATCGGGCATCCGGCTCTTCTTCAACCTGGTCTTTCCCCTCTGGGAGGAGGAAACGGAGGAGCTCAACCGCTTCAACCGCGACCTCTGTTCCGGGATTCCGGAGGCGGTGCCCTTCGGTTCGCTCCATATCGAGACCCCAAACAAGGAGAAAGAGACCAGGCGGTGCATCGAGGAGTACGGGTTCCTGGGCATGAAGCTTCATCCCTATGCGCAGCGGTTCCCCGCCTTCGACGACGATATGAGGCCCATGTTCGAGGTCCTGAACGAGCACCGGCGGCCCTTCTTAGTGCACACAGGCTTCGATGTCTTCTACGGCATGTACATGGACCTTCAAAAGATGGAAAGGGTGCTGGGCGAATATCCCGGCATGCAGGTGGTCGCGGTGCACGCGCTCTTTCCCCGCTTCCGCCTCGCCCACCGGCTGCTGAGCGAGTACGATAACTTCTGGCTGGACATGACCAACTCCATCTCCTGCATGCGCATCTACGAGGACCTCAAGGCGAAGGGGGATCCGCGTCCTCCCGTGGCCGAGAGCCTGGAGGTGGAGGATGTGGAGGAGAACTACCCCTGGTTCCGACGCCTTTTCGAGGATTTTTCCCACCGCATCCTCTACGGCACGGATTTCCCGGTGGGCTTCGGGTACCATCACGCCCTGTGGGAGGACCTGCGCTATTTCGGGTTCGGAGAGGCGATAGAGAGGGACCTCCTGGGAGGTGCGGCACACAACCTGCTGGAGCGCTGCGGTTTCGGCCACCTCATGCCGCGGTGATGGATAGCGGTAATAGATAGTTATATTTCGGTATCCAATCGCGGGAATGTCGGGCACCTCGATTCCGGCCATCTTATGCCGCGTCAGGAACAGGTACTCCCAAGCCCCGCCTTCTTGTGCCGGCCCCGGTTACGCCGGAAATGCGGTCCACTCCGGAAGCATATCGAGGACTTCCGCTCGGCAAGGTTTGGGGTGCGACACCGCGAAAATGCTTACCTAACTTAAGTAACTGGAAGGCTAGCGGACCTGTGGTTAGAATAATTGGCGAGCGTTGAAACTCCGGGTCTCGGATGGGTGCGCAAGGAGGTGGGTCATGTCCGCGGTCAGGGATTACCTGAAGACGCAGCATCTGTTCACCATGAAGGCCTTCCTCTCCCAGGAGGAGAACCCCTCCCAGAGGGTGTGGTTCCACTTCGACGAGGAGGGGAAAGTCACCGGGCACAGCTTCGAGCCTGCGGACAAGGAGTGGGACGGCACAGGCCCTAAGCCGGTCATCACTCCCATGGGCCGTTACGAGGGGGAGGCCAAGCTCTCTGAGAACTGGGCCGAGTTCATCAAGATGGCCGAGGAGGAGGAGCAGAAGCAAAGAGGCTCGTAGAAAGGCTCTGCCTTTCGAGACATAATGCCGGTCGCCTTGAAAGTGGGGAGGGCATCGTGGATTGACCGCAGCTGGCAGGCCGGCATACGTCTTCATATGCCATATGCTAGCCCCACGATTTTGTTCCTGTTCGCGCACCAGGATGTTCCCATGCAGGCCTTCGGCGGCGTTGGGACACATCGAATGCCGGGCGCTTTCTAAATAAAGTGGAGCGCGCTACGTGTCATCCATTGCGAGCTCGACCCTCTTCCGGCCTTTGCCGGACCCTGCTGAGGGAGGGCTTGCGACTCCCCTTTGAGCGTTCGTCCACCCCGCTTAAGCGCGGAGGGAAAGCCTGGATGTCCTCCAACGCACTCCGTTTCCCCGCGCCGGAACGTTTCCCGGGATGGACCTGTCTCATATAATGGAGTGTGGAGGGAGCCGGCCGGGTGGTCGCGGGCGTGCTGCTCACGCCTGAGGAAAGTCCGGACTCCACAGGGCAGGGAGCTGGGTAACGCCCAGGCGGGGTGACCCGACGGAAAGTGCCACAGAAAGGGAGACCGCCCACCGCCCATTTGGGGCAGGGGCAAGGGTGAAAAGGTGGGGTAAGAGCCCACCAGCGGTCCTGGTGACAGGGCCGGCTTGGTAAACCCCTCCCGGAGCAAGGCCAAGTAGGAGCCGATGCTGTGGCCCGCAGCGCTTGAGGCTCGGGTAGGCCGCATGAGGCCGCCGGTAACGGCGGTCCCAGATGGATGACCACCGCCCGGGGCTGGCTCCCCGGGTACAGAATCCGGCTTACAGGCCGACTCCCTCCTTCTATTCAAAGTAGGAGCAAGACTGCAGGGTGCCACATGGCGATGGCACCCCGCTTTTTCCTTTAATCACTTACGGAACGGTTTTCGCTCTCTTACCGGGCGGTACGTTTTTAACCGGCCGCCCTCGATTTTTCAGATGTCCTTCAGGTCCGCAGGTATCGCCTCTCCTTTGAACTCCACATCGGTCTAGGGGGGCGCCCCGGTACCCAGGCATTTCCAGCCTCCCAGCATTTGATTGACCACCTATACGGCCTCCAAAGGATCACTCCCCGGTACGTTCACTTTGATGGCTTCCCAGCTGGAATCCAATGCGCTGCGTTTCAGTAATTTCACCGTCAGGCTTTGGGAACCTTCGGTGGAAATACCTTTGCCGTCATGTAATCGATGATCGCCTGTTTATGCCCTTCTGTTTTTCGTCGCTGCCAATTTTGAAGATGGCTTCATTGCTGAGGCCGGCTTGAGTCTTGACCGTGACCCCGTACGTGTTCGGGGGTATGCTGGGCGGTACTTCGAAGATGATGAAAGTATCGGACCATTTTTTCACCTCGGTGCGTCTTTGCCGAAAAGCACCTTCTGCTACCTTGCTTGTTGCCGAAGTCTGAACCGAAGATCTCAGCCAGGCCGCCGGATTTCCCGCTGGCTGGCTCCTGGGAAGTGATTTTCGGGACAAGGCATATTTCGCGTGTTACCTTGAACTCCACCTCGTTGCTGATGCCCTGTCCCGTTTCCACCCTGATACCGTAAGCGGCCTCGGCCATATCGGAGGGAACCTTGACGGCCTGCACGGTATCGGACCATGAGAAGACGTCGACCTGCCTCTCGCTGAAGAGCACAACGCCGGTACCTTGTGTGGTTCCGAATCCGCTGCCCGTTATGACCACTTCGATGCGCGGGGAACGCTGTCCGGACCCAGGGATCTTATCTCCGGTTTTCGACTTGGCCTTTCCGCATCCGACGAGTATCTACGCTGCCAAGACTGCGAAGATGACCGGCATGACCGTGAATAAGGTTTTTCTGTTCATCCTCCCCTCTTTTTCTTAATCGCTTGCCCTGCTCGCGCCGGATGACCTTTCGATGCAACACATGTGCTTGAACTTCTTTTTAGACGTGCCCCTATGTTAAACCTCCAGATGCCGTATTAGAAGCGCGATGCATAACTTCATGGGTTGCGGCGATGCCGCCGGGCTCAGGGGATGGGAATGAGGAGAATCCACCCCTGCTCGCCGCCGTTCGGCGGGGAATACGGTGATGGGCGGATGCCGGGTATGGCCCACCCCCTTAGACGGATGCTCTCTTCCCCAGAGGGGCGTTGAGCGGGAGGACGGTTTGACCCACAGCGTAAAGGAACGGGTGCGACAGGCCGCAAATAATTGAATGTGAAAGGTCCTCGGTGAACGGCGAGTGAAGGAGGTCGGAATGCAGGAAAACGTTGAAGCCCAATGGGATGAAAAGACCCTGAGAAGAGCGCAGTTCTGCCGGGACAAGTGCACGGCTTGCAGGCTGGGAAGGGAAAGGGGCAAGGGCCTCTTCTACCGTATCGTGAGGCTGGAATCCAAATTGAGGTTCTGCCCATGGTGCCGGGCCTACGAGAAGGTGTACGGGGTTCCCGCCTATCAGAAACCGCCCCGGGAATGACAAGACCGGATATCGAACCCGGCCCCCTCTCTCCCGACGAATGGCGGGACCTCCACCGCGAATCGCGCCGCGTCCTCGAACTCAACGAGGTGGACGAGGGCGAGGTCTATTATCACATGCCCTCCCTTCACCACTACCCATCCCTTTTCGGCTGGGACAGCGGATTCCACGCCGTGGCCATGCTGTACATCGATCCCCGCAAAGCGGCGCGGGAACTGGAGACCCTCTTCCGGCAGGTGAGGGAAGACGGCCACCTCCCCCACGAGGTCCTTCTTCCCCACCGCACCGAGCATCCTTGGCTGCGGAACCTGCAGACATGGCTGGTGCGCTGGGAGTTCGACCGCCGGGGCGCCTCATACATGATCGACCCTCCCAGCTACCACTATGCGGCTCAACTTGTGTACGAGAGGACCGGGGATGGGGAATGGCTGAGGAGGATCTGGCCGAACATGTGCCGGAGCCTGGATTATCTCCTGGAGAGGAGGGACGTCTTCGGGAACGGTCTGGTCACCATATTTCACCCCTGGGAGTCGGGGACGGACATGTCTCCGCAGTTTTTCAGCGCCATGGGCCTGGAGCGCGGGAGGAGAGGGAGACTGCTGCGCTCCAACCTCTATCCCACCGCGCTCTTCGCCTTCAACCGGGCGCTGGGATGGGATCCGGAAAGGCTGGCCCGGGCCGACCGCTTCGTGTGCCAGGAGCTCACCGTGAACTGCCTGACCATCCGCGCCTGCCGGAGCATGGCCTTCCTGGCCGGAAGGATGGGAGACGCGTACGCGGAAAGGAGGTACGAAGCAAGGGCGAAAGCCCTGATGGAGGCCCTGGATTCCGAGTGCTGGGACGAGAAGGCGGGATGCTATTTCCCGCGTTTCGGTTTCCGAAAGCCCCGTCGGGCCGGGAGGAAGACCGCCGACTCCCTCATGGCCCTCTTCGGGGGCCTTTGTGCTCCGGAGAGGGCGGCGCGGCTCATAGAGGACCACCTCCTAAACCCGCAGGAATTCTTCACCCCCTATCCCATACCCTTCAATCCGCTGGACGAGGTGGAGGAGGATGGGAAGTGGGTGGAAAAGCGTCTCTGGGCGGGACACTGCGTGTGGATAAATTTCTGCTGGATGCTGTGCATAGCCCTCGACGAGCACGGGTATGGGGATGTGGCCAGGGAGATCACACGGCGTGTGGTAAGGATGGTCCTCCGGGAAGGGTTTTACGAGTTCTACGATTCCCGGGACGGAAAGGGGAGGAGGATACCCGACTTCTGCTGGCCGGCGCTGGCCCTGGACATGGTGGCCAGGTTCTGGCCGGAGATAGTGGGCGAGGGGTGAAGGCGGGATGTCGGGAAAGTCTATTTGCGGGGGATGCGGTTGGGGAAGGCGTCACTCAGCGTCCCCGTGCGCAGATAATCCAGGTACATCCTCTGCCTCTTGGCGGCTTCAACGTAAAGAGGGATGAGTACCCCGGCGACGATCATGGTCAGCCAGGAACGGAACCCCAGGGCTATACCCAGGTTCATCACCGTACGGGCGGCGATCCGGCGGTAATTCTCCTGCACGTGGGCCCTGCTGTGAGTGGCCCTCCTTCGCCGCCTGGTCTCGATGAGACGAAGGTTGAGGAAGAACCCGAGGAGCCAGATCATGAACCCCAGAGGCAGGGATATGTATAGACTGACGGATATGGACCATCCAGCCATCAGGCTGGTGGCCACGCTCATCCAGATGGCGAGCAGGTGCAGCAAGATTATCCAGTTTCCCTGTGGCATAGATAATATATACCCAAACGTATTAAACTATGCACGTCCAAATCCCTTGGAAACGATTATGCCGGTTCGGGCTGCGGCTGGGCGAGAGAAGTAGATATTCAGGTGGAAGGTAGTCAAAGGACATCCGGAGAAGTCTTTTCGGGGAATCACCGGTGACGTGATCCGGAAGTCTTGGTAGGGGGCCAAGGATAGGCAATTTCGAGGGAAAGGAGGTCCGGGTGAGTGGGATTTCGGAGCTCAAGACGAGGATCGAGCGTCTGATAGGGCTCGGTTCCAAGATGAGGTCGCAGCTGTCCGCCCTGGGTGGTCCGGCTGGAGAGGATCTCAAGAACAGGATCAGGGAGAGTGGTAAGCGCATAGCCGTCGGGGCCGCGATCGTGTTGTTCGGCCTTTCCGTTATTGCCGTGGCGGCGGTTTACATCATCGCCGTGGTCACGCTGCTGGTGAACATCGCCCTCGACCGTCTCTGGTTATCCGCCCTTATTGTAGTGCTCGGATCCTTTCTGCTGGGAGGAGCGATCGTGGCTGTGGGGATAGGAATGCTGAAGAAAGGCGCCGGAGGGGTGAAGGGGCCGGGTGAGGAGGTCGTGGAGCAGATCAGGAGTACGGGGGAGGAGATCAAGGAGACGCTTGACGAGCTGCAGGAAGTGGCGAGGAAGGAGGCGGAGGCGAGGCAGCAACAGCTTAACGAGGCACTA
>JACVJH010000300.1 GCA_015711895.1 Candidatus Solincola tengchongensis | reverse complement strand
CGCGATTAAGTTGGCCCCTTCCCTGCTCAACGCCGATTTCGCCGACCTGCGGAGGGCCGTGTCGTACATAGAAGGGCTGGCGGACGCGGTCCACCTGGACGTGATGGACGGCAACTTCGTGCCCAACATCACCTTCGGCCCCCTGGTGGTGAGGGCGGTGAGGGAGATCACCCGGCTTCCCCTGGACGTGCACCTGATGATCGCCCACCCCGCCGAGTTCGTGGAGGACTTCGCCGCGGCCGGAGCGGACTGGATCTCCTTCCATGCCGAGGTGACCAGGTATCCCGGTGAGATACTGGGCATGATCCGGGGTTACGGGAAGAGGGCGGGCATGGTGATCAACCCCCAGACTCCCGCGCACAGCGTCTTCGACTACCTCGAGCTCTGCGATTACGTCCTGGTGATGACGGTGATGCCGGGCTTCGGGGGCCAGGCCATGATTCCGGAGGCCCTGGAGAAGGTGGGGGAGATCAAGAGGGAGGCGGCCCGCCTCGGCCTGCAAGTGGAGGTGGAGGTGGACGGGGGCGTGAAGACGGAGAACCTGGCCCTGGTAAGGGAGGCAGGGGCGGACATCGTGGTGGTGGGCTCCTCCATCTACGCCGCTTCCGACCCGCGGCGGGCCGCGGAGGAGATCCGCCGTCTTCTCGACAGTTAAAGGAAGGGGAACTCCGGCGAGGCCGTTGCGCGTGGTGAGGGTAGCCCCGTCAGGGCCTTCCCGGGAGAGTTGGAGAGGAAGGGGGAAGGCCGTACCACTACGCTTGGCCGTGTTGTTCGGCGGGCGCCTCCGGGGAGAGGAGGAACCCGAGCCGGGACCTCGGGATAACGAAACGGGAGTTCAAAACTTGTCTTTGCGGCCTGCGCTCTTCGGGGCGGAAGAAGCAGAACTCCTTTATCTCGGGACGGCGAACGTATTGGGGGTTTTAAGCGACCTTTCCGCAGGGCTGAACGCGCTCTGTTCGTCACCCCAAATCCCTTGAGGCACGGAGCGCCTTCCGCAGGCGAACCCGCTCCTCACCGGCGGTTTCCTTTGTCCTTCCGCGAGCCTACGGCGATTCCTGTCCACCCAGGTGATAAGCCTCGCTTCTTCCCCGGCCGTTCCTGTGGGCGTCCCCGAGAACCCCTTCCCTTTGAGGGTGGTTTCACATTCCGGGGTTGGGGAAGCGCCCGGAGGGGCTGGGCACTAGGCACACTCCTCGCCTGACGCCTCCGATCCGGGGTTTAGGAGGAGGACCTTCGCCTGGATCCCCCGTCCGGACCTGGGGAAACGTCCGGAGGGGCTGGTCGTGAGGCGCTCTCCATCATGGACAGGAGGGTTGCGGGGCAATATAATCTTTCACGTGAAGGTCTTCGGGGCAGGGTGAAAACCCCGACCGGCGGTGAAAGTCCGCGAGCCTTACGGCAGAGCCGGTGAAATTCCGGCACCGACGGTGAAAGTCCGGATGGGAGAAGACCTGGAGGTGTCCCCTCGCGGGCGCCGGGTTTTCTCCCGGCGCCCTTCATCTTGCCCCGGCCTTTTGAGCGCCCGGCGGTGGACGCCCGGATACCGAAGGCAGCCCCGCATCACATACAGGATGCACCGGAGCCCGATCCACGCGGAGGTGGATGCGTGAAAGAGGCCGTACGCAGCGGCGATGATGACGTGAGGTTCATGCGGCTGGCCCTGGCCCTGGCCGCCAGAGGGAAGGGAATGACCCACCCCAACCCTATGGTGGGAGCGGTGGTGGTCAGGGGCGGAGAGGTGGTGGGGAAGGGTTACCATCGAGGCCCCTTCACCCCCCACGCGGAGGTGGTGGCCCTGGCCGAGGCGAGTGGGAGGACCGCGGGTTCCACCCTCTATGTCACCCTGGAACCCTGCAACCATCACGGGAGGACCCCACCCTGTACGGAGGCCGTGCTTAGGGCCGGTGTCTCCAGGGTAGTCATCGCCGCTCCCGACCCCAACCCGGAGGTCAAGGGCGGAGGCGCAGAGAGGCTACGCTCCGCAGGTATCGACGTGGAGATGGGCATCCTCCGGCAGGAGGGCGAGGAACTCAAGGCCGCCTACAGCAAGTACGTGACCACGGGGCTTCCCCTGGTGACGCTCAAGGTTGCCGCCACTGCAGACGGGAAGGTAGCGGCACGGAACGGGGTTTCGCGGTGGATAACCGGAAAGGCGGCACGCCGCCTGGTTCACGAGATGAGGCGCGTCAGCGACGCGGTGCTGGTGGGGCGAGGTACTGTGGAGGCGGATGACCCCGAACTGACCGTGCGCCATGTGCCCCTGCGGGGCGCCCACCATCCCCTGCGTGTGGTGGTGGATTCACACCTCACCATGGGTCTCGACCGCCGGCTGGCCCGCGGCGGCCACCCTAAGGTGGTGGTGGCCACCACAGCGGAACACGACGCCGCCAAGGCAGAGGAGCTGCGCCGCCGGGGGGTGGAGGTCTGGGTGGGCGGAGCCTCGCCGGACGGGGGCGTGGACCTCTTGGATCTCCTGCGAGCCCTGGGGAGGGAGGGGGTGGCACACCTACTGGTGGAGGGGGGACCGACGCTCATGGCCTCCCTCCTTCGCGAAGGGCTGGCGGACAGGCTGGTACTTTTCCTGGCCCCCCGCGTCTTCGGTGACCGTGAGGCACGCTCGTGGGTGGAGGGGCTACGGGTGGAGGACCCCTCTCAGGGCCTTGACCTCCGCTGGACGCGGCTGAGGCGCGTGGGCGAGGACCTGATGCTGGAGGCGGAAGTAGTGAAAAGGAAGACGCCGGCAACGGCGAGGGGAGGCGCCTGAGGCCATGTTCACCGGTATCATCGAGGAACTGGGGACGGTGCTCGAGGCGGATCTCACCCCCCGGGGCGGGACCCTGCGCATCTCCTGCCCGGGCATGTGGAGGGAACTGGACCTGGGAGAGTCGGTGGCCGTGAACGGCGTGTGCCTCACGGTGACCGGGACCCGCGACGGCTCCTTCACGGCGGACGTATCGCCGGAGAGCCTGCAGCGGAGCACGCTGGGTAGCCTCCGCCGCGGGGAGGTGGTCAACCTGGAGAGGGCCCTGCGCCTGGATTCCAGGCTGGGCGGACACCTGGTTCAGGGGCACGTGGACGGAGTGGGCAGGATAACCGAGATAAGGGTGGAGGGCAGGGGGCGCACCCTGGTGATGGACGCCCCCCCCGGCATAGCCGCCTACTTGGTGGAGAAGGGTTCGGTGGCTGTGGACGGGATAAGCCTCACCGTGAGCGCCCTGCGCGGCACGAGCTTCAGCGTGGCGGTCATCCCCCACACCCTGGCGGCCACCAACCTGGGACGCAGGCGGGCAGGAGACGCGGTGAACCTCGAGGTGGACATCATCGCC
Source organism: Candidatus Solincola tengchongensis (assembly GCA_015711895.1). Taxonomy (GTDB): domain Bacteria; phylum Actinomycetota; class Geothermincolia; order Geothermincolales; family RBG-13-55-18; genus Solincola_A; species Solincola_A tengchongensis. Next base: position 1,782 of record JACVJH010000300.1, on the reverse strand, counting down.
AAGTACGTGCGCTCCTACCTGGAACGCGGATTCTCCTCCCGGGTGGGGGAAGGGGCATCCACCGGGGGCGGAGATCTCTACCGCAAACTGGTGGAAGGCGGCTTCGTGTGAGACGGATATCCAATGGAGCACGAGAAGGAGGAATCGGATGATGGAGAGGATAGAAGGCGAGACGGTGGCCTCGGAGGAGGCGGAGGAGAGCCCCTTCGACACCATCGAGGAGGCCATCGAGGAGATACGCGCCGGACGGATCATAATCGTTGTGGACGATGAGGACCGGGAGAACGAGGGCGACTTCCTCATGGCTGCGGAGAAAGTCACCCCGGAGGCCATCAACTTCATGGCCAAATACGGGCGGGGACTTATATGTATGCCCTGCATCGCCTCGAGGCTGGACGAGCTGAACATACACCCCATGGTTGCGGACAACACCTCCACCCACGAGACGGCCTTCACCGTATCCATAGGGGCCAAGGGAAAGATAACCACGGGCATCTCCGCCTACGACCGCGCGGTGACCATCAAGACGGTGCTGGACCCCAACACCCGCCCGGAGGACATCTCCAAACCGGGTCACGTCTTCCCTCTGCGGGCACGGGAGGGAGGCGTGCTGCGCCGCGCCGGACACACGGAGGCCGCGGTGGACCTGGCTCGTCTGGCCGGGCTTTATCCCGCCGGCGTGATCTGCGAGATCATGAACGAGGACGGTACCATGGCCCGCGTGCCGCAGTTGGTGGAGATAAAGAAGCGCTTCGGCCTGAAGATGATCACCATTGAAGACTTGATACGCTACCGCAACCGGAAGGAGAAATTGGTGCGCCGGGTGGCCGAGGTGCGCATGCCCACCCAGTACGGGGAGTTCACGGCCATCGGTTACGAGTCCCTGGTGGACGGAAGATGCCACCTGGCGCTGGTGAAGGGCGAGGTGCAGGGACAGGAGAACGTGCTGGTCAGGGTGCACTCGGAATGCCTCACCGGGGACGTCTTCGGTTCGCTGCGTTGCGACTGCGGGCTGCAGCTGCGGCGGGCCCTGCAGATGATCGAGGAAGAAGGCCGGGGGGTGCTCCTCTATATCATCGGCCACGAGGGCCGGGGGATAGGCCTTCCTCACAAGCTGCGGGCCTATGAGCTGCAGGAGGAGGGAAAGGATACCGTTGAGGCCAACCTGGAGCTGGGTTTCCCTCCCGATGCCCGGGATTACGGCATCGGCGCCCAGATACTGCAGGACCTGGGCCTGACCACCATGCGCCTCTTGACCAACAATCCGGCCAAGAGGGTGGGGCTGGAAGGGTACGGGCTCAAGGTCGTGGAGCGCATACCCCTGGTGGTCGAACCATGCGAGGAGAACTACGCCTACCTGAAGACCAAGAAGGAGAAGTTGAACCACATTCTGGACATCTGAGGAGAGGCGCGAGGAAAGGAGAAGGACATGGCCAGTTACGAAGGCCACCTGGTGGCCAGGGGTTTGAGGTTCGCCATCGTGGTCAGCCGGTTCAACGAGTTCATCAGCACCCGCCTCCTGGACGGGGCCCTGGACGCCCTTAAAAGGCACGACGCGGACATGGACCTGGTGGACGTAGCCTGGGTACCGGGTTCCTTCGAGATCCCGCTGGTGGCCTCCAGGTTGGCGGGCTCCGGGAGATACGACGCCATCATCTGCCTGGGAGCGGTTATACGCGGCTCCACGCCGCATTTCGAGTACGTGGCCGCCGAGGTCTCCAAGGGGATAGCTCGTGTGAACCTGGAGAAGGGCGTGCCCGCCGCCTCCGGCATCATCACCGC